>NZ_CP041348.1:1835000-2160500 GCF_009834365.1 Komagataeibacter xylinus | reverse complement strand
GAAGATCGGCTACCCGGTGGTGGTCCGCCCGTCCTACGTGCTCGGTGGTCGGGCGATGGAGATCGTGCATGACCGCGCGAGCCTGCAGCGCTACATGCGCGTGGCCCTCCAGCTTGCAGGTGCGGAAGTCGCCAACGGCCCGGTGCTGATCGACCACTACCTGAACGATGCGATCGAGGCCGACGTGGACTGCATTGCCGATGGCAGGGAAGTCTATGTGGCTGGCGTGATGGAACACATCGAGGAGGCAGGCATCCATTCGGGTGACAGCGCCTGCTCGCTGCCACCCTACACGCTCTCGCCCGCCATCGTGACCGAGCTCAAGGCCCAGACCGAGGCCATGGCACGTGAACTAGGCATTGTGGGCCTGATGAACGTGCAGTACGCGATCAAGGGGCAGGAGATCTTCGTGCTCGAGGTCAATCCCCGCGCCTCGCGCACCGTGCCCTTCGTGGCCAAGGCGACCGGCGTGCCGGTGGCCAAGATCGGCGCACGCGTCATGGCCGGCGCGAAACTGGCCGAGTTCCGGCTTGATGACCGTGCCGTGGCCCCGCATGTGGCGGTGAAGGAGGCGGTGTTCCCCTTCAACCGCTTCCCCGACGTGGATACGATCCTCGGCCCCGAGATGCGCTCGACCGGTGAGGTCATGGGGCTTGATGCCTCGTTCGAGCGCGCATTTGCCAAATCACAGCTTGCGGCAGGCGTGAAGCTGCCGCTTTCGGGCACGGTGTTCCTGTCGGTGCGCGATAGCGACAAGGCCGCGGTCAAGTCGATTGGCCGCCTGCTTGTCGAGATGGGCTTCAGGGTCGTAGCCACGCGCGGCACCGCCAAATACCTGCGCGAAGCCGGTGTTGCGGTGGACGTGATCAACAAGGTGCTCGAAGGCCGCCCCAACTGTGTCGATGCCATCCGCTCGGGCGAGATCCAGATGGTCATCAACACCGCACAGGGCGCGCAGGCGGTCAGCGACAGCTTTGACATCCGCCGCTCGGCGCTCACCCATGGCATTCCGCACTACACCACCATTGCGGGGGCACGGGCCGCAACGCATGCCATTTCGGCCATGCGCGAGGGGGTTCTTGAAGTCGCGCCGCTTCAATCCTATTTTAAGGGATCATTCTGAGCGCATCGCCACGACGCGGGCGGTCTGCTGGCTCCTTGGGCTGGCAGGCTGCCCGTGTCGTATTACAGGCAATACGCCCGGACACAGCAACCAACCGTCAGTTGCGGAAACTGACCTTCACCTCGGGGACAAACCTTGCAGAAATTTCCGATGACAGCCCCCGGGCTCGAACGGCTTGAAGACGAACTGCGCAAGCTCAAGAGTGAAGAACGCCCCGCGATCATACGCGCCATTGCCGAAGCGCGGAGCCATGGCGACCTTTCGGAAAACGCAGAATACCATGCCGCGCGTGAGCGCCAGTCCTTTACCGAAGGCCGCATTCAGGAACTTGAGGAAATCGTCTCCTCCGTGGAGGTGATCGATCCCGCCTCGCTCTCGGGCGATCAGGTCAAGTTTGGCGCGCGCGTCAAGCTCGTCGATGAGGAAACCGACAGGGAAGCCACCTACCAGATCGTGGGCGTGTACGAGGCCGACATCAAGCAGGGGCTTCTGTCCATTTCCTCGCCGCTGGCCAAGTCGCTGATTGGCAAGAGCGTGGGCGACAGCGTGTCCGTGCCCGCCCCCGGCGGCGACCGGACCTACGAAATCCTGGAAGTTACCTACGGCTAGGCCATAAACCCGTGATCACGCTTGAAGATATCACCGCAGCCGCAAAGCGGATAAAGGGGCGCGTGCTGCACACGCCCACCATCCCGTGCCAGACCCTCTCACGCGCGACCGGCGCGGATATCGTGCTCAAGCTCGATAACCTGCAGGCGGTGGGCTCGTTCAAGGAGCGCGGGGCAGCCAACAAGCTCGCCCTGCTCACCCCGCGCGAGCGCGAGCGCGGCGTGATTACCGTATCAGCGGGCAACCATGCGCAGGGTGTGGCCCGCCATGCCTCACTGCTTGGTATTGACGCGGTGATTGTCATGCCGCGCTTTACCCCTGCCGCCAAGGTCACGCGCACTGCTGCGTGGGGGGCCACCGTGGTGCTTGAAGGCAACAACTTCGCCGAGGCCACGGCACATGCCAACATGCTGTGCCAGCGCGAGGGGCGCGTGTTCGTGCACCCCTATGATGACCCCGAGGTCATGGCCGGACAGGGCACGTTCGCGCTCGAACTGTTCGAGGATGCTGGCCCGCTTGACACCTTCGTCTGCCCCATTGGCGGTGGTGGCCTGCTCTCGGGCTGCGCCGTGGCCGGGCGGGCGCTCCAGCCGGGCATGGACATTATTGGCGTGCAGGTGGAAAACTTTTCCTCGCTCGCGGGTTTCCCCGGTGATGAGGTCATGCCACCGGGCGGGGCCACCATTGCCGAGGGCATCGCGGTGCTGCAGATCGGCCGCCAGCCGCTCGAGGTCATTCGCGAACTCGTCTCCAGCGTACTGGTCGTGCCGGAAAGCGCGATCGAGACCGCAATTACCATGCTGGCCGAAGGCGCCAAGCAGGTGAGCGAGGGCGCGGGGGCCACGGCCCTTGCCGCCGTGCTGACCTACCCCGAACTGTTCCGGGGCAAGCGCGTGGCGCTGCCCATTACGGGTGGCAATATCGACAGCCGCATCCTGGCCAACACCCTGCTGCGCTCGCTGCTGCGCGACGGGCGGCTGTTGTGCCTGAAAATGGAAATACCCGACCGCCCCGGCGTGCTGGCCGACATCTCGCGCAAGATTGGCGATGAGGGCGGCAACATCATCGAGGTCTCGCACCAGCGCCTGTTCACCACGCCAAGCGTGCAGGCCGCCGAGCTTGAAGTGATGATCGAGGCGCGTGACCCCGAACATGCCCGGGCACTCGAAGCCGAACTGGCCAAGACCTATATCGTTCGCCGGGCCTGACGCTGGCACCCAGAAACAGAACATAAACGTTTCCGGGTGCCGTCTTTTAGAGCATTCTGTGATTAGATTGATGCGTATCCTGAGTTCTTGAGATAATTGGCGCATTCCCGTGGAGAGAAGCATTTGATGAGTTCGCCGATGCGTTTCCATGTTGTCTCAACGGATCTCTCTGCGGCTTTTCGCAGCAAAGTCTTGAGTTTGGCGAAGGCCTGTTCGATCGGATTGAGATCGGGACTGTAGGGCGGCAGGAAGATCATCCTCGCCCCGACAGCCCGAATGGCCTTGCGAACCGCATCGCCCTTGTGACTGCCGAGATTGTCGAGCACGACGATATCGCCCGGCTTGAGTGTTGGAACCAGAAACTGCTCGACATAGGCCAAAAAACTGCGCCCGTTGATCGGTCCGTCGAGAACGCAGGGTGCGGTGATCCGGTCATGACGCAAGGCAGCCAGAAAGGTCAGTGTCTTCCAGTGGCCATGAGGGACTCTGGCTCTCAGTCTCTCACCTTTGCGGCAACGGCCGTGCGTGCGCGTCATGTTGGTCTTGGCCCAGGTTTCGTCGATAAAGACCAGATGCGTGGGATCTATATCGGCCTGATAGCGCTTCCAGAATTTACGCTTGCGCGCGACGTCAGGCCGATCCTGCTCGCAGGGCAGCACGCTTTTTTTTGAAGCTGATCCCTTCGGATTGGAAAAAGCGCGAGAGCATGCCTGTGTCGGCCTGAACGCCACGCTCCTCGCGCAGTCGGATCGACAGCGCCGCAAGGGTGATATCAGGTTCGGCATCAATGATGGCCAGCAGCCAGGCCCGTTCAGGTCTGGTTTTCGAGGGACGATGCCCGCCCGTGCCGGCGCAGCACCGATCTCCGATGCGTCTTGCGCGCTGCACCCATTTGATCGCTGAAGAATCACTCACGCCGAAACGCCGCGCCGCTGCCCGGCAACTCATGCCGTCTTTCTCCACCGCATCAATCACGCGGTCTCGTAAATCCTGCGAGTAAGCTTTTGGCATGAAGGCTGGCCTCCTTCACCAGTCTTCATCTTGAATCACATCAGACGCCCTTTTGGAATCCTATGATTCAATCTATTCGCAGCGTGCTCTAAGAAAAACGGCATTTTTCGAAGCTTTTTGAAAAAAGCTTCACCAAAAACTTCTGCTTATTTCGTACCGAACAGCCGGTCTCCCGCATCGCCCAGACCGGGGCGGATATAGCCGTGCTCATCCAGCCCGCGATCAATCGCGCAGGTCACGATCCGCACATCGGGGTGCGCCCTGCGCAGGCAGGCCACCCCTTCGGGCGAGGCGAGCAGGCATACGAACACCATCCTGTTGCAGCCAGCCTGCTTCAGCCGGTCAATGGCGGCCACGGCGCTGTGGCCTGTGGCCAGCATGGGGTCAACCACAAGGCAGATCCGGTTGCCGACATCATCGGGCAGTTTGAGGTAATATTCGACCGGCTCCAGCGTTTCAGGGTCGCGGTACAGCCCGACATGACCAATACGCGCCGAGGGCACAAGGTCGAGCAGCCCGTCAAGAATGCCATTGCCAGCGCGCAGGATCGAAACAAGGCACAGCTTCTTGCCCGCCAGCCGCCGGGCCTCCATGCGCTCCATGGGGGTGTTGATTTCCACCGGCTCGAGCGGCAGGTCACGCATTGCCTCATAGCCCAGCAGCAGGCTGAGTTCACGCGCAAGCCTGCGGAATTCCCCGGTCGAGGTCTGGCGTTCGCGCATCAGCGTCAGCTTGTGCTGCACCAGCGGGTGATCGACAACAACAACACCCGCATCATGCGGGGTGGCAGGCTCGGTCATCTTTATTCCTTCTAAAAGGTCATGAAAGTTTTCGGATGCCGCGTTTTTCAAAGCATCCTGAAAAAAGCTTCACCAAAAACTTTCTTCCGGTGCGTGTTTCAGCCAGCACCGTCACGCGGCACGAATGTCAGGGCCAGCCCGTTCATGCAATAGCGCAGGCCGGTAGGCGGCGGCCCATCGGGAAACACATGGCCCAGATGCCCGTGGCACTGCGCGCAGTGCACCTCCGTGCGGGTCATGCCGTGGGTGGTATCGGTGGTGGTGCCGACCGCGCCGGGAATGGCCTCGAAAAACGAAGGCCAGCCGCTGCCACTTTCATATTTCGTGCCAGAATAAAACAGCGGCGTGCCACAGCCCGCGCAACGATATTCCCCAGCACGCTTTTCGTTATTCAGCGGGCTGGAGCCGGGGCGCTCGGTGCCGTGTTCGCGCAATATGCGCAACTGCTCGGGGCTCAGGCAGCCGCATGCGGCACCTCCCCTGCTTGCGGGATCAGACATGGCTGCTTCCTTCCTTGGCTACAGAGGCATTTGACGCTGAACGCTTTTAGGGCATCATGCCACACAAAATAAAACAGGGAGAAAATAACCCCATGAACGACCATGAAACGGTGAACACCCCGCCCCGCCCCGTCATGCTGGTGGTGCTGGATGGATTCGGCTGGCGCGAGGATGAAGCCAATAACGCGGTCAGGGCCGCCCGTACCCCCGCTTTTGATAAATTATGGGCGACCGGCCCCCGCGCCTTCCTGAAAACGTGTGGCGAGGACGTGGGCCTGCCGGGTGGGCAGATGGGCAATTCCGAGGTCGGCCACCTCAATATCGGCGCGGGCCGCGTGGTCATGCAGGAACTGCCGCGCATCAGCACGGGCCTGGCCGATGGCACGGTGGCAGACAGCGCCGTGATGCGCGATTTCATTGCCGCGCTGAAAAAAACCGGCGGTACCTGCCACCTCATGGGCCTTGTCTCGCCCGGTGGCGTGCATGCGCATCAGGATCATGCCGTGGCGCTTGCCCGTATCGTGCGCGCAGCCGGCGTGCCGGTGACCATGCACATCTTTACCGATGGCCGCGACACCGCCCCGCAATCCGGGCACGGCTATGTGTGCAAACTGCTCTCGGCCCTGCCCGAGGGCGTGCGCATCGGCACCGTGTCAGGCCGCTATTACGCCATGGACCGCGACCGCCGCTGGGACCGGGTGGAGAAGACCTACAACGCCATCGTAGCCGGTGAAGGCCCACATGCGGGTGATGCCCTCGATGTGCTCGACAAGGCCTATGAGGCTGGCACCACCGATGAGTTCGTCATCCCCACCGTCATCGGCGAATATGGCGGCATGCGCGATGGCGATGGGGTGCTGAGCTTCAACTTCCGCGCCGACCGCATCCGCCAGTTGCTCGATGCGCTGCTCGAGCCGGATTTTGAGGGTTTTACGCGCACGAAACTGGTCAACTTCGCCGCTGTCACCGGCATGACCCGCTACAGCGACCGGCTGGCCGAGCTGATTACCGTGCTGTTCCCGCCGCAGTCCCTGCATGACCTGCTGGGTGATGTGGTGAGTGCTGCCGGGCTGAAACAGCTGCGCATGGCCGAGACGGAAAAATACCCGCACGTGACCTACTTCCTCAATGGCGGGCGTGAAGCACAGCTTGCGGGCGAGGACCGGATCATGGTGCCCTCCCCCAAGGTCGCGACCTATGACCTCCAGCCCGAAATGTCGGCCCCCGAACTGACCGACCGCGCGGTGGAGGCGATCGGCAGCGGCAAATACGACCTGATCGTGCTCAACTTCGCCAATGCCGACATGGTGGGCCATACCGGCGTGCTCTCTGCCGCCATCAAGGCGGTCGAGGCGGTGGATACGGGGCTGGGCCGCATTGCCCACGCCATCGAACATGCAGGCGGCGCATTGCTGGTCACCGCCGATCACGGTAATGCGGAAACCATGTTCGACCCCGAAACCAACGGCCCCCACACCGCGCACACGCTCAATGTGGTGCCCGTGGTGCTCGCGGGTGGGCCGCAGGGCATCGGGCTGCATGATGGCCGCCTGGCCGATCTGGCCCCCACGCTGCTGCAGCTCATGCACCTGCCCCAGCCCGCCGCCATGACCGGGCACTCACTGCTGGATGGGCCCACGCCATCCTGACACCAAGCCTGCATTCCAAAGCCCGCTGGCCGGTCTGCCTGGCCAGCGGGTTCCTGCTTCTATGCGCGACACACGCACCTGCCGGGGCCGTATCCACCCATGCGGGGGGCAGCACGCCCCATGCCCGCACGGGCCATGCCACGCACACTGCCCCCCATGCCTCCACGGCCAGCGAGCAGCGCATCCGCCAGCAGCTTGAGGCCGCCCGTACCGCACATGAAAACCTGCTGGCACGCGAGCAGCAGCAGGCCCACGACCTCGAGACCCGCCGCAAGGAGCAGCAGGAGGCCCGCGAGCAGGCCCGCGCCGATGCCGAAAAAGCCGCCAGCCTCTCCGCCGCCACGGTGGACGCCACGGCCCGGCTGCAACAGACCGAGCAGCAGGCCGCCGATATTGACGACCGTATTGGCGACCTGCATGCCGAGCAGGCGGCACTCCGCCAGCAGCTTGCAACCCAGGTCGCCCGCCTCGCCCCCCTGCTTCCGCTGGCCGAGCGCCTGTCGCTCTACCCCGCCGACACATTGCTGGCCGTGCCACTTCCCGCTGACCGCGCCGTGACCGGCCTGCTGGTGGTGCACGGCATGATGACCGACATCGCCCGGCAGGCCCGCGCCATACATGACCGCCGCGCCCGCCTGCTCGCCCTTGATGATGAACTCGGCCGCCAGCAGCAGCAGATGCGTCAGGTCGTAACCCAGCGCGAAAGCCAGCGCGATGCGGTCAACCGCGCCGCCCACGCCGCCCTTGAGGCCCAGCAGCGCTCGAATGCCGCAGCGCAAAGCGCCACGCAGGCAGTGGAAGAGGCCGCCCGCCGCGCATCAGACGTGCAGGACGCCATCACCCGCATCGAGGAAACCGAGGAACAGGCCGAAAAAAATCTTGAACAGGCCGCCCGCGCCGCCGAGCGCGCGCATAACATGCAGGCCGCCACCGCAGCCCGCCGCCAGGCGCATGAAATGGCCGATGGCGCGGGCCCCGGCATCAGCACCGCCAACGCCAGCGCGGGCGCGCCCGTGGCGGGCACGGTGCTGACCGGCTGGGGCCACCCGACCGAAAGCGGACCCGCCACCGGCATTACCTACGCGCCGCCCTCACGCGCAAGCGTGCGCGCGCCATGCACGGGGCGCATTGATTTTGCCGGGCCGTTCCGTACCTATGGTCAGATGATGATCCTTGACTGTGGCAAGCATTACCGCTTCGTGCTGGCGGGACTAGGCGAGATTGCGGTAGCCGCGGGCCAGCAGGTCAGCCGTGGGGCGGCGGTGGGGCAGATGCCGCAATGGAGCGGCGGCGGCTCGCGGCCAACCCTGTTCGTGCAGTTGCGCCACGGGGGGAGCACGGTCAATCCGGCGCCATACCTGTAATGGCGCGCAAGGCGGTTTTGTCCCCGGCAAAGGTTCGGTATATGGTACCGACCCGTGACGGATGGGCAAGACCACGTTACAACGCAACGCGAAGATTACGTGCAGGCCTGCCGGAGCATGGCGGCGGGCACCCAGGAGACAACGACGCATGAAATTCCGTAATGGCCTGCTGATCGGTTGCGCCTTTCTTGCAGGGATCGTGGCGGCCCCGCAGATTGCCCACTATTCAGCCAGCAGGTGGGGCGGCTTCGCCCCCATGGCCCATGCGGCGGATACAGTCTCGAAGGATGACAATTCCCCTCAGGAAATCGAACAGCTCATGTTCCTGTTCGGTTACGTGCTGGAGAAGGTGAAGGCCAATTACGTCGAGCCGGTCTCGACGCGCGACCTCATCACCAACGCGCTCAACGGCATGCTGAGCGGGCTGGACCCGCACTCCTCCTACATGACCGAGAAGCAGTTCTCCGACCTGCAGGTCCAGACCAAGGGCTCGTTTGGCGGCCTCGGCCTGGAGGTGCAGGGCGAGGACGGGCACGTGCGCGTGGTCTCCCCCATCGATGATACGCCTGCCGCCCGCGCTGGCATCAAGCCCGGTGACTTCATCGTGGCGATCGATGGCAAGAACATCGATGGACAGCCGCTCGATCAGGTCGTGACCCGCATGCGCGGCAAACCCGATACGCGCATCACCCTGACCCTGATCCGTGAAAAGACGCCCAAGCCCGTCATCGTCACCCTCACACGCGCCATCATTCCGCTGCAGGTCATCAAGTCCGCGCTGTATGACACTATCGGCTATATCCGAATCGCGCAGTTCAACGAGGAAACGCAGTCCGGCCTGATGGCGGCCTACAAGAAACTGCAGGCCCAGACCCATAACAAGATGGCGGGCCTGATCATCGACCTGCGCTCCGACCCCGGCGGCCTGCTCACCCAGGCGATCGATGTGGGCTCCGACTTTGTCCGCAGTGGCGAGATCGTTTCCACCCGCGCCCGCCACCCGCAGGACAGCCAGCGCTGGGATGCGCATAATACCGACATTACCGGCGGTCTGCCCATTGTGGTGCTGATCAATGGTGGCTCGGCCTCGGCCAGTGAAATCGTGGCCGGTGCGCTGCAGGACCATCAGCGTGCCGTACTGCTTGGCGAGAAGACCTTTGGCAAGGGCTCGGTGCAGACCATCCTGCCCATTCCCGGCGAGGGTGCGATCCGCCTGACCACGGCGCGCTACTACACGCCATCAGGCCGGTCCATCCAGGGTCTGGGCATCATCCCCGACATTCCCGTGCGCGAGGCGCATGATGATAGCGGCTACAGCATTCACGAAGCCGATCTTGCGCACATCATCAAGAACCGGGGCGGCAATACGGCCCAGGCGCCCACGCGCACCGATCTGCCCGCCATAGCCAAGACCATCCCGGCCCAGCCGCCCGCAAGCTGGCCGGAATATGACCCGACCAAGCCCACGACCGACTTCCAGTTGCAGGAAGGGCTGCGGGTCGTGCGCTCCATGGCCGGGCTGCCGGTGTCGCCCGAGCCACCCGCACCCCATGCGGATAAGGCAGCGGCCCCTGCGCCTGCTGCCGCGACACCGGCCCCCAAGGTCGCGCCGCCTGCCGCCACATTGCCCGCGGCACCTGCCACCACGCCGGATGCACCGCCGCCCGCAACTCCTGCCCCTCCGCCCGCACCGGCGGAAAAGCAGGCCCCCGCGGCCCCGGCAACGCCTGCGGTGCCCGCAGCGCCGGCTCACCCCTGATCGTGCCGGAAGACCAGTCTTCATGACCAGCCAGACCGTCCTGCCCTACCGCCCCAATGTGGGTGCGCTCGTGTTCAACCTGCGCGGGCAGGTACTTGTCGCCCGCCGCACCGACATGCCGGGCGCGGGTGGCCCACCGGATGAAGGCGTGTGGCAGTGCCCGCAGGGCGGCATTGATGAAGGCGAAACCCCGCAGGTTGCCGTATTGCGCGAACTGCATGAGGAAATTGGCACTGACAGAGCCGAGATCCTGGCTGCCTACCCCGAATGGCTCAGCTACGACCTGCCTGCCCACCTGATTGGCAAGGCGCTTGGTGGCCGCTACCGGGGGCAGACGCAGCAGTGGTTCGCCCTGCGCTTTACCGGGCAGGATGCCGACATACGGCTGGATACGCACCAGCCCGCCGAATTCGATTTATGGAAATGGGTGGAGCTTGCGCAGTTGCCCCACCTCAATGTCGGCATAAAAAAAGATATTTACGCTAGGCTTGCCGCCTATTTCGCGCCTTACGCCACTGCCAGCTGAGGCATGAGGCCAGCGCGCGCCAGGGCCGTCCACGTTTTGCCACTGAGCAGCGGAGCAAGGCACAGCCCTGCTGCATCGGCTGCCGTGATCCAGCGCAGTTCAGCAATTTCAGCGGCAATGGCGGGCGTGCCGTCAAGTTGCCCGGTCCAGATGCGGGCCTGCACGGTATAACCCGGCTCATTGGCGGCGGGGGCTGAAAAATCACCTGCCAGTTCCGCCCTCAATGTGAGGGCGCAGCCCAGTTCCTCATCAATTTCACGCAATAACGCCTGTTCCGGGCTTTCGCCCGCCTCCGGCTTGCCGCCGGGCAGCATGAAGGCCGTGGTGCCGCGCTTGCGCACGACGAGCAGACGCTCATGTTCAATCACTGCCGCACAGACAACCCGGATCACCCCTGTCATGACCTTGCTCCTGCCTTAAACTGACAAAAGTTTTGGGATGCCGCCTTTTTTCACAAAGGCGACATTCTTCAAAGCTTTTTGAAAAAAGCTTCACCAAGAACTTTTATATCTTACTTATCCCCGCCCTTGAGCGGCGACATGAGAAAGCAGAACGGCACAACCAGCATGCACCCGATACCAAGGATCATGAAGACCTCGTTATAGGCCAGGATCGCGACCTGCCGCTGGAACTCCTTGTACAGCCGCCCCATCGCCACGTTATTGAGCGCGCCCTGCGCGTAGCCACGCATCACCGCAACGCCCCGGCTGTGGGCCAGATATTCGTTGAAGGGCTGATGGTAGGGTGTCATCCAGTGCACCATCTGGTTCTGGTGCGCCTGGCGCAGTTCCGTCACCATGGCCGTAGCACCTGAAATACTGAGCGAACCCAGCACGTTACGCGCCATGCTGAACAGCGCCGAGCCATCGGCGTTCAGGTTGCGTGGCAAGGTGGCGTAGGTAATGGTCGAGATCGGCACGAACAGGAAGGCCATCGTGCCTGTCTGGCTCATGCGGAACAGCACCAGATGCCGGAAATCAAGGTCGGGCACCAGTTGCGCCGACCAGATCATGGACAGGCCCATCAGGAAAAAGCCCAACGCGATGATGTAGCGCAACTGCACATACTTCATCGCAATGCCCACCAGCGGAATCAGCATGATCACCACAATACCGCCGGGCGAAAGGATCAGCCCCGACAGCGTGGCGGTATAGCCCATGATCTGCTGCGAGAACTGCGGCACGATAATGGCCGAGGAATAGAGCAGTGCGCCTACCGCGCCCATCAGCCCGGTGCCCACGGCGAAGTTGCGGTCCTTGAACACCCGCAGGTCCACCGCCGGGTTTTTCGCCCGCAACAGCCAGATAATGGCCCCCCCTATGCCGAGAAAGGCAAGGATGGCCATGGTGACGATAATGCGCGAGCCGAACCAGTCCTCGTCCTCGCCACGGTCAACCGCTACTTCAAGGCAGCCAAAGCCGATGGTGATCAGCCCGATGCCAACGAAATCGAGCGGCGCGTGCTGCTTGCGCGCCCATGGCGGATCATCAACCATGATCGAGACCGCGATGGTGGCAAGGATGCCCACCGGCACGTTGATGAAGAACACCCACCGCCACGAATAGTTATCCGTAATCCACCCGCCGAGCGACGGGCCGAGCACGGGGGCCACCACGGTGGCGATGGCCGTCAGGCCAAAGGCGGCGGCACGCTTGTCGGGCGGGAAGGTGTCCAGAATGATGGATTGCTGGTTGGGCTGCAGCCCACCGCCAAAAAAGCCCTGCATCAGGCGGAACAGGATCAGCTCGGGCAGGCTCGTCGCAATGCCGCACAGGAACGACGAGAGCGAGAACATGGCAATGCAGATCAGGAAATAGCGCTTGCGCCCGAACAGCTTGCCCAGCCAGCCCGATATGGTGAGCACGATGCCGTTGGCCACCAGATAGGAGGTGAGCGTCCAGGTCGCATCGTCATAGGTTGAGGACAGGCTGCCCGCGATATGCGGCAGCGCCACGTTGACGATGGTGGTATCGAGAATTTCCATGAAGGCGGCCACCGTCACAACCACGGCGATCAGCCATGGGTTGTGCTTCGGTTTCCAGCCCGCGCCATCCGCCGGGGCCGCGGGCGCTGCCTGTGCGCTCATTCCGTATGGACCGTAGGTTCAACCGACAGCCCGATGGAGAGCGGCAGGTCGGCGCGCAGCCCCTCGTCGATCAGGATCTTGACCGGCACGCGCTGCACGATCTTCACGTAGTTGCCCGTGGCATTCTCTGGCGGGAAGGCGCTGAAGGTCGCCCCCGTGCCAAGCTGCAGTGAATCAACATGGCCCCTGAGCCTGAGGAACGGGTAGGCATCGATCGCGATATCCACCTTCTGGCCCGGACGCATGTGGGTGAGCTGCGTTTCCTTGTAGTTGGCCACGACCCACACTTCCGGTTCCACCACGGACACGACCGTCTGGCCTGCGGTGACATACGTGCCACGCTCGATGTTGCGCTGCGAGATCCAGCCATCATGGGGCGCGCGGATGGTGGTCCATTCCACGTTCAGTTCCGCCTCGCGCAGCTTCGCCTCGGCCTGTGTCAGGGTAGCCTGCTGCTCGCTCACGCGGGCCTCGGTGCTGGCAATGTTGGGGATGACGGGCAGCGCGGTTTCAAGGTTGCCCTGCGCTTCGAGCACCTGCGCCCTGGCTGCGTTCAGCGCCGCCGTGGCGTAGTCGATGTTCTGCTGCGATGTCGCCTCACGGGTGACACCATGCTGGCGGCGGTAATCGGTCTCGGCCCTGAACTCCTGCGCCTGTGCCTGCTGCAACTGGCCCTGGGCCACCATGAGGTGACCGGGGAAGTTCTTTTTGGCCACCTCGGTCAGCAGGGTATAATTCTGCACCTGCGCGCGCGCGATATCGACGGCGGCCGCCGCCTGGTCGCGCTGGGCGCGCCAGTTGCGGTCATCGATACGGGCAATGATATCACCCTGATGAACGAACTGGTTGTCATTGACCAGCAGTTCGGTCACGTAGCCGGACACATGGGGGGCCACCGCCACGGCGCGGCCTGCGGTAAAGGCGTCATCGGTTTCCACCTCGTTGCGGTGCAGGAACCAGTAGAGCGCGCCAAGCACCACAACCGCCACGGCAATACCGATCAGGATCAGCTTGCGGCGCGGCGATACTTCCTTTTTCTTTTTGTCCTGTCCGTCTTCAGGTGCGTTGCCTTCGTCCGCGGCCATCAGCTTTCCTCATCATCAACTTGATTGCAGCCCCTGATCCTGTCATTTCGCGCATTGACCGAACGGGTCGGTCAATCCATTGCACGAAGCTTGCCACACTTCAACCGCCAACCCCGGCCCAAGTGCACATTCGCCTGTCATGTCAGAGCGTGAAGGCCTGATTGCGTACCATGCGGGCGTACAGGCCATCGTGCTCCATCAGCGCATCATGCGTGCCGCATTCCACCGCCTGCCCCTGCGCGACCACCACCACCAGATCCGCCGAGCGCACGGTGGAAAGCCTATGCGCCACCACAATGGTCGTGCGCCCTTGGCGCAGATGGGTGAGCGCCTGCTGCACGATGGCCTCGCTTTCGCTATCGAGCGCGCTGGTCGCCTCATCAAGCAGCAGCACGCGCGGGTTGCGCAGCAGGGCGCGGGCCAGCGCCACGCGCTGCCGCTGCCCGCCCGAAAGCCGCTGCCCGCCGGGGCCGACCACGGTGGCATAACCCTGTGGCAGGGCCTGAATGAATGTATCGGCCGCAGCCGCCCGGGCTGCTTCATGCACCTGCGCATCAGTAGCCCTGGGGTTGCCCATGCGGATATTGTCGATCACCGGCAGGTCGAACAGGAGCGTATCCTGGCTGACATAGGCAATGGCATCGCGCAGGTCGGCCAGGATCAGGCGGCGCAGGTCCACCCCGTCAAGCGTGATGCGCCCGCTGGTGACATCATGCAGGCGTGGAATGAGCGAAAGCGCGGTCGACTTGCCCGCCCCTGATGGGCCGACAAGAGCCACGGTCAGGCCAGGGGCGGCCACAAAATCCAGCCCGTTCAGCCCCATGCGCCCATCGGGGTAGCGAAAGGCCACCTGCTCGAAGCGCAGGTCGCCGCCGCCTGCGGGCAGCCCCACCGCATCGGGTGCCTCGGCCACGGCCACGGGCTCGTCAATCACGTCAAATACGCGCTGCAGGCCGCCAAGCCCTTCCTGCAGGGCGATGTTGAGCGTGCCGAGCGCGCGCAGCGGGCGGGCGGCAAGCAGCAGGGCGGCCACAAAGCCTGAAAAATCGCCCAGCGTGGCGCCGCCCTGCGTAGCCCGCCAGCCCGCAAAGCCCAGCACGGCAGCCACCGCTACGCCGCCAAGCACCTCAAGCATCGGGTCCACGCGCGCACGCCCCCGCGCAATGCGCAGCAGGCGGTCATGCAGGATGTCGAGCGTGCGGGCGGCGCGGCCTTCCTCCTCGGTTTCAAGCCGGTAGACGCGGATGGTGCGCGACTGGCCAAAACTTTCGGCCAGCATGGCGCTGGTCTCGCCAATCTGTTCATTCACGCCGCCGGATTCCCGCCGCAGCCGCTTGCCAAGCCTGCGTACCGGCAGGGCGGCGATGGGGTAGAGCACGGCGGCGATCAGGCTGAGTTCCCAGTCCATGTACAGCATGGAGGCGATCAGCCCCACCACGGTCACCGCATCGCCCAGCGCATTGGTGGCGCGGACCATGGCCTCGCGAATCGAGACGGCATCGGTGGTGAAGCGGGCCGCGATCTGGGCCGGAGCCTCGGTTTCGATGCGCGAGATATCGGCCTTGACCAGATGATGGAACATGCGCCCCTGCAGGCCCCGGATCACCAGCAGCACCAGCGACTGCACCGCAATCGACTGCCCGTACTGCGAGATGGCCTTGGCCACCGTAATCACCACCACAAGAATGGGCACCTGATAGAGGATGCGGGGATCATGATCGGCAAACATGTCGAGCGCGCGCTGGATCACCAGCGGGTAGAGCGCGCTGAATATGGCCATGAGCGCCGTCAGCACCATGACCGCCAGAATACGCAGCTTGTGGCAGGCCAGCTCCTCGCGCCACAGCCGCCGCATGAGGCGGCGTGACGACACCGTTGCATCAGGCGCCGCCGCACGATCCGGCGCGGTCATTTTTATTGCGTTCATCAATCGGCCTATAGCCGCAAGCCGGCGCAAAACAAAGCGCCGCGACATGCGGTTACAAATTATGTCGCGCGTACGCCACCTTCAGCCAGCACGGCGCGCAGCCGTGCGATGCAGGCGGCATGGTCCGGCGCACAGCCGTTTTCCAGCCACCAGTGCCGCACCTGCCCCAGCACCTGCCCCACCGCGGCACCGGGCGGGCAGCCAGCATTCATCACGTCACCACCATTGAGCGGAAAGACCGGGGGCTGCGTGTGCGCAAGCTGGTGGCGCAGGGCGTCCCATGCGGTATCGGGGTGGCCCAGCACGTCCGCCTGCCGCAGCCATGCGCGCCAGATCAGGTCGCGCGGGGCATGGTCGGCCAGCAGGCGCAGGGTGGCAGCGCCATCAAGGCCGGGACACGGCACAGGCATACCGCGCGTACGGGCCAGCGCCCCGCCCTCCGCACGCGACAGCTTCAGCCGCCGCGCCACCTCACGCCCGTCACCCGCCAGCAGCGCTGCCAGAAGCAGCACTGCCTCATCATGAGGCGCGCCGCAGGCCAGCAGGCGCTCAAGGCGGGCAATGGCGCAGCCTTCGGGCAAAACATGCGCCAGCACGCCGCAATCATGCATCTGCTGCAAGGTACGCACCACTTCAGGGCCTGTCAGGATGCGCCGCAGCTCCGACCATATCCGCTCGACCGAGAGGCGGCCGATCAGGCCAGCGAGAGCCGTTATGGCGTTGATTGCCTGCGGGTCAGGCTCTGCGCGACCATAACGGGCCTGAAAGCGGAAGAAGCGCAGGATCCGCAACGCATCCTCGGTAATGCGCAGGCGGGCATCGCCCACAAAACGCACCCGCCCTGCCGCCAGATCAGCCTGCCCGCCAAAATAGTCATGCACCACGCCCGCGCTGTCACACGACATGGCGTTGATGGTGAAGTCACGCCTTGCCGCATCCTCGCGCCAGTCCTGTGTCCAGGCTACGGTGGCGTGGCGGCCATCGGTTTCCTCATCGCGCCGCAGGGTCGTGATCTCGAAGGGGCGGCGGTCGATGACGGCGGTGACCGTGCCATGCGCAAGACCCGTGGGCACCACTTTCACGCCAGCAGCCTTCAGCTTCGCCATCACCACATCGGGGGGGGCCGCGCAGGCCAGGTCGATATCGGCCACCGCCTGCCCGCGCAGCAGGTCGCGCACGGCGCCGCCCACCAGTCTTGCATCGGGGATGATGGTCCAGATCCGGCCAAGCTGTTCCAGCACATCGGGCATGGCGTGGGCCAGCGTGGCGAGCGGGCTGGTCATGAAGCCGCCTCCATGGCGGAAAGCGGGAAGAACACATGCTGGCTCCACACGCCAAGGCAGGGCACGCCCTGGCAGTGCCCCTCCACCGCAAGGGCGGCGAGCTCGTAATAGACGGGCCGGGCGATGCGGGCCTCGATGGGTAGCACACCATCGCCATCGCGCACATGCAGGTAGGGCACGGGGCCGGTGCCGCAACCTTCGCACGGCACGTTCCAGTCACATCGAATCGGGTGGTCGGGGCCTGCGCAGATTACCTGATCAACATTGGTGCGAAACGAGAGCACCTGCCCCCGCCCGCAGCCATGCCACTCAAGGTGGTTGGCCACAAACGGGGCATCCTCCACCTCGATCGTGCCCTGCTCCACCGGGGTCTGGAGCCTGAAGCCACCCTGCGCGTCGCGCCGCAGGGTGGAGGCGAACAGGCAGACCATCGGCTTGCGACGGATGGGGGAGCCACGGTACAGCCACGTTCCGTCACGCCTGATCACGAACGGCAGCGCGCCGCATGTTCCCGCCTGCCCCGGCGCGCGGGCCGGCGGGTTCTGTCCTGTCTCGAAATCGTCCATCAATTGCGTTAACCCGACACTATGGAAGCTGCTGGACTTGATATAGGGATCAACACCGGCTTGATGAAACCCCCGGACCTGTCAGACTGTTGGAATGATGACCATGGATGATACCTCCCCCCTCCATGCGGCGCCGCAGGCGGGCATGACATCCCCCCCCACCCTGACCGCCGAGCAGATCGCGGCCCGGGCCGAGAGCATGGGCGCGCGCCTGCGCGCAGCACAGGCGGAAATCGGCCGTGTCATACTGGGGCAGGACCGGGTGATCGACCTGGTGCTGACCACCATCGTAGCGGGCGGGCACGCGCTTCTGGTCGGTGCGCCGGGGCTGGGCAAGACGCTGCTGGTGACAACGCTGGGTCACGTGCTGGGCATGGACGCACGCCGCGTGCAGTTCACGCCCGACCTCATGCCCGCCGATATCCTTGGCAGCGAAATCCTTGATGAGGACGAGGCCGGCCGCCGCAGCTTCCGCTTCGTGGCGGGGCCGGTGTTCTGCCAGTTGCTCATGGCGGACGAGATCAACCGCGCAAGCCCCCGCACGCAGTCGGCCCTGCTGCAGGCCATGCAGGAGCGCGAGGTGGCGATTGCGGGCACCAACCATCCACTGCCCCGCCCCTTCCATGTGCTGGCTACCCAGAACCCCATCGAGCAGGAAGGCACCTACCCCCTGCCCGAAGCACAGCTTGACCGGTTCCTGATGCAGGTCACGCTCGACTTCCCCACAGCGGAGGCCGAGCGCGCCATGCTGCTGGCCACCACCGGCACCACCACCGCCACCGCCAGCCCCGTGCTCACGGCGGCCGACGTGATCGAGGCGCAGGCGCTGGTGCGCGCCCTGCCGGTGGGCGAGCAGGTGGTCGATGCGATCGTGCGCCTTGTGCGCGCGGCACGGCCCGAAACCAGCGATGACCCCACCATCCGCGAGGCCGTGGCCTGGGGTCCCGGCCCGCGCGCAGCACAGGCACTGATGCTGGCCACCCGTGCCCGCGCCCTGCTTGATGGCAGGCTTTCCCCCACCATTGAGGACGTGTCGGCGCTGGCCCAGCCAATCCTGGCCCACCGCATGGCACTCTCCTTTACCGCACGGGCGGAAAACCTGCGCCTGTCCACGCTGATCGATACGCTGGTCGGACGGATCGGCTGACATTGGCCGCCCTTCCCTCCTTCCTGTCGCGGCTGATCCCGAATGCCGCCCGTGCGCCCGGCACGTCACGCCCCGCGCCGGAGGCGGCGGAAGCTGCGTTCCTGCCGCGCAACGCCATCACCGCCACCGCGCTGGCCGATGACCTGGCAGGCAGGCTGCCCGCCCTGCTTGTTGCCGCCGAACGCCTTGCCCGCACCGTGGGCCAGGGCAGCCATGCGCGGCGCAGGGCAGGCCAGGGCGACGAATTCTGGCAATACCGTCCCGCCACACAGGGCGAGGCGGCCAGTGCCATTGACTGGCGGCAGTCGGCACGGAGCGACCGGGCCTTCGTTCGTGAGCGCGAAGCACAGACCCCGCACACCATATGCATCTGGTGCGATAATAGTGCCTCCATGCGCTGGCATTCCGATCCCGCCCTGCCGCCCAAGGCCGAGCGGGCCTTTTTGCTGGCACTGGCCAGTGCGGCCATGATGTTACGCCAGGGCGAGCAGATCCGCCTGCTGGCCACCAACCCAACAACTGCGCCGCTGCGCCTGCACGGCCATCGCGCACTGGAACAGATGGCCCATGCGCTGCTGGCCGCCCTGCGCCAGGCGCCCGATGCGCCAGACCTGCCGCTGACCACAGCCATCCCCGCCCGCAGCCACGTGCTGCTGTTTGGCGACGGGCTGTACCCACCCGGGCAGCTTGAGGCTTTCCTGCGCCAGCTTGCCGCGTGTCAGGCCACCGCCACGCTGGTGGAGACCATAGACCCGGCGGAGACCACCCTGCCCTATGCCGGTCCAACGCGCTTCACCGGGATGGAGGAGGACGCGGACCGCCTGCTTTATGGCAGCCCCACGCTGCAACAGGACTATGCCGTGATCTGGCAGCGCCATCAGGCGCAGCTACGCACGCTATGCACCGCCGCAGGCAGCCCGCCCGTAGTGCACATGACTGACCAGCCGCCGCTTGCGGCGCTGATGGCGCTGCATACCCTGCTCGGGGCGGGAGGACGGGCATGATCCTGCTGGCACCGTGGATGCTGCTGGGCCTGCTGGCCCTGCCTGCCGTGTGGTGGCTGCTGCATGCCCGCCCGCCCGCGCCGCGCACGCAGTCCTTCCCGCCCATGCGGCTGCTGGCCGCACTTGCGGCTCCACCGCCCGATGCAACCTCCGCGCCGCTGTGGCGCGTGCTGCTGCGCTGCCTGGCCGTACTGGGGCTTGTGCTGGGGCTGGCGCAGCCGGTCTTTCCGCGCGGGCAGGGCGCCCTGCCCGATGCCGACTGCCTGATCGTGCTCGATAACGGCTGGGCTGCGGCAGGCACGTGGTCGCAGCGCATCCACGCGCTTGATGGCCTGCTTGACCATCTGGCCCGCACCGGCCACACCGCGCGCCTGCTGCTCACCGCCCGCACTGATGCGCTCGACCCGATTGTGGTCCAGCCTGCCACGCAGGCCGACCTGCTGCGCAGCCAGATCGACCCGATGCTGCCCCGTGCCTGGCCCACCGACCGGATCGCGGCCACCCATGCGCTCACAGCCCTTGCAGGCCAGGGCTGGCGCGGGCCGGTCATCTACATGGCCGACGGACTGGCCACCGGCGGCGACACCGGTTTTGCCGCAGCCCTTGCCGCCATTGGCCCGGTGCATGACATGCAGGTACCGCAATCCGACATCATGCTGCTGGCCCCGCCTGCCAGTGGGCAGGGCAGTCTGGCCACGCGCCTGCGCACCGTTCCGCGCGATCATCCGCGCACAGGCCAGCTCCGCCTTGAAACCGCAACCGGCGGCACGCTCGGCCTGCTGCCGGTCAACCTGCCCGCGGGCGCCGACCATGCCGATCTCGCCCCCGACCTGCCCGCCGAGCTACGCAACAAGGTCGATCACCTCTCCCTTGAGGGCATGGCTGGGCCTGCGGGCATCCGGCTGCTTGACGAGCGCGAGCGCCAGCACCCCGTAGGGCTGATTGCAACCGGCAGTTCCGATACGCCGCTCATGGGCAGCCTGTTCTACCTCCGCCGCGTGCTGCAACCCGCCGCCGAACTGCGCGAGGGCGACCTTGATACGCTGCTCGCGCGCCCGCTTTCGGTCATCATCGCGCCAGATGGCACATTGGGCAGCCCCGAAACCCGCAAGAAAGTCGCAGCCTGGGTGCGCGCGGGCGGCACGCTGATCCGCTTTGCCGGCCCGCTGCTCATTCAGGGAACAGATGCCACGGACGGCGGTGGCGATACGCCACAACCGCAGGTCGACCCGCTCCTGCCCGTGCCGCTCATGGCTGGCACGCGCGAACTGGGCGGCGCCATGTCATGGAGCAAACCTGAACATCTGGCCCCCTTCCCCGCCGCGTCGCCATTCCATGATCTGGATATCCCGGCCGATGTTACGGTATCACGGCAGGTACTGGCCCAGCCTTCCACCGATCTGGACAGTCATAGCTGGGCACGGCTGGATGATGGCACGCCGCTGGTCACCCACGCCGCACTGGGCGCGGGGCAGGTCGTGCTGTTCCATGTGACCAGCACGGCAGAATGGTCGAACCTGCCGCTTTCGGGGCTGTTCGTGGGCATGCTCCAGCATCTGATCGATCAGGCCTCGGGCATCGAAACACCCGCTGGCAGCACCCTGCTCGCCCCCTACATGGCGCTTGATGGCGACGGCACGCTGGTCGCGCCCCCTGCGGGCGCGCAGGCGCTGCGGGCCGATGCGTTTGGCCGCACCGCACCCACCCCCGAACACCCGCCGGGGCTGTATGGTCCACGCAACAGCCGCCGCGCGCTCAATGTGGGCGATGACCCGGCAGCGCTAGCAGCCCAGGCCCCCATCGGCACCGTGTCCGACCTGCGCGGGCAGGTGGCGGACCTGTCTATCGGGCCGGCACTGCTCGTGCTGGCCGCCATGCTGCTGCTGGCCGACGGACTGGTCAGCATCCTGCAGCGCGGGCGGCCGTGGCGCAGGCTTGCGGCCTTGGCCCTGTGCTGCGGCATGGGCATGGCGGGTGCTCACGCACAGGCGGCCGACATACCGCCTGACGTGCCGCGTGCCGCACTCGAAACCCGGCTGGCCTATATCGTAACCGGCCATCCGGAGATCGATGACGTATCGAAAGAGGGGCTTCAGGGCCTGTCGGACTACGTCAATGCCCGCACATCCGCCATGCTGGGCCACCCCGATGGCGTAACGCCGGAGCGTGATGACCTGTCCTATTACCCGCTCATCTACTGGCCCGTAACGGCCGATGCCCCCACCAGTCCCGCCCGCACGGCAGCACTGAACACCTATATGCGCCACGGCGGCATCCTGCTGATCGACACGCAGGGCCAGGACCCGGCCACGGCCCCCGAAAACGCCAGCAGCTATACCGGCTCGGCGCCGGGCACGGCAGCAGCACTCAGGCGCATGACGGCGGGACTGGACATTCCGCCGCTCACACGGCTCGACAGCCACCATGTGCTCTCGCACACCTTCTACCTGCTGCATGATTTTCCCGGCCGGTACGATGGCATGCCCGTCTGGGTGGCGCAGGAGGGCGACAGCACCAATGACGGGGTCAGCCCGGTCATTATCGGCAGCAATGACTGGGCACATGCCTGGGCGGTGGATGAAGCGGGCAATACGCCCTACGCCCCCGTGCCCGACGGAGCGGAGCAGCGCGTCACGGCCTACCGTTTTGGCGTGAATGCCGTGATCTATGCCCTGACCGGCAACTACAAGGCGGACCAGGTGCATGTGCCTGCGCTGCTCAAACGGCTTGGGGAGTAAGCGGCATGCCTGACCT
Organism: Komagataeibacter xylinus; assembly: GCF_009834365.1. Lineage (NCBI taxonomy): Bacteria > Pseudomonadati > Pseudomonadota > Alphaproteobacteria > Acetobacterales > Acetobacteraceae > Komagataeibacter > Komagataeibacter xylinus. Next base: position 2,138,099 of record NZ_CP041348.1, on the reverse strand, counting down.
GTCGCGCCACATGATGGCGCTCAGCCCGCTTGTGCCGCCGTGGTGCATCAACCTGCTGGTGGCCGCCTGCGCCGTACTCGCCCTGTGGGGCCTTGCCCGCCGGGTGCGCGGCAGCGTGTGGCGGCTGCTGGCCGGGCTGGGTGTTGCCGCGTGGCTGTACAACCCCCAGCGCATTACCGAGACATGGCACCCCCTGCCTGAAACAGCACTTGTGGTGGTGGACCAGTCGGCCTCGATGAACGAGCGCAACCGGGGCGAGATGGCGCGCAATGCGGCGGCCCGCGTGCAGGCCGACATGAACCGTGTGCCCGGCCTTGTGCCACGCATCGTGACCGTGCGCGAAGCCGCCCATGGCGGCACGCGCCTGTTTGCGGCATTGCAGCAGGCGGCGGCTGACATTCCCCCCTCCCGCCTGGCGGGTGCGGTGCTGATCACCGATGGCGAGGACCATGACGTGCCCGCCACCGTGCCCGACACGCTCAACCCCGATGATGGCCACGGCCACCGCACGCTCCTGCCACTGCATGTACTGCTGACCGGCAAGGGCGAGGAAACCGACCGCCACCTGCGCGTGCTGCAGGCCCCGCCTTTTGCCATCGTGGGCAAGGACGTGACCATCCGCGTGCAGATCGATGACCAGGGCGCGTCCCCCCAGCCGGGCGGGACCACCCAGCTCACGCTCACGCAGGGCGATGGCGCGACCTTTACCCGACCCGTAAAGATTGGCGAGCCGCAGGACATTACCCTGCCCGTCACCCATCCGGGCGAGATGCTTATCGGCCTGTCGGCTCCGGAACTGCCCGGCGAGGTCTCGACGCGCAACAACCGCGATGTCATCCGCATCAACGGCGTGCGCGACCGGCTGCGCGTGCTGCTGGTGTCAGGCACGCCCAACCAGGGCGAGCGCGTGTGGCGGCGGCTGCTCAAGGCCGACCCTTCGGTTGACCTCGTGCACTTTACCATCCTGCGGCCACCCGACCGCGATGACGGCACCCCGCTTTCCGATCTGGCGCTGATCGCCTTCCCCGTCAATGAACTGTTCCAGCAGAAGGTGGGGCAGTTCGACCTCATCATTCTCGACGGGTTTGAAAATCGCGGTATCCTGCCCGAGGCCTATCTGCGCAACATCGTCAATCACATCCGTGAAGGCGGCGGGCTGCTGCTGATTGGCGGGCCGGAATTCCTCACCGCCGGATCGCTGCAGGATACCCCGCTTTCCGATATCCTGCCCGCGCATGTGACCACGGCCGATGGCATGGCCATCCAGCGCTTCCAGCCCGACCTGACCGAGACCGGCATGCGCCACCCGGTCACCTCCGGCCTGCCGGGCGCGCCCGATCATGCGGGGAGCAAGCCGGGCTGGGGGCCGTGGTATCGCAGCCTGCGCAGCGATTCCGCCCGGGGTCAGGTGCTGATGACCGGCCCCGATCACCAGCCCCTGCTGGTGCTCGACCATGCGGACAAGGGGCGCGTGGCCTTTCTCATGTCCGATCAGGCCTGGCTGTGGTCGCATGGCGAAGGCGGTGGCGGCCCGCAATCCGAGTTGCTGCGCCGCATCTCGCACTGGCTGATGAAAGAGCCGGAACTTGAGGAAAACCAGCTTGAGGCCAGCATTACGGCAGGGCAGATGACCATCACCCGCCGCTCGGTCACCACCGGGCCCGCGCCGGTGGTGCATGTCACGGCACCTGATGGCACCAGCCAGCAGGTCACACTCGAGCCCGCCGGCAATACCGGCCTCGCCCGCGCCCGCCTGCCCGCAACACAGGAAGGCATATGGACCGTGCGCGATGATGCCGGGCATGAAGCCTTCGCAGCCCCGCGCGCGGAAGACCCGCTGGAGTTTGCCGATCTGCGCGCCACTTCATCCGTGCTTGACCCCATGGCGGCGGCGACCGGCGGCGGCGTGCACTGGCTGGGCGCGGATGCGCAGGCGCCATCCCTGCCGGAGATGGTGATGGCAGGCGGGAGCCACGCGTCATCAGCCAACCGCTTTGCCTTCCCCGCCCGCAATGCCCACAGCGTATCGGGGCAGCAGGCAAGTGCCATGCTCCCGGCCTGGGCCATGGGGCTGTTCGTGCTGCTGATGGTGTTCATGGCATGGTGGCGGGAGAGTCGATCCTGAAATCATGCAAATAATTGATAAAAAAGAATAAAGGCTTTGGGGGGCCGCCTTTTTTCAAAAAGTCGGCGTTCTGGCATACGCTTCGTCCATACAGCACCTTCATGGCTGCACGATGTTGAGCAGGCTGGCTTTTCAGGCCGCCGTGACGGGAAAGTGGATTAATCGTCGCATCAACCATCATTTTGCGGTAATCAGCAGAACCGGCAGGCGGCGTAGGGCTGTTGCGCGGCTGGCTGAACGCTCACTCTCGGGACAGGACATGATTTCCAGATCCGGTATATATCTTCTTGTCGCCGCCCTGTTTGCGGGCCTTCCTGCCGTGTGCATGCCGCTGCACGTGGCGCATGCGCAGGATGCCGAAGACCCTGAAGCCGAGGCCGAAGCCGCTGAAGCAGCCAAAAAGGCCGAAGCCCGCCGCGCAGCCAAGGCTGCAGCGCCTCCAGCCGCCCTGCCTGGCGCTGAATCGCGCGAGGAAGAGCACGGCCACGCCAATTCCGACATGAACCCGACCAATGCGCTGTTCGATGCCATCAACCGTGGCAGCCTTGGCGCGGCGAAGGAAGCGCTGAACCGCGGCGCTGACATGACGGCCCAGAACCAGCTTGGCCAGACGCCGCTTGACATGGCGATCGACCTCAACCGCAACGACATCACCTTCCTGCTGCTGTCGATGCGCACTTTCTCGGATGCCGACCCGCATTTCGCCTCCAACAACCTTGAAAGCGGCGAGGACGACACCCCGCCGCTCACCATGCCCCAGCATGCCTCGACCACTGCCTCGCCTGACCGGCGCTACGACGCCTCCGGCGGCCATGCTGATCCGTCGATCGGGTTCCTGGGCTTTGGCGGCAGCTAGACCCATCGGGGCTGTCTTTATTTTAAGTCACGGCAGCCCTTCCGAAGCTTTGTGAAAAGAGCTTCACCAAAACCTTCTTTATTCAGGGTGCCTTGTTCAGGCTGGCCTCAAGGGTCATGATCTCGTGCCAGATCTCATCGGCCGTGCGCTGCGGCGGGCGATGGGTATTGGTCAGCACGACGAATTCCAGCGTCATGGGGCGGGCGGAATAGCGCTGGCGGCTGACGCGGTAGCGCTTGTAGGGGCGGGTAAAGACCTGCACCGCCCCGCGCTCGCAATTGGCCCGCAGCATGTCTTTCAGCGCAATGAAGCCATCGGTACTGTAGCTCGTGGCGATCCACCGCGTATCGAGCACTGATAGCAGGTGCCGGTAGGCCGCAAGCGCCTGCCTGCGGTGGTTGTAGGGGCTGCGCCGCTCGGTGCGCCAGTCCTGGCGTATGGCCGACTTGTCGCGCCCGGTAATCTTGGGGGCAACGGGCGGGCTGTCCCACAGGGCAATGGTGTTGAGCACGTGGTAATTGGCGCCGTAGGGGTGCTGGTTGTAGGGCGGATCGATATAGGCGATGGCCGCCTCCCCCACCTCTCCTGCCAGGTTGGCAGCCAGGGCGTGGGCATCCATGCGCAGCACCCTGTGCTCATGCCCGTTATCAATAAAACTCGCCGGGCGCAGCGTCAGGTCAGCCGCAATGCGATACAACGCGGTGCCCGTGCGCCCGCCCCAGCCACGGTGAAACCCCTTGAACAGCCCGCTGGTATTGCTGTTGTAACTGGCGCTGTACAGCAGCGGTGCCAGCAGGCAGGCTTTCTGTCCTGCATCCAGCAGGCCGTCATGCTCCCACCGGGCGATCTGGGCGCGGATGGCGTCGATGCGCATGCCGTTCTTGCGCATGTAGAACATCCGGTCGCGCGTGGTATCGTAATGCACGTCATCATCGGGGCACAGATGGCGGGTGATCCAGCCCTCAAGCGGCGGCAGGGCGTTGAGTTCCGCCATGACCTGCGCGTAATCGCGCCCGCCATGAAAGACCGGCGCGCGAGACTGGGCCACATAACACCGATTGATCTGCTCGCTATAGGGCTCCCAGTCATTGCACAACACGCGAAAGCCAAGCCGCTTGGCCAGCCTTGAGACCACGCCGGTGCCGGCAAACAGGTCGATGAAGTCGGTACGCTGCGGCGCCTCGCCCGTGGCCGCGATGGCCTGCGCTATCAGGCCGAGCAGCTTGCGCTTGTTGCCGATATAGGGAATGAGCTGGCTGAACAGGTAATCCCCGGTCAATAGCGCCGAATGGCGGTTCGGGCTCCATTCCATGCCAGACGGGCCATATGGTCCGTCTGGATCGGGGCGCCGGTTCATGCCACCCTGCCTTCCCCCGCCATCAGGACGCGACGGCTGCCTGCTCCGCCCGGATCTCGCTGCGCAGCGTATCGAGTTGCACCAGTTCGCCTTCGTGCTCGAAATACCAGAATGTCCAGCCATTACACGAGGGCGCGTTGGTCAGCGTTGCCCCCATCTTGTGAATGGAGCCCCGGTGCCGCCCGCTGACCAGCGTGCCATCGGGCGAGACGGTGGCGCGCACCCGCTTCTGCCGATCCATGAGCACGGTGCCCGCAGGCACCATGCCACGCTCGACCAGCACGCCAAAGGGCACGCGCGGGCTTTCACGCCGGGCAGGCGTGGTCAGCACGCTGTCCAGCGGCACGGGTTTTTCGCGGCGGGCGCGGCCAATCGCGGCCTCGGCATAATCGGGGTGGCGCTCGATGCCGATAAAGCGGCGGCGCAGCCTGCGCGCCATGGCCGTGGTGGTACCGGTGCCGGTAAAGGGGTCGAGCACCACGTCATCCACATTGGTCGAGGCCACGAGCACGCGGTGCAGCAGGCTTTCGGGCTTCTGGGTGGGGTGCAGTTTAAGGCCATGTTCGTTACGCAGCCGCTCGCCGCCGGTGCATAGCGGCAGGTACCAGTCCGAGCGCATCTGCACATCGTCATTGAGTGCCTTCATGGCCTGGTAGTTGAAGCGGTAGCGGCTGTCCGGCCCCCGCGCCGCCCAGATCAGCGTTTCATGCGCGTTGGTGAAGCGCCGCCCACGGAAGTTGGGCATGGGGTTGGACTTGCGCCAGATCACGTCATTGAGGATCCAGAACCCCAGATCCTGCAGGATCGCCCCGATGCGGAAGATGTTGTGATACGATCCGATGACCCAGATCGTGCCATCCTTGCGCAGCACGCGCCGCGCCTCGGTCAGCCAGGCGCGGGTGAACTCGTCATAGGCCCGCAGGTCGGCAAATTTGTCCCAGTCGTCATCCACGCCATCGACCACACTGTCATCCGGGCGGCGCAGTTCGCCCTTGAGCTGGAGGTTGTATGGCGGATCGGCGAACACGCAGTCGATCGACCCCGTGGGCAGGGTCTGCATCATCTCGACACAGTCGCCACGCAACACCTGGTCAAGGGGCAATTCCATCATTACCGCACCGCTCATGAATTGTTCAGCATGATGGCTGCTCCGCGCTTGAATGTAAGGAAGAAGGACCGGAAGCCTGCATGATGCGGCGCACCGTGCCGAACGCTGCCCGATGATGGGGGCTGACACCGTGGGCCATCAGGCCCGCGCGGTGGATGGGGGTGCCGTAACCGGCATTGCGCTCCCAGCCATAGGCGGGCCAGCGCTGGGCCAGCCGCTCCATGGCCCGGTCGCGCACGACCTTGGCTACGACCGATGCCGCGGCAATGGACAGGCTGACCGCATCGCCACCCACGACGCATTGCGCCGGGCACCCGAAATCGGGCGCGGCGTTACCATCAACCAGAACCAGTTCGGGCCATTGCGGCAGGCGGCCGACCGCACGCTGCATGGCGATCCATGACGCGCGCAGGATGTTGTGCTGTTCGATTTCGGCCACGGAGGCCGCCCCCACCCCGATCAGGACGTCGGGGGTGGCGTGCAGCGTATCGTAAAGCTGCTGCCGGACCTTTGGCCTGAGCTTTTTTGAATCATCAAGCGTGTCGGCCAGATTGCCCGGCACGCCCGAGAGGAACATGACCGCCGCTGCCACGACCGGACCCGCAAGCGGGCCGCGACCGACTTCATCGACACCGGCGACCCGTCCCCCATGGGCATGCTCAAGCGTGTAATCCGGCATCCAGTCCTTCCCGTCATGGTGCGAATCGGGGTTCAGGCCCGATTCGCACCAGATTCATGTTCTGGAAGGATGGAAACCATTTTTATGCACGGTTGTGCAAGATGCTGTGGACTCATCGAGTCCCTTAAAATGAAAAAAAAACGACTCGACCCGTGATCAGCCCTTGCGGCGGGGGATGAAAATCAGCCCCATGATGGTGCCGAGCACCGCCGCGATACCGAGGGAAAACAGCGGGCGTTCGCGCACGAAGGTCACGGCGCGCTCAAGCTTGCCTTCGCCTTCATCATAAAGATCGGCAAATTCCTGCCGCGCCATGCCCGAAAGCTGGTCAACCTTGCCTTCGGCCTGCATGCCCAGATTGCCCGTAAGGCCGCCGGCGGCGTCCTTCAGGCGGCCAATGCCTTCATCAACCATGCCTTCGCCCTTGGTCTCGATGTTTTTTGCCTTGTCTTCCGACATCATTCACACTCCGTAATATCGCTGCTCTGTAGCGTGAACCCATAACGCCGCGATGGCGCTTGCAGTTCCGTACTCCATACTATCATGCATGATGATGCCGCCCTTGACGACAACCCAGACCAAACAGCCTGCGCCCGCTTCCCACCCGCCTGCTCTTTCGCCCAGGCGCAAAAGGCTCATGGCGATGATCGTATCGAGCCTGATGATGATGGAACAGATCGATGGCACGGCGCTGACCACGGCGCTGCCTGCCATGGCAACGGACTTCCATGTCGATATTCCCCAGACCAGCATCACGCTTACGGTCTACATGCTGGGGCTTGCGGCCCTGATCCCGGCCTCGGGCCGCATTGCCGAGCGGTTTGGCAACCGGGTCACGCTGTGCTGGGCCATCATTGTGTTCCTTGGCGGCTCGCTGCTTGGCGGGCTTGCGCCCAACCTGCCCGTGCTGGCGCTCGCACGGCTGGTGCAGGGGCTGGGCGGGGCGATGATGGTGCCGGTGGGCCGGCTCGTGATCCTGCAGAACGTGCCCAAGTCGGAGCTGATGTCGGCCATGGCGTGGGTCATGCTCACCGCCACCATCGGCCCCATGGTTGGCCCCGTGCTGGGCGGCGTGCTGACCTCGCTGCTGTCGTGGCGATGGGTCTTCTACATCAACATACCGCTCGGGCTTCTGGCCATCGGGTTGATCGGGCGGTTCATTCCGCAGGTACGCGTGTCCCATCCCCCACCGTTTGACCTCAAGGGCAACGTGTGGTGCGCGCTGGGGCTGGCGGGGCTGATCTTCGGGCTGGAACTGCTGACCCATTCCGGCACGGCCCGCATCGTGGCCTGCGCGCTGCTTGTCCTGCCGCTGGTATGCAGCGTGGCTTATATCCGCCACGCGGGCCGGGTGACGCACCCGTTGCTTGACCTGTCGCTGCTGCGGGTGAACACCTTTCGCATCTCGGTCATTGCGGGTGCCTGCACGCGCATCGCCACCGGGAGCATCATCTTTCTCGTGCCCTCCATGCTCCAGACCCGCTTTGGCGCGAGCGCCGTGCAGAGCGGGCTGATCACCTTCATCGCCCCCATAGGCGCGCTGGCCATGCGCTTTGCAGCACCCCGGCTGTACCGCGCCCGGGGCTACCGTGCCGTCATGTGCGCGAGCAGCCTGAGCGTGCCAGGCGTGTGCCTGCTGCTGGCGCTGTACAACCCTGCCATGGGCACGGTTGCGCTGCTCGCGCTGCTGGCCGGGCATGGCGTGGGGCAGACCACGGTCTATACCGGCTACAACACCATCGCCTATGCCGACATGCCGCCCGCGCGCATGGGGGCGGCGACAAGCCTGTATTCAACCATCCAGCAGGTCATGCTCACTCTGGGCATATGCTTTTCGGCAGGCGTGCTGACCTCCGCGCGGCTGGTGCTCCCGCCATCGCTGCAGATACAGGACTACCGCCTGACCTTTATCCTGTGCGGCCTTGTCGCCATGATCGCGCTGCCCGTGCTGCTACGGCTTTCACCCAATGCAGGAGCGGCAGTGAGTGGTCATGACCACACCGCCGCACAAAAGAACCGGCCATGAAACATGGGAAGGTTTTGGCCCTTCCACCCGCCGCACAGGATGTTACATTCCCTAACTTATTCCATTCACGCGCCATGTTAATACTGGGGCGCTCCCCGGTTCGACCTTACGCTTTTTTCATAACGGCCCGGTTATTCACACTGGCCCCCATCCGACAGCAAACAGGCAGAAACCCGACCGCATGGATACAACGCCCCCCCCGCCCCGCGCCGCCGCCACACCCACACCTACGCCCCCGACCGACCGGCCGCGCCGTGGGCGGCGCATGCTCTACCTGGCGGGCGGGGCGCTGGCGGTGGTCCTTGCGGTCGCTTTCCTGCGCCCCCATGCCAGCACCAGCAAGAAGCACGCCGCAAGCGGCGACCAGCCCGTGGCGGTCACCGCCGTAAGCCGGGGCGACATGCCCGTGGTGCTGACGGAGCTGGGCACGGTGGTGCCCATCACCAACGTTACGGTGCAGTCACGCATTGATGGCTACCTGATGCAGGTGCTCTTTACCGAGGGGCAGCATGTGCACAAGGGCGACCTGCTGGCCCTGATCGATACCCGCCCCTATGAGGTGCTGCTGGCGCAGTACGAAGGCCAGCTGGCGCAGGATGTGGCCCAGCTCAAGGCCGCCCAGGTGGATAACGCCCGCTACCAGCGCCTGATCCAGCAGAACAGCGTTGCCGCCATGACGGCCAAGGACCAGCAGTACAAGGTCGAGCAGCTCGAAGGCACGGTGAAAGCCGACCAGGCGCTCGTCGATAACGAGAAGCTCCAGATCACCTACTGCCATATCCTGGCCCCCGTTGACGGGCGCGTGGGCATCCGTGAAGTGGACATGGGCAACTACATCACCGCAGGCCAGACCAATGGCCTCGTGATCCTGACACAGATGCAGCCGATCTCGGTCATCTTCACCCTGCCCGAAAACGATATCGGCCCCGTGGCCACCCGCCTGCGCGAAGGCACGCCGCTCGAGGTCGATGCATGGGACAGCGCCAACCTCAACAAGATCGCGGCCGGCCAGGCCAGCGTGCTCGACAGCCAGATCGATACCTCGACCGGCACGGTGCGCATGCGCGCGATCTTCCCCAACACGCAGGAAGAGCTTTTCCCCAACCAGTTCGTCAACGCCCGCATGCTGGTCAGCACCGACCATGATGCCCTGCTCGTGCCCACCAATGCCCTGCAGAATGGCCCCAACGGCCAGTTCGTTTACGTTGTGAAGGCGGACAGCACGGTGGAAGTACGCAACGTCAAGACCGGCCATGCCAACAACACCATGACCGTGGTGAGTGATGGCGTGAAGGAAGGCGAGCGCGTGGTGACCGATGGCGTGGACCACCTGCGTGATGGCGTAAAGGTCAGCATTCCCCAGGCCACCGACAGCACCACTGCCCCGCAGAAGGGCAAGGAGTAGGGTGCGCGCCCGCCTGCCCGCCCCCCTGCCTGACCTGCCCTGCGCGTTGCCGGAGATTGCCGCGTGAATCCCTCCCGCCTTTTCATACACCGTCCGGTCGCGACCACGCTGCTCATGCTGGCCATCCTGCTGGCGGGGCTGCTGGGCTATCACTTCCTGCCCGTATCGGCCCTGCCGGAGGTGGAATACCCCACCATCACGGTGCAGACCTTCTACCCCGGCGCCAGCCCCGATGTAATGGCCACCTCCGTCACCGCCCCGCTTGAAACACAACTGGGCGAGATGTCGGGGCTGGAGCAGATGACATCGCGCTCATCGGGCGGCTCATCGGTCATTACCCTGCGCTTTGGCCTGACCATGACCATGGACATTGCCGAGCAGGAAGTGCAGGCCGCGATCAACCAGGCCAATTCCCTGCTGCCAACCGACCTGCCCGCGCCCCCGGTCTATGCCAAGGTCAACCCCGCCGATACGCCGGTCGTGACCCTTGGCATCTCGTCAAAGACCATGCCGCTGACGGAGGTGGAGGATTACGTCGATACCCGCCTGGCCGAGAAGATCAGCCAGATCTCGGGCGTGGGGCTGGTGACGCTTTCGGGCGGCAACCGCAAGGCGCTGCGGGTGCGCGTCAACATCCCCAAGCTGACCTCGTTCGGCATCGATCTTGATACGCTGCGCACCACCATTGGCAATGTGAACATCAACTCTCCCACCGGCACGTTCGATGGCCCCAAGCGCGCGACCACGCTGCGCATTGATGGCCAGATCACCGGGGTGCAGCAGTTGCTTGACCAGGTCATCGCCTACCAGAACAACGGCCCCGTGCGCATCCGCGACGTAGCCAGCGTAGTGATCGGCCCCGAAAACACGGAGCTTGCCGCCTGGGCCAACCGCACGCCAGCCCTGGTCATGAACGTGCAGCGCCAGCCGGGTGCCAACGTGATTGCGGTGGTGGACAACATCAAATACGCCCTGCCCCGCCTGCAGGAGGCGCTGCCGCCGGGCATCACCATCACGCCGCTGACCGACCGGACCACGACCATCCGCGCCTCGGTGGAGGATGTGGAGTTCGAACTTGGCCTGGCACTGGTGCTGGTTGTGGGCGTGATCTTCGTGTTCCTGCGCAACGTGCCCGCAACGCTGATCCCCAGCCTGTCGGTGCCGCTGTCGCTGGTGGGCACACTGGCGGTGATGTACCTGTTCGGCTTCTCGCTCGACAACCTCTCGCTCATGTCGCTCACCATCGCCACGGGCTTCGTGGTGGATGACGCCATCGTCATGATCGAGAACATCGCCCGCTATATCGAGATGGGCGACACACGCATGCAGGCGGCGCTGAAGGGCGCGGGCGAGATTGGGTTCACCATCATCTCGCTGACCGTATCGCTGATCGCGGTGCTGATCCCGCTCCTGTTCATGGGGGATGTGGTGGGCCGCCTGTTCCATGAATTCGCCATGACGCTGGCGGTCACCATCATTCTCTCCGCCGTGGTCTCGCTCACGCTGGTGCCCATGATGTGCGCCCGCCTTTTGCATGAACACGACACCAAGCATGCCGAGCCCGCGTGGTCGGCCGCCATCGAGCGCTGGACGGTAGCCACGATCGAGGGCTATGGCCGCGCGCTCGATGTGGTGCTGCGCCACCGCAGGCTCACGCTGGGCGTGTTTGGCGCAACGCTGATGCTGACCGGCGTGCTGGCGGTGATCATTCCCAAGGGGTTCTTCCCCGTGCAGGATACGGGCGTGATCCAGGGCATATCGGTCATGGCGCAGTCCACCTCGTTTACCGCCATGAAGCGCCACCAGCAGGAACTCGCCGACCGGATTTTGCATGATGAGGACGTAGCCAGCCTGTCCTCCTTCGTGGGGGTGGACGGGCAGAACGTCACTCTCAATCAGGGGCGCTTCCTCATCAACCTCAAGCCGGTGGACAAGCGCTCCTCCACCGCGCAGCAGGTCGCGACCCGCCTGCGCGCGGAAACCGCCGACATACCCGGGGCTGAACTGTACGTGCAGCCGGTGCAGGACCTCTCGCTCGATACCTCGGTCGCCGCCACGCAGTACCAGTTCCTGCTCGAAAACCCCGACTACAGCCAGTTCACCACCTGGGTGCCGAAATTCATTGCCCGGCTGCAGCAGGAAAAGGCGCTGTCCGACGTGACATCGGACCTGCAGGCATCGGGGCTTGTGGCGCATGTCGATCTCGACCGCACCACAGGCGCGCGCTACTCGATTACGCCGCAGACCATCGACAACGTGCTGTATGACAGTTTTGGCCAGCGCCAGATCTCGACCATCTTCACCCAGTCCAACCAGTACCGCGTGATCCTTGAGGCCACCCCCACCTTCCAGCAGGACATGGGCTCGCTGAGCCAGATCTACCTGCCGGGCATCAGCGGCAATGCGGGCGAGAGCACCTCGGGCCCCACCCGCTCGCCCACCTCGGGGCTGGTGCCGCTCTCCTCTGTCACCACGGTCACGCAGGATACCGCGCCGCTGCTGATCACGCATGTGGGGCAGTTCCCGGCCACGACCGTCTCGTTCAACGTCAGGCCCGGTTATGCGCTGGGCGATGCGACGGATGCGATCGAACGCGCGGCGAAGGACATCCACCTGCCCTCAAGCTTCCAGACCTCGTTCCAGGGCACGGCGGCCGCCTTCCGCAGTTCGCTGTCAAACGAGGCGTGGCTGGTGCTGGCGGCGCTGGTTGCGGTGTATATCGTGCTGGGCATTCTGTATGAAAGCTTTGTCCATCCCATCACCATTCTCTCCACCCTGCCCTCGGCTGGCATCGGCGCGCTGCTGGCGCTGTGGCTGACGGGGTCGGGACTGGATGTGATGGGCATCATCGGGCTGGTGCTGCTGATCGGCATTGTCAAGAAAAACGCCATCATGATGATCGACTTCGCGCTTGAGGCCGAGCGGGTGGAGGGCATGAGCCCGATCCATTCCATCCGCCATGCCGCCCTGCTGCGCTTCCGCCCCATCCTCATGACCACGCTGGCCGCCATGCTGGGTGCCGTGCCGATGATGCTGGGCACCGGCACCGGCTCGGAACTGCGCCGCCCGCTGGGCATCGCCATCGTGGGCGGGCTTGCGGTGAGCCAGCTGCTCACGCTGTTCACCACCCCGGTCATCTACCTGCTCATGGACGGGATCAGCCAGAAGCTCGGCCGCCGCTTTGGCACAACGGATGCAGCCAAACCTGACGGCCAGCCCGGCCCGCAGGCTTCTGCATGAACCCGCTTGCCATCTTCGTGCGCAGGCCGGTCGCCACCGTATTGCTGACGGTGGCGCTGATCCTGGGCGGCGTTATCGGCTATACCACCCTGCCGGTGGCGGACATGCCCAATGTGGACTTTCCGGTCATACAGGTGCAGGCGCAGCAGGCTGGTGGCTCGCCCGAGGAAATTGCAAGCTCGGTGGCCGCCCCGCTCGAGCGGCATCTCGGCGCCATTGCCGACCTGACGGAAATGACTTCGCAGTCATCGGCCAATCAGGCGCGGATCACGCTACAGTTCTCACTTGACCGCGACATCAACGGCGCCGCGCGCGACGTGGAGGCGGCGTTGCAGGCCGCCCATGCCGACCTGCCCTCCTCGCTGCGGCAGAACCCGAGCTACTTCAAGGCCAACCCCAACGGCGCGCCGGTCATGATCCTGGCGCTGACCTCACGCACGCGCACGCCGCCGCAGCTTTATGACCTGGCCTCGAACGTGCTGCAGCAGCACCTTTCGCAGATTCAGGGCGTAGGCCAGGTCGAGATCGGCGGCAGCTCGCTGCCCGCCGTGCGGGTGGAGATGAACCCGCTGGCGCTGTACAAATTCGGCATCGGGTTTGAAGATATCCGCGCAGCCCTCGCCTCGGCCAACGCGCATACGCCCAAGGGCTTCATCGACCAGGGCGACAGCCGCTTCGTGCTGTCCACCAATGATCAGGCGCATAACGCCCAGGCCTATCGCGACCTGATCGTGGCCTACCATGACAGCCGCCCCGTGCGGCTCGAGGACGTGGCCTACGTGCATGACAGCGTGGAGGACGTGCGCAACGCGGGCTATGTGGATGGCAAGTCCGGCGTGCTGGCCATCATCTTCGCGCAGGCCGGGGCCAACATCATCAACACCAACGACCAGATCCGCGCGCAACTGCCCATGCTGCGCGCGGCCCTGCCCGCGGATGTGGATCTTGGCAACTTCATGGACCGCTCCACCACCATCCGCGCCGCCCTGGCCGATACGCAGTTCACGCTGGTGCTGTCGGTGGTGCTCGTCGTGCTGGTGGTGCTTTTGTTCCTGCGCTCGCCGCGCATCACCGTCATCCCCGCCATTGTCGTGCCCACATCCATCATCACCACCTTCGGCGCAATGAAGCTGATGGGGTATTCGATCGACAACCTCTCGCTCATGGCGCTGACCATTTCCACCGGCTTCGTGGTGGATGACGCCATCGTGGTGGTGGAGAACATCAGCCGCCACATGGAGGCGGGCATGGACCGGCTGCAGGCCACACTTCTCGGCACGCGCGAGGTGGCGTTTACGGTGCTGTCGATCACGGTGTCGCTGATTGCGGTGTTCCTGCCCATCCTTCTGCTCAGCGGAGTGGCGGGGCGTCTGTTCCATGAATTTGCCATGACGATGTCGCTCACCATCGTCATCTCCATGGTGCTGTCGCTCTCGCTCACCCCCATGATGACCTCGCGCCTGCTCAGGCAGTATGAAAAACCCACCACAGGCAAGGGCATGTTCGGGCGAGTCGGCCTGTGGCTGGAAGCCGGGCTGAACGCTGCCCAGCAGGGTTATGCCCACTCGCTGGAATGGGCGATCACGCACCGGCGCATCACCATCCTGTCGCTGCCCGTCACCATTGCCATCATGGTGGGGCTGTTCATCAAGATGCCCAAGAGCCTGTTCCCTGAATCGGATACCGGCATGCTGATGGGCCACCTGATGGGCGATCAGTCGATTTCGTTCCAGGCCATGCAGGCGCAGGTGCATACCGTGCAGTCCGCCATCATGGCGGACCGGGACGTGGCGCATGTCATGGGCTTCATGGGCGGGCGCGGCAGCTCCAACCAGGCCAACATGTTCGTAACCCTCAAGGACAAATCGGAGCGTAACGATACACCCGCCCAGACCATCGCCCGCATCTCGCGCCGGCTGCGCAACATGGTGGGGGCAACATTCTATGCCTCGGCTCCGGGCCAGCTACGCATTGGCGGGCGGCAGAGCAATGCGGCCTACCAGTATTCGCTGCATTCCGATTCCTCGAAGGATCTGTACAAATGGACGCCGCTGCTCGTCTCGGCGTTGCAGAAACATCATGAGCTGTCCGATATTTCATCGGATGTGCTCCAGGGCGGCTCGGCGCTTGACGTACAGATCGACCGCGACACGGCAAGCCGCCTCAACATCACGCCGCAACTTGTATCGAACACGCTATACGATGCGTATGGCCAGCGCTCGGCCTCGGTCATCTATAACGCGCTGAACCAGTACCGCGTGGTGATGGAGATCGAGCCCCGCTTCTGGGCGGACCCGACCACGCTCAAGCAGGTCTGGGTCAGTGTTGCGGGCGGCACGGCGGGTGGTGGCACGCAGTCCAACACCATCCGTGTCAAGACCGATACTGGCACCACCGCCTCGCAGCTCAGTGCCCAGTCCTTCCGCAACCAGGTTGCCAACAAGCTTGCGGGGGGCAACAGCGCCTCGACCGGGTCGGCGGTTTCCACCAGTTCGGAATCCATGGTACCGCTCACGCTGGTCTCCACCCTCAAGCCCACCAAGACCGCGCTCAGCATCAATCATGACGGGCAGACGGTCTCGAGCACGGTCTCGTTCAACCTGAGCAATGGCGTCTCGCTCAGCCAGGCCGTGCAGATCATCAATGAGGAAATGGTGCGCCTGCACATGCCCGATAACATACAGGGCGCGTTTGCAGGCAATGCCGCGCAGTTCCAGAAATCGGTCAATAACGAGCCGCTGCTGATCCTGGCGGCGCTGGCGGCGGTGTACATGGTGCTGGGCATTCTGTATGAAAGCTACGTGCACCCGCTAACCATTCTCTCCACCCTGCCCTCCGCCGGGGTAGGGGCGCTGCTGGCGCTGCAGGTGTTTGGCGAGGCGTTCTCGCTGATTGCCATGATCGGGGTGATCCTTCTGATCGGCATCGTGAAGAAGAACGCCATCATGCTGGTCGATTTCGCCATCACCGCCGAGCGCGATGAAGGCCATACTGCGCTCGAGGCCATCCGCACCGCCTGCCTGCTGCGCTTCCGCCCGATCATGATGACCACGTTTGCCGCAGCCCTGGGCGCGCTGCCACTCATCTTCGGGCATGGATATGGCTCGGAACTGCGCCGCCCGCTGGGCATCGCCATCGTGGGGGGGCTGCTCGTCAGCCAGGCGCTCACGCTTTATACCACGCCGGTTGTCTATCTCTATCTCGACCATATGGGGGTAGCCTGCCGCGACCTTTTCAACCGGCTGTATGGACGGCTGTCCCGACGCCATCGTCTTTCCCACCAGCAGGATTCCTGAACCGGATGACACGTCCCTCGCCATCCCCCATCCATGCCAGCCACGCGCCTGTCCGCCGCATGCGCCGCGCAGGGCGCCTTGCCTGGGCCATCGTGCCGCTCGCGGCGCTGAGCGGGTGCATGATCGGGCCGAAATACCATCGCCCCGCCGCCATCGTCTCGGCCCACTTCAAGGAATTGCGGCCCGAACCCGGTTGGGAAACCGCCAACCCCAAGCTTGCGGAACTGCCCAAGCATGACTGGTGGACAATCTATAACGACCCCGTGCTGAACGCGCTGGAGGCGCAGGTTGCGATCTCCAACCAGAACGTGAAGCAGTACGAGGCCAATTACCGTAACGCGCGCGCCATGATCGACAGCGTGCGCGCCCAGCTTTTCCCCACCATCAGCGGCAGCCTTGGCTTCAACCGCGCGGGGCATGGGGCGGGGTCGCTTTCGTCCACCGGCAGCAATTACGCCAAGGAAGGTTCGACCTACAACACCTATGATATCGGCCCCAGCGCCAGCTGGGATCTCGACATCTGGGGCAAGATCCGCCGGCAGGTGCAAGAACAGGTGACAGCAGCGCAGGCAAGTGCGGCCGACCTTGCCAATGCCACGCTGTCCTATCAGGCGCAGTTGGCCACGGCCTATTTCAACCTGCGCTATCAGGACAGCCTGACCGACCTCTTGCGGCGCTATGTCCACTTCAATGAACAGGCACTGCAGATTACCCAGAACCAGTTCGAGGCGGGCACGGCAGACCCCACCGCCGTGCTGCAGGCCCGCACCACGCTGGAGCAGAACCGGGCCTCGCTGGTGCAGGCAGGCATCAACCGCGCGCAGTATGAGCACGCCATTGCCGTGCTGGTGGGCAAGCCGCCTGCCGATGTCACGATCGCCCCGGCTGAACTGTCGCGCACCGTGCCGCCTATTCCGGTCAGCGTGCCGGCCGACCTGCTGCAACGCCGCCCCGACATTGCCGCCGCCGAGCGCACGATGGAGGAATACAACGCCATGATCGGTGCCGACATGGCGGCCTTCTTCCCCGACATCACCATCAATGCCAGCTATTCACAAAGTGGCGGCGACCCGGTGACCTCGCTGATGCAGGCCATGAACCGGGTGTGGTCGCTCGGCGCCTCGGCCACCGAAGTGCTGTTTGAAGGTGGCTCGCGCACGGCCGCCGTGCATGAGGCCAACGCCCAGTATGACAGCGCGGTGGCCACCTACCGCCAGACCGTGCTGACGGCGCTGCAGAATACGGAAGATCAGCTCTCTAACCTGCGCATTCTGGCCGAGCAGGGCGCCCAGCAGCAGAAGGCACTCGACCTGGCCAACCGCACGGTCGAGGTCTCGCTCAACCAGTACCAGGCCGGAACCGCGATCTATACCACCGTCATCACCAACGAGAATTCGGCCCTGAGCGATGCCGAGACGCTGCTTGGCATCCAGCAGCAGCGCATGGTCGACAGCGTGAGCCTGGTGCAGGCGCTTGGCGGCGGGTGGGACACTTCCCGCCTGCCCAGCAAGCACTCGCTGCAGAAGGACAACCCGCTCCTGCCCGCCTTCATCCAGAAGGACACCAACCAGTAAGCATGAAAAAACCCCCTGCGCCACGTGCCGCAGGGGGTTTTTGCAATAGAGCCGGGCAGGTTGCTACCGGAATAATGTATTGGCCGAGAACAGCACCAGCAGCACCACGACCACGAAGCAGATAATGGCGATGAAAAACAGGATCTTCGCCATCCCTGCCGAAACGGCGGAAATGCCACTGAAGCCGAACACGCCGGCCACCAGCGAGACAATAAGAAAAAACAGCGCCAGTTTCAGCATGGCTTATTTCCTTGCAAATCAGTCATGCCACATTCAACGCGGCAGCACTGCATATGTTGCCTCAACCGCGCCTGCGGCGCAGGAACGCGGTTACGATAAAGCCCAGAAAGGATGCGCCGAGCAGCGCCACGAGCGGACGGTCGGCGGTCACGTCGCGCAGGCTGTCGCAGATCTCGCCCATGCCCTGCTGTGCGGCACCTCCCGCACCCTGCATGCGGGCTGACAGCGGCATGCCGGAATCACCGACAAAACCATCCAGCCCATCCTGAAGGCGGCCAATGCCTTCCTCGAGATGCGCTTCAAGATTGGGGGGATTTGTCATGTTCTGTCTTCCCTATGCTTGCCAGGGGCACAGGCCCGACCGCCCTGCCCCCATGCCTTCATGCCCACCTGCGCCAGGCAGGGTGAGTGCCGAGACTTATCATATCTCCGATGCCTGCCAATAGGCCGCATCCGCGCCGGGGTCGGCTTCACCGGCGATGAGCCGCTTCATCCGCCCGGCCATGGCGCGCATGGCAGCACTCTCGTGCTCGCGCGGGCGCGGCCCCACCATGAAGTCACCCTTCACGCCTGCCGGGTGACCCTGCAGGATGATGATCCGGTCAGCCAGCAGCAGGGCCTCGTCAAGGTCATGGGTCACGAACAGCACCGTGCCCTGCCTGCGGGCATGAATGTCGAGCAGTTCGCGCTGCAGGCTGGCACGTGTAATGGCATCGAGCGCGCCAAAGGGCTCATCCATCAGCAGCAGGTCAGGCTCCACCGTCAGCGCGCGCGCAACTCCCACGCGCTGACGTTGCCCGCCCGAAAGCTGGCGTGGCCAGCGCTGCGCCCGGTCGGCCAGTCCCACCAGTTCAAGAGCGGCCATGGCGCGGGCCTGCCGCTCGGCACGGTTCAGCCCCAGCCCCTCAAGCCCGAGTGCCACATTGCGCCGCACGCTGCGCCACGGCATGAGCTTGGCATCCTGAAACACCATGGCCGCGGGCCGGTGCGCCTGTACCGGGCGCGATTGCAGCGTCACCTGCCCCTCGCTGGGCGGCACAAGCCCCATGATGACGCGCAGCAGCGTGGACTTACCCACGCCCGAGGGGCCGAGCAGCGCCACGAACTCGCCTGAGCGGATTTCAAGATCGACATGGCGCAGGATGAAACTGCGCCCGTGGTCGTGTGACAGGCCGATATTCTCCAGCCGCACCACAACGTCCGCGGCACTGGCGGGATCTGTCTCGCGTATTGGCATCGTATTCATCCCTGCCAGCCCAGCAGCCTGCGCCGCACCAGCATGAACAGCATGTCAGTCACCGCATAGAGCAGCGCCATGGTGAGCATGTAGACCACCACCAGATCGGTTGCGAGCAGGCTTGAAGCCTGCATCATCCGCGCACCGATGCCCGGCACACCAAACAGTTCCGCCGCCACGACCGACATCCAGGCCTGCCCGATGCCCGTGCGCAGCCCATCGAGCACGCCGGGGCTTGCGGCAGGCAGCACCACCGTGCGCAACCGCGCCCAGAAGCCGCCATGGCCGAATGCGGCAGCCACCTCATACAGGTCCGGGTCAATCGCGCGCACCGCGCCGTAGGCTGCGTAGAAATTGATCCAGAATACCGAGATGGCGATGATGAACGTGGCCCCTGCCGTGTTCAGCCCGAACCACAATATGGCGAATGGCACCCAGGCCAGGCCCGGAATGGGGCGCAACACGCGCACGATGCCCGACAGCAGGCCATCAAGCACCGGCAGCGCCCCGCACAGCAACCCCACCAGCGTGCCCGTGACCGAGCCTGCCACGAGGCCTGTCAGGTAATGGGTCAGGCTGTCGCGGATGGCCTGCACCCATGCCCCGCTGCGCACCTCATCCAGCCATGCCGGGCCGAGGCTGGAGGGCGCTGGCAGGAAGCCGGACTGTATCCATCCCCCGCGCACGGCCACTTCCCATACGCCAAACAGCAAAACCAGCCCCGCCAGCCCGAGGCCAGGGCGCAGCAGGCGGGCGCGAGCCTGCCTCATGGCCGGGCCTGCCGGTAGGTTTCAAGATCGAACAGGTCAGCCACCGGCTCCGCCTTGCGCAGCAGGCCACTTTCAACCTCGAAATCCTGCAATTTGCCCACGGCCTCCACGATCTGCCCGGGATCGGACACATAGCCCCCTGCGGAGGCCTTCAGCGCCTCGACGATGATCGCCTTGGGCAGCATGCCGCCCCCAAGCGCCTGCTGCACGTAAGGCGCGGCCTGCTCGGGGTCTGTCGCCAGAAGCTGCGTGGCCTTGACGAAAGCGCTGACAAACGCAGTTTTCCACGCGGCCCGGTCAGGCGCGTTTTCATTGACGATGGCCAGCACCGATCCCGGCTGGCCGGGCATGAGGTCATGACCCGAGGCCAGCACCCGTGTTGCGGGCAGGCGATGGCGGATGATGGTCAGCGCAGGCTCACGCAGGATGGCACCATCCACCGCGCCTGCCAGAAAGGCTTGCTGGGCAGCATCAATATCGATACCCACAATATCGGCCACCTGCGCCGGGTCGAGCCCATTGGCCGCCTTCAACCAGTAGCGCAGCAGCGTATCAGGCACCGAGCCAAGGGGCTGGGCGGCAATCTTGGGCTTGTGGCCATCCTTGGCGGTAAAATCAGCCAGGCGCTGGCGCAGGGCATCGGGGGCCAGCGTGGCAGGCTGCTCGGGCAGGCCCGCTGCCAGATCCCCGCGTGCGACGACCTCTAGCTCCTCCGTCGCAGCACTGGCCACAACCTTGACATCCGCTCCATGCGCGCGGGCCTGCAACAGCGGCAGCACGCCGGCCACATAGGCATCAATCTTGCCCGATATCAGCGCCTGTATGGCCTGTGGCCCCGACTGGAAACGCACGAGCTGCAAATCCACGCCCGCGTCATGCCCCCAGTTCGTGCCCTGCATGACAAAAAGCGGTGCCGAACCGATTACCGGAATATAGCCCACCCGCACGGAGGCCGCCTGCACCGTGCCGCACAGCATCATCACGCTGGCCACGGCATAAAGCCCGCACCGTAACAAATGCCCCCAAACCCTTGCTGCCATGTCTTACGCCCTATCGTGCCGCGCAGGCGAAATCCTGCCGGTAAGAGATTTTTTAAAAACACCTGATTGATAAAAGGTGCCGCATGCCGCCTGTTTGCAAAGCGGGCGACAGTCTCCAAAGCTTTATAAACAGAGACCAAGTGTATTAAACAATAATATACGCAATTCTGCCTGTATATCTATATAACGATAGAAACGATCAATTAAGCCCGAGGCACAAAAAAACCCGGCATAAAGCCGGGTTTTCTTGAAGGAACAGTGTTCCTCAGGCTGCCAGGTTTTCTTCCGTGGCGGCCTCGGGGCGCGGACCGCTGTCCTGGCCCTTGGCTGACACATCGCGGTCAACCAGTTCGATCACAGCCATGTCGGCTGCATCGCCATGGCGCATGCCCGCACGCAGCACACGGGTGTAACCACCCGAACGCGCCTTGTAGCGGTCAGCCACGGCAGCAAACAGCTTGGACACGATCTTGTCGTCACGCAGCTGGGCGAAAGCCTGGCGGCGGGCATGCAGATCGCCGCGCTTGCCAAGGGTGATCAGCTTTTCCACAACCGGGCGGAGTTCCTTCGCCTTGGGCAGCGTGGTGGTGATCTGTTCGTGCTTGATCAGGGCGACAGCCATGTTGCGAAACATGGCCTGTCGATGGGACGAGGTAACGCCGAGCTTACGGCCGGCAACACCGTGACGCATGATGTAATTTCCTGTTTTATCCGGTTCGGAGGATCAGAACGGCTCGTCGAGCCTCTTGGCCAGATCTTCGATATTTTCCGGCGGCCATGCCGGGACATTCATACCCAGTGAAAGCCCCATGGCGGTCAGGACTTCCTTGATCTCGTTGAGCGACTTGCGACCGAAGTTCGGGGTGCGCAGCATCTCCTGCTCGGTCTTCTGAACCAGATCACCGATATAGACGATGTTGTCGTTCTTCAGGCAGTTGGCGCTACGGACCGACAGCTCAAGCTCATCAACCTTGCGCAGCAGGTTGCGGTTGAACGGCAGGTCATCCTGCGGCTCTTCCGTACGCACCGTGCGCGGCTCATCGAAGTTGATGAACAGCTGGAGCTGATCCTGCAGGATACGCGCGGCCAGGGCCACGGCATCTTCCGGTGTCACCGCGCCGTTGGTTTCCACCGTCAGCAGCAGGCGGTCATAATCGGTGACCTGACCCACGCGGGTCTGCTCCACCTTGTACGACACGCGACGGACCGGGGAGTAGATGGCATCAACCGGGATCAGGCCAATCGGCGCATCTTCCGGGCGGTTGGCCGCTGCCGGAACATAGCCCTTGCCCATGTTCACGGTGAACTCCATCCCGAACTTCACCCCTTCATCAAGGGTGCAGATCACGAGATCGGGGTTCATGACTTCAATGTCATGGCCGGTCTGGATCTGGCCGGCACGCACTTCGCCGGGGCCCGTGGCCGTCAGCACCATGCGCTTGGGGCCTTCGCCATGCATCCGCAGCGCGAGCTGCTTGATGTTCAGGACAATGTCGGTCACGTCTTCACGAACACCCGCCACCGACGAGAATTCATGCAGCACGCCGTCAATCTGGATTGCCGTAACCGCAGCCCCCTGCAGGGACGACAGCAGAACCCGACGGATCGCGTTACCCAGCGTCATGCCGAAGCCGCGTTCCAGCGGCTCGGCTACGACGGTAGCAATGCGTGAAGGTTCCGCCCCCGGTTCGACTTCCAGTTTTTCCGGCTTGATCAGGGATTGCCAGTTTTTCTGGAGGACCAAGGTAATGGCCTTTCAAGACTGATCTGCCACCCGAGAGTGGCAGATGGTACCCTGTGGCAGGGTACCGGAATGACAATCTTCCCCCGCATGCAGGGGAAATACGACTAAGGCAGACGGCGTATCAGACGCGACGGCGCTTGCGGGGACGGCAGCCGTTATGCGGCACCGGCGTCATGTCACGGATGGCCGTGATCGAGAAGCCGACAGCCTGCAGCGCGCGCAGGGCGCTCTCACGCCCCGAACCCGGACCGGAAACCTCGATCTCCAGCGTTTCCATGCCGTGCTCGCGGGCCTTGCGGCCTGCATCTTCAGCAGCAACCTGCGCCGCATACGGCGTGGACTTGCGCGAGCCCTTGAAACCCTGGGCACCAGCGGAAGACCAGGCAATTGCATTGCCCTGCGCATCCGAGATGGTGATCATGGTGTTGTTGAAGGTGGACAGCACATGCGCCACACCGGAGATGATGTTTTTCCGCTCTTTCTTACGAATACGCGGAGCCGCAGCTTTCGCCATAATTTTCTCGATCCTGTCAGTTCAAACGGTGCACAGAACCCGCAGGCTCCATGCACTCATACCAGGCAATCCGCTGATTAGCGGGTCGCCTTCTTCTTGCCCGCAATAGCCACGGCCTTACCCTTGCGGGTACGGGCGTTGGTATGAGTCCGCTGACCATGGACAGGCAGGCCACGACGGTGGCGCAGGCCACGGTAGCAGCCGAGGTCCATCAGGCGCTTGATGTTCATCGCCACTTCACGGCGAAGGTCACCTTCAACGCGGTAATCGCTGTCGATCAGTTCACGGATCTTGCCGATCTCGTCGTCAGACAGTTCGTTGACGCGCCGCTCAGCCGGGATTTCCAGCTTGTCGCAGATCGCCTGGGCCTTGGTGGCCCCGATACCATAGATATAACGAAGGCCAATTGTGACCCGCTTGTTGCTAGGGATGTTCACGCCGGCAATACGTGCCACGCCACTTACTCCTCGTCCGCCCCTGATTCAGGGCACTAACTATCAGGCAGGGCTGCGTCACACCACCCGCCCTGTCTGGCGGGAGCATCGTGAACATACCGGTTTACGGACCGGCCAACCCCATCATCATACATTCTGGCCCTACGAGCCGCCCCTCATGGACGACTCACACGACGCTCATACCTTGAGGGCGCGCAATATACTGCTGCCCCCCATTGAGTCAATTATTTTGCATCACTTTTTAGTGATGCGATCGATAACACCAAAGACCTGCTTCGTCACGTCATCGATATCCGCCATGCCATCTACACGGTACAGACGGCCTTCCGCCTCGTAATAAGGCAGGATCGGCGCCGTGAGTTCCCGATAGGTTTTCAGGCGTGCAGCCACGGTGTCCCGCCGGTCATCCTCGCGGCGAATGAACTCGTGGCCGCCACATACATCGCATGTGCCTTCCACCTTCGGCCGCTTGGACACGTCGTTATAGCCCGCGCCACACTTGGCGCAGGTGTAACGGCCTGCAATCCGGTCGGCCAGGGCGTCCTCGTCCACATCGAGCAGCAGCACAGCATCGATGTGCTGCCTGCTACGCGCCAGCATGGCATCAAGCGCTTCCGCCTGCGCCCGCGTGCGCGGGAAACCATCAAGGATGAATCCCCTGGCGCAGTCCGGCTGGCGGATGCGGTTTTCAATCATGGCAATGATCAGGTCATCGGACACAAGCTGACCGTTCGCCATGACCGCCTTGACCTTCTGCCCCAGGGAGCTTCCGGTCGCGACTTCAGCCCGCAGCATGTCGCCAGTTGAAATCTGAGCGATTCCGTAGCGTTCTTCCAGCCGCTTTGACTGGGTGCCTTTTCCAGCACCCGGCGGCCCGAGAAAAATAATATTCACCGCATTTTGCCCTTTCGGCCCCGTCCGCGACGCATGAGGCCCTGATACTGGTGCGCCACCAGATGCGACTGCACCTGTGTCACCGTATCGATCGTCACGGTCACGATAATGATCAGACTCGTGCCACCAAAATAGAACGGCACGTTGTAATGGCTGATCAGGATCTGCGGCAACAGGCAGACAGCGACAAGATAGAGCGCGCCAATGGTCGTGATGCGCGTCAGGATCCGGTCAAAAAACGCCGCCGTATTGGCGCCAGGCCGGATACCGGGCACAAAGCCACCCTGCTTGCGCAGGTTCTCGGCCGTCTCCTGCGGGTTGAATGTCACCGCCGCATAGAAATACGAGAAGAACACGATCATCGCCGCATAGAACAGCATGTACAGCGGCTGCCCCTGCCCCAGCGATTGCCCCAGGAAAGACAGCCAGCCAGGCATCGAGCTGTTATTGACGAATCCCGCAATGGTCACGGGAATCAGCAGCACCGATGAGGCGAAGATTGGCGGAATTGAGCCTGCGGTATTTACCTTGAGCGGCATATGGGTCGAGTCACCACCAAACATGCGCTGGCCGACCTGCCGCTTGGGGTACTGGATCACCACACGCCGTTGCGCCAGCTCCATGAACACGATGAATGCGATGGTCACCGCAGCCAGCACCAGGAAGACCAGCACGAAGAACGGCGAAAGCGCGCCGGTATAGCCAAGCTGGAACAGGCTTGCGAGCGCGTTGGGCAGGTTTGCCACAATACCCGCGAAGATGATCAGCGAGATGCCGTTACCAACCCCCCGCGATGTTATCTGCTCGCCAAGCCACATCAGGAACATCGTGCCGCCCACCAGTGTCAGCACGCACGAGACGATAAAGAACAGCCCCGGCGAGACAACGGCCGAGCCCGCCTCCGTATGCATGTTCTCCAACCCGATGGCGATGCCGTAGGCCTGGAACAGCGCAATGACCACCGTCAGGTAGCGGGTATATTCGTTCAGCTTGCGCCGCCCGCCCTCGCCTTCCTTCTTCAGGGCTTCAAGGGAGGGAATGGCCGCTGACATGAGCTGCACGATGATCGAGGCACTGATATAGGGCATGATGTTGAGTGCGAACACGGTCATGCGCCCAAGCGCACCGCCCGTGAACATATCGAACATACCCAGGATACCGCCCTGATGCCGGGCCAGAAGCTGCCCCATCACCGTCGCATCGACGCCAGGGACGGGGATATAGGTGCCAATCCGGTAGACGATCAGCGCACCGAGGGTAAACCAGATACGCTTCTTCAGTTCCGTTGCGTTGGCAAAGGAGCTGAAATTCAGATTGGCAGCCAACTGTTCGGCCGCGGAGGCCATGCGCCCATCCTTTCACAAGAACAGCGCCACCGCCGAAAACGGGACGCTGTCATGATAAAAAAAACCGCAGAAAGTAATAAAGCGATGCGCCCGCCGAGTGCAAGCAGCATCGCTTTTATCATGCTTCGGGTACAGAACGTGCCTGTGCCCCCAGCCGGTCATTCGGCGGCAGGAGCCTGCTGCTTCTGGACCTTGACCTGCACCTTGCCGCCAGCCTTTTCAACTGCGGCAATGGCACCGGCCGAAGCGCCGGACACTTCAATGGTCACGGCATGGTTCAGCGCGCCATCGGCAAGCAGACGAATGCCATCAAAGCGGCCCGACCCGGCCAGACCGGCAGTGGTCAGGATCTCTTCCGTCACCACGGCCTTGGCATCGATCTTGCCAGCAGCAATCGCCTTGTCGAGCACGCCCAGGTTCACCACCGCATAATCCTTGCGGAAGATGTTCTTGAAGCCGCGCTTGGGCAGACGACGGTAGATGGGCAGCTGACCGCCTTCAAAACCGTTCAGCGACACACCGGAGCGTGCCTTCTGACCCTTCACACCCTTGCCCGACGTCTTGCCCTTGCCAGAGCCGATGCCGCGACCAAGGCGCTTTTTGCGATAGCGTGCGCCCTCGTTGTCACGAAGTTCGTTCAGGTTCATCTCAATCCTCCACCTTGATCAGGTGGGACACCTTGCGGATCATGCCACGAACTGAAGGAGTATCCTCCAGCTCACGGGTACGACCGATCTTGTTCAGGCCCAGGCCCACCAGCGTAGCCTGCTGGCCCGGCTTCTGGCCATTGCCAGAATGCACCTGGGTAACGCGAATGGTTGCCTTGGTATCAGACATCGGCCGCAGCCTCCGTCGCTACCGCAGCCTCGCGGCGCCCCAGGATGTCCGAAACCTTCTTGCCACGGCGGTTAGCAACCGAACGCGGGCTGGCGCAACGCTCCAGCGCGGCGAACGTCGCCTTGACCATGTTGTGCGGGTTGCGGGTGCCGAGCGACTTGGCCACCACGTCATTGATGCCCAGGCTCTCGAACACGGCGCGCATCGGACCACCGGCAATGATGCCCGTGCCCGCATCAGCGGAGCGCAGGACAACCTTGCCTGCCCCGAAGTGACCGGCCACATCATGATGCAGCGTACGGCCTTCCTTCATGGGAACGCGGATCATCGTCCGCTTGGCGCGATCGGTTGCCTTGCGGATCGCCTCGGGAACTTCACGGGCCTTGCCCGCGCCGAACCCTACGCGACCTTTCTGGTCACCAACAACAACCAGTGCCGCGAATGCAAAGCGGCGACCGCCCTTTACAACCTTGGCAACACGATTGATCGTGACCAGCTTGTCGACCAGATCGTCGCCTTCGCGGTCACGATCGCGACCACCCCGGCCGCCTTCTCTCGGTTCACGTGCCATTATGCGTGACCCTTTCGTCAGAACGAGAGACCGCCCTCACGGGCAGCCTCCGCCAGGGCCTTGATACGCCCATGATACAGATACGAGCCGCGGTCGAAAACGACCTTCGACACACCAGCAGCCACCGCGCGCTCGGCAAGAAGCTTGCCGACTGCACCGGCTGCCTTCACGTCCGTGCCACCCTTGAGGGTGGAACGCAGATCCTTGTCGAGGGTCGAAGCTGCGGCCAGCGTGCGGCCAGCGGCATCGTCGATCACCTGCGCGTAGATATTCTTGCCCGAACGGAACACCGACAGACGCGGACGGCCACCACTCTTGAGGCGAAGCTGGAAACGGAGACGCTGGCGCCGCCGCTCCCGCAGATCCTTCTGCGTGCTCATTATTTCTTCTTGCCTTCCTTGCGACGGATGGTTTCCGTTTCATAACGGACACCCTTGCCCTTGTAGGGCTCAGGCTTGCGGAAGCTACGGATATCAAGCGCAACCTGACCAACCCGCTGCTTGTCGATCCCCTCGACAGTCACGGCCGTCGGCCGCGGGGTGGTGATCTTGATGCCTTCAGGAATCGCATAGACGATGTCATGCGAATAACCGAGGTTCATGACCAGGTTCTTGCCCTGCACCGCAGCGCGGTAACCGGTCCCGGAGATTTCCAGAGTCTTGGAAAACCCTTCCGACACACCTTTGACCATGCTCGCGATCAGGGAACGCGTGGTCCCCCACATCATGCGGGCCTGGGCCTCGGTGCCAACCGGCTTTACCGCAACCTTGCCATCCGCGACATCAACGGCGATGTGACCGGACAGGGGCAGCTTGAGCTCCCCGAGCTTGCCCTTCGTGGTCAGCACGCCATCAGCAACGGAAACCTGAACGCCCGACGGAACTTCGACGGGATATTTGCCCACTCGCGACATTTATCCCTCCTCAGAACACACGGCAGAGGACTTCACCGCCAACATTGGCAGCGCGGGCCTCCGCATCGGACAGAACACCACGCGGCGTCGACAGGATCGACACACCCAGCCCGGCATAGACACGCGGCAGTTCCTTGATCTTGGAATAGACGCGGCGCCCCGGCTTGGACACACGGTGGATTTCTTTGATGACCGGCTCGCCATCGAGATATTTCAGCTCGATGCGCAGCTGGGCCACACCCTTGCGCAGTTCCTCACGCGAGAAACCACGGATATATCCCTCGCGGCGAAGCGCCTCGAGAACACTGGCGCGCAGCTTGGAAGCCGGCGCCACGCAGGCAGCATGCCGTGCACGCTGCGCATTGCGGATCCGGGTGAGGAGATCACCCAACGGATCAGAAAGTGACATCGTTCCCTGCCCTTACCAGCTTGACTTGACCATGCCCGGGATCTGACCATTGGAGGCCAGGTCGCGCAGGGCGATACGGCAGAGTTCAAACTTTCTGTAATTGGCGCGAGGACGCCCGGTGAGCTTGCAGCGCAGACGCACGCGAACGCGCGACCCGTTGCGAGGAAGTTCAGCAAGCTTGAGCGACGCATCGAAGCGATCTTCAACCGGCAGAGACCGGTCCATGATGATGTTCTTCAATGCAGTCCGCTTAGCCCGGTCCCGGTCTGCCATGCGCTCGCGCTTGACATTCCGGTTTACGGCGGAAATTTTGGCCATGCCTTGTTTTACCCTCCGGAACCTGTCGGGCCATTCCCAACGGTTTTCCAAACAACGTGTGTATTAGGTCTTCTGGACTTCAGACGGAAGCCCTTTCGCTACATTTTATGCAGCGAAGGGCAGATCAAACGCCTTCAGCAGAGCCTTCGCTTCCGCATCCGTCTTCGCAGTGGTCACGAAGATGATGTCCATACCGCGGATCTCGTCTACCTTGTCGTATTCGATTTCCGGGAAGACAATCTGTTCCTTCAGCCCCATCGCGAAGTTGCCACGGCCGTCGAAACCCTTGTTCGCCGGCAGCCCGCGGAAATCACGCACGCGCGGCAGGGCGATCGTCACGAAACGATCCAGGAATTCGAACATCTGGGCACGGCGAAGCGTCACCTTGCACCCGATGGGCAGACCTTCACGAATCTTGAAGCCGGCGATCGCCTTCTTGGCAACCGTCTTGACCGGCTTCTGACCAGCGATCAGGGTCATTTCCTTGACCGCCGCGTCGAGCTTCTTCTGGTCGCCAGCGGCTTCGCCAACACCCATGTTCAGGACAATCTTCTCGAGACGCGGAACCTGCATCTCGTTCTTGTACCCGAATTCCTCACGCAGCTTCGCGCGCAGCTCGTCCTGATAACGCTGCTGCATGCGCGGCAGGGCGCGGGCTTCTTTCACTTCAGACATTCCCGCCCCCTCAGCCTTCGATTACTTCGCCGGTCGCCTTGGCGACACGAACCTTGCGACCATCTTCCAGAATACGGAAGCCGACTTTCGTCGGATCGCCGCTCTTGGGATCGATCAGCTTCAGGTTGGACAGGTGTACCGGCATTTCCTTCTGGACAATGCCGCCCTGCTCACCCATGCGCGAAGGACGGGTATGACGCTTCGCAATGGCAACGCCACGCACCACGGCCTTGTTGGCTGCGGGCAGGACCGTAACGACCTCGCCACGGGTCCCCTTGGAACCACCGGTGGTGACCAGAACCTGGTCACCCTTCTTGATACGAGCAGCCATTACAGCACCTCCGGCGCCAGCGAGATGATCTTCATGAACTTGCGGGCACGCAGCTCACGCACGACCGGGCCAAAGATACGGGTGCCGATCGGCTCCTGCTGCTTGTTGATCAGCACGGCCGCGTTGCGGTCAAAACGGATGGCGCTGCCATCAGCCCGGCGCACGGGGTAGGAAGTGCGCACGATCACCGCCTGGTGAACGTCGCCCTTCTTGACCTTGCCGCGGGGAATGGCTTCCTTGACGGACACGACAATCACGTCGCCGACCGAGGCAGACTTCCGCTTGGAACCGCCCAGTACCTTGATGCACTGCACCTGACGGGCACCGGAATTATCGGCGACGTCAAGGTTGGTCTCGGGATGGATCATGGTCTATGCCTTCTTTACGCCTGGGCGCCAGACGCAGCACCGGCGGCTGCCGCGAGCGGCTGGCCATTCCGGACAACGACCGTCCAGGTCTTGCGGCGGGAAATCGGCTTGCATTCTTCAATG
The DNA here is from genome assembly GCF_009834365.1 of Komagataeibacter xylinus. Classification (NCBI taxonomy): domain Bacteria; kingdom Pseudomonadati; phylum Pseudomonadota; class Alphaproteobacteria; order Acetobacterales; family Acetobacteraceae; genus Komagataeibacter; species Komagataeibacter xylinus. The sequence continues at coordinate 2,107,648 of NZ_CP041348.1, read as the reverse complement.
CGCACCGTGTCACCCACCTTGCATTCGTTCAAGCCGTCATGCGCCGCATACTTCTTCGAGCGACGAATGAACTTCTTATACAGCGGGTGGATAATGCGACGATCGACAAGAACCGTAACGGTCTTGTCCATCTTGTCGCTGGTTACCCGCCCGGTCAGGACGCGCCTTGGCATCGCCCGTCTCCCTTCAGGACTTTACTGCCGGCGCGTGGCCAGCAGAACTCTTCTTAACAACTTCGGTCGCAATCGTCTTCACACGCGCGATCTCACGACGAACCACGCGCATGCGGGACTGCCCCTCGGTCTGGCCGGTCGCATGCTGAAACCGAAGATTGAACTGCTCGCGCTTCAGATCGACGAGAAGCGTATCCAGTTCTTCAACAGTCTTGGCACGCAGATCGGCCGGCTTTGTTGCCTTTGCCATCTCACGCCTCTCCGATACGGGTCACGAATTTGGTCTTGATCGGCAGCTTTGCCGCACCGAGAGCCAGCGCTTCACGCGCGACTTCCGGCGGCACACCCTCGATCTCGAACAGGATTCGACCCGGCTTCACACGAGCCACCCAATATTCGGGCGACCCCTTGCCGGACCCCATACGCACTTCTGCCGGTTTTGTCGAGACCGGAAGATCAGGGAAAATCCGAATCCAGACACGACCCGCACGCTTCATGGCACGGGTAATGGCCCGGCGGGCCGCTTCGATCTGGCGGGCCGTGATCCGTTCAGGCTGGAGAGCCTTCAGGCCAAAAGCCCCGAAATTCAGGGTTGTGCCGCCTTTGGCCAACCCATGAATGCGCCCTTTGTGGGCCTTGCGGTACTTTGTCCGCTTGGGAGAAAGCATTTTTCAAATCCTCACGCGCCGCCTGGCGCATCTAGGTCCATTGGACCCCGCAAATCAGCGCTGCGGGGCCTGTTCGGCGGCGCGACGGTCCTGCGCCAGCGGATCATGGGCAAGAATCTCGCCCTTGAAGATCCAGACCTTCACACCACAGGTGCCATAGGTCGTCTTGGCGGTCGCCACACCATAGTCGATGTCCGCACGCAGCGTATGCAGCGGCACCCGACCCTCACGATACCACTCGACACGCGCGATTTCCGCGCCGCCAAGACGGCCCGAGCAGTTGATCCGGATACCCTGCGCGCCAAGGCGCATGGCGGACTGCACGGCGCGCTTCATGGCGCGACGGAAGGCAACGCGGCGCTCGAGCTGCTGGGCGATGTTCTCGGCCACCAGGGTCGCATCGATTTCCGGCTTGCGGATCTCGACGATGTTCAGCGCGACATCGGTCTTGGCCATACGGGCCAGGTCCTTGCGCAGCACATCGATGTCCTGGCCCTTCTTGCCGATCACCACGCCGGGGCGTGCCGCATAGATGGTCACGCGCGGCTTCTTCGCCGGGCGCTCGATCACCACGCGGGACACACCTGCACCGGCCAGCTTGCGGCGCAGGTAGGCGCGCAGCTTCAGGTCATCATGCAGCAGGCGGGCATAGTCCGCATCGGCGTACCAGCGGCTGTCCCATGTCCGGTTAATACCGAGCCGAAGCCCGATCGGATTAACTTTATGTCCCATGGATCAGGCCGCCTTTTTTTCGGTTTCAGCTTCGGGCTTCTTTTCAGCCACGACGATGGTCAGGTGGCTGAAAAACTTCTCGATGCGGGCCGAACGGCCACGACCACGTGCATGGAAACGACGCATCACGATCGACTTGCCCACCTCAGCGCGGGCAACGACCAGCTGGTCAACGTCCAGCTGATGATTGTTCTCGGCGTTGGCGATCGCACTTTCCAGCGTCTTCTTGACCTGCTGGGCAATGCGACGCTTGGAGAATGTGAGGGTGGCGATCGCCTGCGCGGCCGGCTTGTTGCGGATCAGACCCGCAACAAGGTTCAGCTTGCGCGGGCTGATGCGGATGTTCCGCGTCAGCGCCTGCGCCTCGGTTTCCGCGAGCGTGCGCGGATGCTTAGGCTTGCTCATGTTCAGCCCCGCTTCGCTTTCTTGTCCGAAGAATGACCCGTAAAGGTACGGGTCGGTGAGAACTCACCGAACTTGTGCCCCACCATGTTCTCGGAAACCTGCACGGGCAGGAATTTGTGCCCATTATAGACGCCGAACGTCAGTCCGACGAACTGCGGCAGGATGGTGGATCGACGCGACCAGATCTTGATCACTTCGTTACGGCCCGACGCGCGCGATGCATCGGCTTTGTTCAGCAGATACCCGTCCACGAACGGGCCCTTCCAGACGGAACGTGCCATCTTAAATGCCCCTTACTTGCCGGTCTTCCGGCGACGGATGATCAGACTGTCCGTACGCTTGTTGACCCTGGTCTTGTAACCCTTAGTCGGCTTGCCCCATGGCGTAACCGGATGACGCCCACCCGAAGTGCGTCCTTCACCACCACCATGCGGATGGTCAACCGGGTTCATGACGACACCACGGTTGTGCGGGCGGCGGCCCAGCCAGCGATTGCGGCCGGCCTTGCCCAGGTGCTGGTTCATGTTGTCCGGGTTGGACACGGCACCAATGGTGGCCATGCATTCCGCGCGAACAACACGCAGCTCACCGGACTGCAGCTTGATCTGGGCATAACCCATGTCCTTGCCGACCAGCTGCGCATACGTGCCAGCCGAGCGGGCGATCTTGCCACCAGCACCAGCCTTGAGCTCGATGTTGTGGATGATCGTGCCCACCGGAACGGCAGACAGGGGCATGGCGTTGCCCGGCTTGATATCGGCGCGCGCACCGGCGATGACTTCGTCACCCACCTTCAGGCGCTGCGGCGCAATGATATAGGCCAGCTCGCCATCAGCATACTTGATGAGCGCGATGAACGCCGTACGGTTGGGATCGTATTCCAGGCGTTCCACCGTGCCGACCACGTCGAACTTACGACGCTTGAAGTCAACATAACGATAGGACTGCTTGTGTCCGCCACCGATGAAACGCGAGGTGGTGCGGCCGTGGTTGTTACGGCCGCCGCTCTTGTTCTTCCCCTCGGTCAGGCCCTTGACGGGCTTGCCTTTCCACAGCTCCTTGCGGTCGATCAGAACCGTTCCGCGCAGGCTGGGGGTAACTGGATTAAAGTGCTTCAATGCCATTTCTTGTCACCCCGCGTCAGACCAGCTTCGCGGTCAGGTCAATGGACTGACCTTCTGCAAGCTGAACAAACGCTTTCTTAACATCCGAACGCTGGCCGGGACGTCCCTTGAAGCGCTTGGCTTTTCCCTTCTGGATGAGCGTATTCACACCCAGAACCTTCACGCCAAACAGCGTCTCGACCGCAACCTTGATCTCCGGCTTCGTGGCGCTGATCGCAACCTTGAAACCGACCTGATTCTTTTCGGAAAGGGCGGTCGCCTTTTCCGTGATCAGGGGGGAGCGGATGATGTCGTACATCGCTTCCCGAGACATGCGTTCCGCCTTCTTGCGGATTGCCAGGATGTTGGTCATGCCAGACGCTCCTTCAGACCCTCAACCCCGGCGCGCGTGATCGCGAGCACATCGTGGTTCAGGATATCGTAGACATTGGCGCCCACTGTCGGAAGAATATCGATCTTCGGCAGGTTGCGCGCAGCACGGCCAAAGTTCTCTTCAACCGCGGCATCCACGATCAGCGCGGATGTCCAGCCCAGGACCTTCAGCTTCTTGGCCAGCTCGGCCGACTTGCCCGAGGCAGTCGCGGCATCGAGCACTACCAGCTTGCCTTCCGCCGCCTTCTGCGACAGCGCGGAAATCAGGCCAAGGCGACGCACCTTCTTGGGCAGGTCATAGCCATGGTCACGTACCACGGGGCCATGAACGATGCCACCGGTGCGGTACTGCGGCGCGCGCAGCGAACCCTGACGGGCGCTACCCGTGCCCTTCTGGCGGTACGGCTTCTTGGTCGTGCCGGAGACTTCCCCCATGCCCTTGACCTTGTGCGTACCAGCCCGGCGCTTGGCCAGCTGCCAGTGCACCACACGCGCCAGAATATCCGTGCGCGGCGTTGCGGCGAAAATCTCGTCGGGAAGGCTGGCAGTACCTGCGCTTCCGTTATCGAGGGTTTTGATCTCGTAATCCATTGCCCTCTATCCTCAGCCCGCAGCCTCAACCAGGGCCGCCGGATACGGCGCCTCGGCATGACGGGCCTTCTTGATCGCATCACGAACGAGAACCGTTTCATTCTTTCCGCCCGGCACGGAGCCGCGGATCATGATCAGGTTCTTTTCGGCGTCAACAGCCGCAACCTCAAGGTTCAGCGTAGTAATACGCTCGGAACCGAGATGGCCGGCCATCTTCTTGTTCTTGAAAACCTTGCCCGGATCCTGGCGGTTACCCGTGGAACCGTGCGAACGGTGACTGATCGAGACACCGTGGGTGGCTTCGAGACCGGCAAAGTTCCAGCGCTTCATCGCGCCGGCAAAACCCTTACCCTTGCTGGTGCCGGTAACGTCCACCTTCTGCCCCACCACGAAATGGGCGGCGGACAGAGAAGCCCCGACTTCCAGGACGGCGTCATCCGATACACGGAATTCCGCCAGCTTCTTCTTGGGCTCGACCTTGGCCTTGGCAAAATGGCCGCGGTTCGGCTTGGACACATTTTTGACCTTGGCCTTGCCCGCGCCAAGCTGGACGGCTGTGTAGCCATCACGCTCGGTAGTGCGAACATCAACCACCTGCAGATCATCAAGCTGCAGGACAGTCACCGGCACATGTGTGCCGTCTTCCTTGAACAGCCGGGTCATACCCAGCTTTTTTGCGATCAATCCGGTGCGCATCGTCTGGACCTTAGAGTTTAATCTCGACATCTACGCCAGCGGCGAGGTCGAGTTTCATGAGAGCGTCCACGGTCTGCGGGGTCGGCTCGACAATGTCGAGCAGCCGGCGATGGGTCCGAATTTCGAACTGCTCGCGGCTTTTCTTATCCACGTGGGGGGAGCGGTTTACGGTAAACCGTTCAATATGCGTCGGCAGCGGGATAGGACCCCGAACCCGCGCACCCGTACGCTTCGCCGTATTGACGATCTCCTTCGTGCTGTTGTCTAGCACCCGATGATCGTACGCCTTCAGGCGAATGCGGATGTTCTGGTTGTCCATCTTTCTGTTTCAGTCCAACTTTACCTGATTCGGGGGAACCCGATCCGCAATGGAAACCCGGCCGGATTGCTCCGACCGGGATGCCACAGTTCAGTTACTGTCCAATCACGCCGTGATGGAAGCAACAACACCTGCACCAACGGTGCGGCCGCCTTCGCGGATAGCGAAGCGCAGGCCTTCATCCATGGCGATCGGAGCGATCAGCTCGACATCCATGGCGACGTTATCGCCAGGCATGACCATTTCCGTGCCTTCCGGCAGGTGAACGACGCCGGTGACGTCGGTCGTACGGAAATAGAACTGCGGGCGATAGTTGGTGAAGAACGGCGTGTGACGGCCACCCTCTTCCTTCGTCAGGATGTAGGCTTCCGCCTTGAACTTGGTGTGCGGGGTGATCGAACCCGGCTTTGCCAGCACCTGGCCACGCTCAACGTCTTCACGCTTCGTGCCACGCAGCAGCGCGCCGATGTTGTCACCTGCTTCACCACGATCAAGCAGCTTGCGGAACATTTCAACGCCGGTCACGGTCGTCTTCTGCGTCGGGCGCAGGCCAACGATCTCGATTTCGTCGCCAACGTTCACGGCGCCACGCTCGACACGGCCCGTCACCACGGTGCCGCGGCCCGAGATGGAGAACACGTCTTCGATCGGCATCAGGAACGGACGGTCGATCGGACGCTCCGGCTGCGGGATGTATTCATCCACAGCGTTCATCAGGTCCATGACGCGGTTTTCACCAACTTCCGCATCGCCGTCTTCCAGCGTCACCAGGGCCGAACCCTTGATGATGGGGATATCGTCGCCGGGGAACTGGTAAGCGGAAAGCAGCTCGCGCACTTCCATCTCGACCAGCTCAAGCAGCTCCGGATCATCAACCTGGTCAACCTTGTTCAGGAAGACAACCAGGGCCGGCACGCCAACCTGGCGGGCAAGCAGGATGTGCTCGCGGGTCTGGGGCATCGGGCCGTCAGCGGCCGACACAACCAGGATCGCGCCGTCCATCTGCGCGGCACCGGTGATCATGTTCTTCACATAGTCAGCGTGGCCGGGGCAGTCGACGTGTGCGTAGTGACGCTTCGCGGTCTCGTACTCGACGTGAGCGGTCGAGATGGTGATGCCACGGGCGCGCTCTTCAGGTGCGGCGTCGATCATGTCATACGCCTTGAATTCCGCACCACCAGCCTTCGCCAGCGTCTTGGTGATAGCAGCGGTCAGCGAGGTCTTGCCGTGATCGACGTGACCAATCGTACCGATGTTGCAGTGCGGCTTATTCCGCTCAAATTTAGCCTTTGCCATCGTTTTCTCCGTTAACTCGGCCTCGTGCCGAGAGTCGGGTTGGAAAGTTCCGTTTCGGAAGCCGGGCCGGTGAATAGACCGGCCTGACCGCCTTTACCAGCGGTAATGACTGAATGCCTTGTTGGCTTCGGCCATGCGGTGCGTGTCTTCGCGCTTCTTGACCGCGGCGCCACGATTGTTGACGGCGTCAAGAAGTTCGTTCGACAGGCGATCCTGCATGGTGTTCTCGCCACGCTTGCGCGAGGCGTCGATCAGCCAGCGGATGGCCAGCGCCTGACGACGCTCGGCCCGGACTTCGACCGGAACCTGGTAGGTGGCGCCACCAACACGGCGAGAACGCACCTCGACAGCCGGCTTGACGTTGTCCAGCGCGCTGTGGAACATGACCACAGGGTCCGCAGCGGCACCACCACGGCGGCGCAGCACCTCAAGGGCGCCATAGACGATCCCTTCAGCGGTGGACTTCTTGCCGTCGTACATCAGGGCGTTCATGAAACGCGTAATGACGACATCACCAAATTTCGGATCGGGAAGAATCTCGCGCTTGACTGCGCGATGACGGCGACTCATGCCTCGTTATTCCTTTTACTTAGGACGCTTCGCGCCATAGAGCGAGCGACGCTGACGACGCTTGGCGATACCCTGGGTGTCCAGAACGCCGCGCAGGATGTGATAACGCACGCCAGGAAGATCCTTAACGCGACCACCACGGATCAGGACAACGCTATGTTCCTGGAGGTTATGCCCCTCACCCGGAATATAGCTCACAACCTCATAACCGTTGGTCAGGCGTACTTTTGCCACCTTACGCAGAGCCGAGTTCGGCTTCTTCGGTGTGGTTGTGTAAACACGAGTGCAAACGCCACGCTTCTGCGGACAGCCCTGCAGGGCAGGAACCTTATTGCGTTTGGCTGCGGGTTCGCGACCTTTCGCGATCAACTGGTTGATGGTCGGCATACGCCTTTCCCGATCCTTACAAAATTCGGCCGGCCAACCCCATATCTGGTTGCCGACTGTCGTTCACAACAAAACCCCAACGAATGACAACCATTCGTTCGGGCATCATATTTACATCCGGCCTGGGCAGCCCGATTCCCGGACTGCGGCACCGCATGTCTGCATGCTGCATTCGACGGCCAACGACGTCTTTCAGACAGGGCTAGCCGAGGGCGCGTTACCTACGGGCAAACTGACCAAAAGTCAAGCCTTGCGCAGGATTCGCTAGCAGTCTGGCGAAACGACTCTGTTCCACCGGACTCGGAGCACCGCTCCGTCAGGCTGCTGATACCGCCTGAATCGGATGGTGACAATAGTGCAGCACCGAATCATGCCGGATAGCGGTCTCCCGCCATCCGGCATTTCTCTCGTATGGTTACTCGGCCGCCTTGGGCGGCACGGCAGCACGGGCCTTGGCGAGGCGCTGCTTGTCCTCGCCTGCGGCAACCGCGCGGAGCTTGTTCATCACGCTGCCCGTCCCTGCCGGGATCAGGCGGCCGACGATGACGTTCTCCTTCAGGCCGTTGAGCGTATCCTTCTTGCCCGCCGTAGCAGCCTCGGTGAGGACACGGGTGGTCTCCTGGAAGGAGGCCGCCGAGATGAAGGACTGCGTCTGCAGCGAGGCCTTGGTGATGCCCTGCAGCACCGGCATGGCGACGGCAGGGTGTTCACCGAGGTTCAGGCGCTTGGCATTCTCTTCCTCGTATTCGATACGGTCCACCGTCTCACCGATCAGGTAGGTCGTATCGCCCGGCTCAAGGATTTCCACCTTCTGCAGCATCTGACGAACAATGACTTCGATGTGCTTGTCATTGATCTTCACGCCCTGCAGGCGATAGACGTCCTGGATCTCGTTGACGAGGTAGTCCGACAGCGCCTCGACACCCAGAACCTTCAGGATGTCATGCGGCACGCGCGGCCCGTCGACAAGCGGATCGCCCACCTGGACAAAGTCGCCTTCCTGAACGGAAACGTGCTTGCCCTTGGGGATGAGGTAATCCGTCTCCTCGCCCGTCTCGTCGTTCTTGACGATGACGCGACGCTTGGACTTGTAGTCCTTGCCGAATTCCACGCGCCCCTCGGTTTCCGAGATGATGGCGTGATCCTTCGGGCGACGGGCCTCGAACAGTTCCGCCACGCGCGGCAGACCACCGGTAATGTCACGTGTCTTGGAGCCTTCACGCGGGATACGCGCCAGCACGTCGCCTGCGTTGACCTGCGCGCCGTTCTCGACCGAAAGCAGCGAGTCAGGCGACAGGAAGTAGCGGGCGTCGTTGCCATTGGCCAGCTTCACCACATCGCCGTTGGCATCCTTGAGCTGCAGGCGCGGACGCAGGTCGATCCCCTTGGAGGCCTGCTTGTAGTCCACGACCACCTTGGATGTCAGGCCGGTTACCTCATCCATCCGCTCCACCAGGGTGATGGAGTCGATCAGGTCAAGATATTCCACCTTACCAGGCTGCTCGGTGATGATCGGCAGGGTGTACGGATCCCACTCGGCCATCTTCTGGCCACGGGCCACCTCGGCGCCATCCTCGACCAGCAGGCGCGCACCATAGGGCACACGGTAGCGGGCGCGTTCGGTTCCGCGGTCATCCGTCAGCAGGATCTCGCAGTTACGCGACATGACGATGGGCACGTTCTGGCTGTTATGCACCACGTTCTTGTTGCGGATCGTCACCTTGCCATCACGCGAGGCCTCGACCATCGACTGCTCGGCACCACGCTGCGCCGCACCACCAATATGGAAGGTACGCATGGTCAGCTGCGTGCCCGGCTCACCGATGGACTGGGCGGCGATCACGCCCACAGCCTCACCGATGTTGACCGGCGTGCCACGCGCAAGGTCACGGCCATAGCAGTGGCCACACACGCCCACGCGGCTGTCACAGGTCAGCACGGAGCGGATCAGCAGGCTTTCGACGCCCGCCTTCTCGATCTGCTCGGCCTCGGCTTCCTCGATCAGCGTATTGCGCGGGAAGAGCACCTTGCCGGTTGCCGGGTCCAGCACATCGGCGGCCAGCGTGCGACCAAGCATCCGCTCGGACAGGGAGGCCACGACTTCGCCGCCATCCATGACCGCACGCACGGTCAGGCCGCGCTCGGTGCCGCAATCTTCCTCGACGATGATGCTGTCCTGCGCCACGTCAACGAGGCGGCGGGTCAGGTAACCCGAGTTCGCGGTCTTGAGCGCGGTATCGGCCAGGCCCTTACGCGCACCATGGCTGGAGGTGAAGTAATCGAGAACCGACAGGCCTTCCTTGAAGTTGGCGATGATCGGCTGCTCGATGATCTCACCCGACGGCTTGGCCATCAGGCCACGCATGCCGGCAAGCTGCTTCATCTGCGCTGGCGACCCACGGGCACCGGAGTGGCTCATCATCCACACCGAGTTGGTGGGCTTGCCAATCTCCTGCTTGGAGATCTCCTTCATCATCGCGGCCTGCACTTCATCGGTGCAGCGCGACCAGGCATCGACCACCTTGTTGTAGCGCTCGCCAGCGGTGATCAGGCCGTCCTGATACTGCTGCTCGAACTCCTTTACCTCGGCGGCGGTGCGGTCCACGAGTTCCTTCTTCTCGACGGGGACGATCATGTCGTCCTTGCCGAAGGAAATGCCCGAACGCGCGGCGTGGCGGAAGCCAAGGCCCATCAGGCGGTCACAGAAGATCACGCATTCCTTCTGGCCACAGTGACGGTAAACCGCGTCAATCACGTCCGACACGATCTTCTTGGTCAACTGGCGGTTGATCAGCGAGAACGGAAGCGCCTGGTTGCGCGGCAGGATCTGGGCAACAAGCATGCGGCCCGGCGTGGTGACAACCGTCTCACGCACTGTCTTGCCCTCGGCATCGAAGCTCTCGATACGCGCGCGGATCTTGTCATGCAGCTTCACAGCGCCCGTGCTCAGCGCGTATTCCACTTCGCCCACGCTCGAGAAGGACGGTGCGCCGGTCACGGTCACCTGCCCCTTGTCATCGTAGCTGTTCTTGTCGGGCGTTGCGCGGAATTCGGGCGTCTCGAGGCTGAGGTAATACAGCCCGAGCACGATATCCTGCGACGGCACGATGATGGGCTTGCCGTTGGCCGGGCTGAGGATGTTGTTGGTCGACATCATCAGCACGCGGGCTTCAAGCTGGGCCTCGAGGCTCAGCGGCACGTGCACGGCCATCTGGTCGCCATCGAAGTCGGCATTGAACGCGGTGCAGACCAGCGGATGCAGCTGGATGGCCTTGCCTTCGATCAGCACCGGCTCGAACGCCTGGATGCCCAGACGATGCAGCGTGGGCGCACGGTTGAGCATGACCGGATGCTCGCGGATCACTTCTTCAAGGATGTCCCACACTTCGGGACGTTCCTTTTCCACCATCCGCTTGGCAGCCTTGATGGTGGTGGCGTGACCGTATTTTTCCAGCTTGGAGTAGATGAACGGCTTGAACAGCTCGAGCGCCATCTTCTTGGGCAGGCCGCACTGGTGCAGCTTCAGCTCCGGCCCCACCACGATGACCGAACGGCCCGAATAGTCGACGCGCTTGCCGAGCAGGTTCTGGCGGAAGCGGCCCTGCTTGCCCTTGAGCATGTCGGACAGCGACTTGAGCGGACGCTTGTTGGCACCGGTGATGGCACGACCACGGCGACCGTTATCGAACAGCGCATCGACCGATTCCTGCAGCATGCGCTTTTCGTTACGCACGATGATGTCAGGCGCGCGCAGTTCGATCAGCCGCTTGAGGCGGTTATTACGGTTGATGACGCGGCGGTACAGGTCGTTCAGATCGGATGTGGCGAAACGGCCACCATCAAGCGGCACCAGCGGGCGCAGCTCGGGCGGAATGACCGGCACGAGGTCCAGGATCATCCATTCCGGGCGCGATTCACTGTCGGCAAAGGCCTCGACCAGCTTCAGGCGCTTGACCAGCTTCTTGCGCTTGGCTTCGGATGTGGTTTCCTTCAGCTCAAGGCGCAGTTCTTCCTTCTCGACCTTGCAGTCGATGCGCTCGAGGATCTTCTTGATCGCTTCCGCGCCAATACCGACCTCGATGCCCTCGTCGCCATGCTCGTCCATGACATCGAGGTACTGGTCTTCCGTCAGCAGGCTGTACTGCTTGAGCGGCGAGGTGCCGGGTTCCAGAACCACATAGCTCTCGAAATACAGGATCTTTTCCAGATCCTTCAGCGTCATGTCGACCATCAGGCCGATACGGCTGGGCAGGGATTTCAGGAACCAGATATGCGCAACCGGGCTGGCGAGTTCGATATGGCCCATGCGCTCGCGGCGCACCTTGGCCAGCGTGACTTCAACGCCGCATTTTTCGCAGATGATGCCACGGAACTTCATCCGCTTGTACTTGCCGCACAGACATTCGTAGTCCTTGATCGGACCAAAAATCCGCGCGCAGAACAGGCCATCACGCTCCGGCTTGAAGGTCCGGTAGTTGATGGTCTCGGGCTTCTTGATCTCGCCATAGGACCACGAACGGATCTGCTCGGCCGAGGCCAGCTGGATCTTGATCTGGTCAAAGGTCATGGCCTGGCCGCCCTGACCAAGGATCTTCATGAGTTCATTCATGCGCCGCAAACCCCCTGAGGGAATGAAGCGGAAGCAGGCGCCGCACCTGCCTCCACTCCTGAAAGAAAAATAGATGGACCGACGTGCAACATGCCGACCGGATCAGTTACCGCTCTGTTCCAGGTCAACATTCAGGCCAAGGGACTTCAGTTCCTTGATCAGCACGTTGAAGCTTTCCGGAATACCGGCCTCGAAATCATCCTGCTCGCGCACGATGGCCTCATAGACCTTGGTACGACCGGACACGTCATCCGATTTGACCGTCAGCATTTCCTGCAGCGTGTAGGCCGCGCCGTATGCTTCGAGCGCCCACACTTCCATCTCACCAAAGCGCTGCCCACCGAACTGCGCCTTACCACCCAGCGGCTGCTGGGTCACCAGCGAATACGGACCGATGGAGCGGGCATGGATCTTGTCATCAACAAGGTGATGCAGCTTGAGCATGTAGATGTAGCCAACCGTGGTCTTGCGCTCGAACGGCTCGCCCGTGCGCCCGTCGATCAGCTGCGACTGGCCGGACTTGTCCACGCCGGCGCGGGTCAGCATCGCCTCGATGTCGGGGATGGACGCGCCATCGAACACCGGGGTCGCAATCGGCACGCCCTTGCGCAGGTTACCGCACAGCTCGAGCAGCTGGCCATCGGTCATGTCACTGATCTGCTCGTCATAAACCGCGTCGCCATAGACCGACTTCAGTTCATCAAGCAGTTCCTGCCGCTTTTCGCCCGTGCGCTGGTAGTCATTGGCCAGCTGGCCAATCTGGCGGCCGATATTGGCGCACGCCCAGCCCAGATGCGTCTCGAGGATCTGCCCCACGTTCATGCGCGAAGGCACGCCAAGCGGATTGAGCACGATATCAACCGACGTGCCATCCTCAAGGAACGGCATGTCTTCCACCGGCACAACGCGCGAGACGACACCCTTGTTGCCGTGACGGCCGGCCATCTTGTCACCCGGCTGCAGCTTGCGCTTCACCGCGACAAAGACCTTGACCATCTTCATCACGCCCGGCGGCAGTTCGTCACCACGCTGCAGCTTCTCGACCTTGTTGTCGAAGCGGGCCTGGATCTTGGCCACCGCCGCGTCGAACTCACGGCGCAGCGTTTCAAGCTCCGCCATGACCTCATCGGACACGACGGTGATGTTGCGCCACGCGCCACGCGGATGCTCGGACAGAACCTCGTCCGTGATCTCGGTGCCCGAGCGGATGCCCTTGAAGCCGGCACCCGCCGTCTGGCCGATCAGGTGCTCGCGCAGACGGTTGTAGAAGGAACGCTCCTGAATGGCGCGCTCGTCATCACGGTCCTTGGCGAGGCGTTCGATCTCGGCGCGCTCGATGGCCATCGCGCGCTCGTCCTTGTCCACGCCACGGCGGGAGAAGACGCGCACGTCCACGATGGTGCCGGTCGTGCCGGGCGGCAGCTTGAGCGAGGTGTCACGAACGTCGGACGCCTTTTCGCCAAAGATGGCGCGCAGCAGCTTTTCTTCCGGCGTCATCGGGCTTTCGCCCTTGGGCGTGACCTTGCCGATCAGGATATCACCGGGGTTCACTTCCGCGCCGACATAGACGATGCCCGCCTCGTCGAGGTTGCGCAGGGCTTCCTCGCCGACATTGGGAATGTCGCGCGTGATTTCTTCCTGACCCAGCTTGGTGTCACGGGCCATGACCTCGAATTCCTCGATATGGATCGAGGTAAACACGTCATCGCGCGCGATCCGCTCGGAAATCAGGATCGAATCTTCGAAGTTGTAACCGTTCCAGGGCATGAACGCGACCAGCACGTTGCGGCCCAGCGCCAGCTCACCCAGCTCGGTGGACGGACCATCGGCAATGATCTCGCCCGCACGCACCTGGTCACCCACGCGCACCAGCGGACGCTGGTTGATGCAGGTGGACTGGTTGGAGCGCATGTATTTGCGCAGGCGGTAGATATCCACGCCCTGCGTGGCACCACCCTCATCGGTGGCGCGCACCACGATACGCGCGCCGTCGATCTGGTCCACCACGCCATGGCGGCGGGCCACGATGGCGGCACCGGAGTCGTGCGCCACGGCCGCTTCCATACCCGTGCCGACCAGCGGCGCATCCGAGCGCACCAGCGGCACGGCCTGACGCTGCATGTTCGATCCCATCAGGGCGCGGTTGGCGTCATCGTTCTCGAGGAACGGGATGAGCGCTGCAGCGACCGAGACAAGCTGCTTGGGCGAAACGTCGCAGGCGGTCACTTCGGTCGGGGGCACCTGGCGGAAGTCGCCGCCACGGCGCACGGAGACCAGATCATCGGTCAGATGACCCTGCGCGTCCTGCTTCGCATCGGCCTGGGCGACGATCAGCTTCTCTTCTTCCATGGCGGAAAGATATTTCCAGCCATCTTGAAGCATGCCGTCCTCGACCATGCGGTACGGGGTCTCGATAAAGCCGTACTTGTTCACCTTGGCGTAGGTGGCCAGCGAGTTGATCAGACCGATGTTCGGGCCTTCCGGCGTCTCGATCGGGCAGATGCGGCCATAATGCGTCGGGTGCACGTCACGGACTTCAAAGCCCGCGCGCTCACGCGTCAGACCACCCGGGCCAAGCGCCGAGAGGCGGCGCTTGTGCGTCACTTCGGACAGCGGGTTGGTCTGGTCCATGAACTGGCTGAGCTGCGAGGAACCGAAGAACTCACGCACGGCAGCGGCGGCAGGCTTGGCGTTGATCAGGTCATGCGGCATGACCGTATCGATATCGACCGAACCCATGCGCTCGCGGATGGCGCGCTCCATGCGCAGCAGGCCAACGCGGTACTGGTTTTCCATCAGTTCGCCCACGGAGCGGACACGACGGTTGCCAAGGTTGTCGATATCGTCGATCGCGCCGCGGCCGTCCTTCAGCTCGCACATGATCTTGACGGTGCGCAGGATATCTTCCTTGCGCAGCACGCGCACCGTGTCAGGCACGTCCACGCCAAGGCGCATGTTCATCTTCACGCGGCCCACGGCAGACAGGTCGTAGCGGTCGGGATCGAAGAACAGGCCGGAGAACATCGCTTCCGCCGTCTCGGGCGTGGGCGGCTCGCCTGGGCGCATGACACGGTAGATATCGGTCAGCGCTTCCTCGCGTGAGGCGTTCTTGTCCACCGCCAGCGTGTTGCGGATCCACGGGCCATTGGCCGCGTCCACCGCCAGCGTGGTCAGCGTGGTCAGACCTTCGCCCTCGAGTTCCTCAAGCTTCTGCTCGGTCAACTCGTCGCCAGCCTCGGCATAGATCTCGCCGGTGTGCTCGTTGACGATATCGCTTGCAATGAAGCGACCGATCAGCCCTGCCGGGCCGACGAGCACTTCCTTGGTGGTCTCGGCAATCTTGCGCACCATGCGGGCGGTCAGCTTGGCGTCGGCCGGAGCCACTTCCTCGCCAGTCTGGGCATCGATCAGCGGCTCGAGCAGCTTCTGGCCACGGAAGGCATCGGCATCGAAACGACGCGCCCAGCCCTTCTCGGTCTTGGTGAACTCCACCTTGCCATAGAAGTAGGACAGGATCTCATCAGGGTCCATGCCCTGGATTTCCATCGACTCCACATCCCCGCCCTCGGCAGCCTTGGCAGCACGGGCGGCCTCGGAGGCGGCGCCTTCAAGTGCGTACAGCAGCGTCGTGACTGGCAGCTTGCGCTTGCGGTCGATGCGGACGTAGATCAGGTCCTTGCTGTCGAACTCGAAATCGAGCCACGAGCCGCGATAGGGAATGACGCGGGCAGCAAACAGGAACTTGCCCGAAGAGTGGGTCTTGCCCTTGTCATGGTCAAAGAACACGCCGGGGCTGCGGTGCATCTGGCTGACGATGACGCGCTCGGTGCCATTGATGATGAACGTGCCGTTATCGGTCATGAGCGGCATGTCGCCCATGTAGACCGGCTGCTCCTTGATATCACGGATCGAGCGCGACCCGGTATCCTCATCCACATCCCATACGATCAGGCGCAGGATCACCTTCAGCGGAGCGGCAAAGGTCAGCCCGCGCTGGATGCATTCCTCGACATCGTATTTCGGCTCCTCAAGTTCGTAGCTTACGAACTCGAGACGCCCGCGCCCCGCGAAATCATTGATCGGAAAGACGGAACGGAACACTTCCTGCAGGCCCGTCGGCGTCCGGCTGTCGGGCGCCACATTCATCTGAAGGAACGTTTCGTAGCTTGCCCGCTGCACGTCGATCAGATTGGGCATCGGAGCCACTTCGGGTATGTGCCCGAAGCTCTTGCGGATGCGTTTGCGTCCCGTGAACGATTTCGTAATCGCGTTCATCGCCTATCCAGCCCCCATCCACACAGGCCCGCACGGTCGTGACACGGTCATGTCACGCGGACTGCGCGGCCCTTGAAAATCTTTGGCAGATCGACCGGACCTGAGTCCGGCCAACCCTTCACTACCGCCAAAGGCACCCGAAGCCTCGCGGCCAGGGTGCCTGTAACGCCCAAGGGGGCGGAAACCAGACGGTTTCCACCCTCACCTGAACAATCAGCCTGAGTGCGTCATAAACGACGCATCCCGATTGGCCAACTTATTTGATTTCGACCGAAGCGCCGTTGTCTTCAAGGGTCTTCTTGATCTTCTCGGCTTCATCCTTGCTGGCGCCTTCCTTGATGGTCTTGGGCGCGCCCTCGACCAGGTCCTTGGCTTCCTTCAGGCCCAGACCGGTGATCGCACGGATTTCCTTAATCACGTTGATCTTCTTGTCGCCGGCCTTGGTCAGGACCACGTCGAACTCGGTCTTCTCTTCTGCCGGAGCAGCGCCAGCACCCGGAGCGGCAACAGCAACAGCAGCCGGAGCAGCGGCGGAAACGCCCCACTTCTCTTCGAGCAGCTTGGACAGCTCAGCCGCTTCCAGAACGGTCAGGGCGGAAAGGTCTTCAACAATCTTGTTCAGATCGGCCATGATATTGGTCTTCCTAATTTATACACTGGTTGGCACGACACAATCCCGTTTTTAGGGAAAATGCCGTTTTGTTGATAGCCCGGCGGGCCGGGCCATGGGGTCTCAGGCGGCTTCGCCCGTCTTGGCATAGGCACCAAAAACCCGTGCAAGCTGTCCGGCCGGCGCCTGCAGCACGCCTGCGATCCGCGTAGCGGGGGTGGAGATAAGCCCCACCAGCTGCGCGCGCAGAACGTCAAGCGACGGCAGTTCGGCCAGAGCCTTGATGCTTTCGACGTTGAGCGTCTGGGCACCAAGCGATCCGCCGAGCAGAACAAGCTTGTCATTGGTTTTGGCGAACTCGACGAGCACCTTCGCCACGGCTACCGGTTCATCCGCCCACGACAACGCGGTCGGCCCCTTAAGCAGCGGCTTGATGCCTTCGAACTGGGTCCCTGCCAGGGCGAGAGAGGCCAGCCGGTTCTTCGCGACCTTGTGTGTAGCTCCAGCCGCACGCACGCGACGCCGAAGGTCCGTCACATCAGCCACGCTCAGCCCGTCATTACGGGTGACAATGACCATGGACGTTTCAGCGAACACGGCTGCGAGGGAGGCAACAAACTCCCGCTTCTCCGTACGGTCCAAATCCCGTCTCCATCATCACCTGCCAGCCAGGGCCAGCAGGTAGGGTTTACCCTGGGGATGCGCCGACAGGCCGGCGTCATCCCGGTTCGCCTGTCCTTTTAACGGAACAACCAGTGTGGGCTTTCGCCCCGATCCGGCAATCCCCGTCTTCCGGCTGCGGCCCTTTTCAGGGCCATCAAGGCTTGCGCCACATCCGGTCATGGACAGGTTCGGAAACTGGCGGCCAGGCCGCCAGCCCCTGTCCCCTCCCCCTTAGCGGGAAAGGGTCATTCCTTGGTTAATCAGCCAGCCGTGAAAGCGGCGACATCAACCGTAACACCCGGCCCCATGGTGGAGGACAGGGCGATCTTCTTCACGTATGTGCCCTTGGCACCCGTGGGGCGGGCCTTCTGCACGGCATCCACGAAGGCGCGGATGTTCTCGGCAAGCTTGGATTCGTCAAACGAAGCCTTGCCAACGCCTGCATGCACGATACCGGCCTTTTCAGCGCGGTATTCAACCTGGCCGGACTTGGCTGCGGAGACCGCGCCCTTCACGTCCATGGTCACGGTGCCCAGCTTGGGGTTGGGCATCAGGCCACGCGGGCCGAGGATCTTGCCCAGACGGCCCACGAGCGCCATCATGTCCGGCGTCGCAATGCAGCGGTCGAAGTTGATCTCGCCAGCCTGCACCTTCTCGGCGAGGTCTTCCGCGCCAACCACGTCGGCACCGGCTGCCTTCGCTTCCTCGGCCTTGGGGCCACGGGCGAATACGCCAACGCGCAGGGTCTTGCCCGTGCCGTTGGGCAGGGACAGCAGGCCACGGACCATCTGGTCGGCATGACGCGGGTCGATGCCGAGGTTCATGGAGATCTCGACCGTCTCGTCGAACTTCGCCTTGGCGTTGTTCTTGATCAGGCTGATCGCCTCATCGAGGCCATACTGCTTGGTGGAATCGACTGCGGCGCGGGCTGCGGTCAGACGCTTGTTCTTTGCCATTGTAATCAGCCCTCCACCACGTCGAGGCCCATGGAGCGGGCAGAACCTGCCAGCATGCGCACGGCGCCGTCGATGTCGTTGGCGTTCATGTCTTTCTGCTTCGTCTCGGCAATCTCGCGCAGCTGCGCAATGGTCACCTTACCAACGCTCGCAGCCTTGCCTACGGTCGAGCTGCCCTTGGAGATCTTGGCAGCCTTCATCAGGAAGTAGGTGTTCGGCGGGGTCTTGGTAATGAAGCTGAACGTACGGTCGGCATAGGCGGTAATCACGACCGGGATCGGCATGCCGGGCTCGAGGCCCTGCGTCTTGGCGTTGAACTCCTTGCAGAACTGCATGATGTTCAGGCCGCGCTGACCGAGTGCCGGACCAACCGGCGGTGACGGATTCGCCTTGCCGGCGGGGATTTGCAGCTTGATGTAGCCAACGATTTTTTTGGCCATATCCGGGGCTCCTGACTGTTTCACCCGGACCGCGGTTCTGGTGGCCACCCGTCTGCCCGCATGGACAGGGCGGGCGACCTCCCGCGTTCCGATAAGAGGCGCGCACCTACCGCTGTTTTGGGGTGCCTGTCAAGTCTTTGTCATGAAATCCGCTGCCGGACAGGTCAAAGGACTCGGGGCCGTTATCGACGCTGACCCCGCTGACAGCCTTGGGCATGCGCAGATGGTTATACTGCATGACATCAAACGGGCGGATCTGCTTGTTATTGGGCAGCTCGGCCGTGCTCCAGCCGCCACCGAGCGAGCGGATGAGTTCCACCTGCGCCTGCATGTAGCGGGTCTCGACCTGCACCTCGGCAATACGGGCCTGAAGGGCCGCAACCTGCGCCACCACCACATCAAGGTAATTGGTCAGGCCACCGGTATAGAGCTGCATTGTCATGTTCTGCGTGCGCATGGAGGCCTGCACGGCCTCGGCCTGCTGGCCTGCCTCGATATTGAGGTCATGCGTCATGCTCAGCCCGTCTTCAACGTCCTTGAAGGCATCGAGCACGGTGGCGCGGTACTGGTCTTCGGACTGCCGGTACTGCGACCAGTTGCGTTGCAGCTCCGCACGCCGCAGCCCCCCCTGGAACAGTGGCAGCACCGCCTGGGCGGCATAATTGTACATGCCGTTGGCGATCTTATCGAGCGTGAAGCCGTTATCCATGAAGCCGGCCATCGCGCTAAAGGTCACGTGCGGATAAAACGCCGCGCGTGAAATGCCGATGGCCCGGTTGGCCGCCGCCATGTGCCGCTCGGCGCTGGCAATGTCGGGCCGCCGCTCCAGCAGGGTCGAGGGCAGGCCTACCGGAGTCTTTACCTTGGGGAAGCTGATCTGCGCACGCGGCGCGATATGGAAGCTGGAAGGCGCCACGTTGCACAGGATGGCAATGGCATGCTCCATCACCGCGCGATGGGCCTGCAGGTCGGTATCGGCCGCCTGGGTAGAGGAAAGCTGTGTCTGTGCGCGCGACACGTCAATGCCTGCCGCGATCGCGCCCGCCTGCCGCATTTTCGTAATCTGCACGGCGGTCTGGTAGTAGCGGATCGAGTCGAGATAGACGGCGTGCTGCGCGTCCATGCCGCGCAGTTGCATGTAGTCATTGGCCAGCTCTGACTGGATGCTCAGCCGGGCCACCGCAAAATCTGCCGCTGCCGCCTGCGCCATGCGCTGCTGCACCCGCCTGCGGTTACGGATGGCCGACCAGAAA
Organism: Komagataeibacter xylinus; assembly: GCF_009834365.1. Lineage (NCBI taxonomy): Bacteria > Pseudomonadati > Pseudomonadota > Alphaproteobacteria > Acetobacterales > Acetobacteraceae > Komagataeibacter > Komagataeibacter xylinus. The sequence goes on along the minus strand of NZ_CP041348.1, from coordinate 2,087,509 downwards.
TCCGGCTCCCAGCGCGCCGTGGCGCTGTACTGCTCGGATGACATGTAGATCGGCCCTGTCGAGCCCATGCCACGCCACAGCCTGTGATTGGAGGCCTGGTTGTTCGACGCCCCGGCGTTGCCCGATATCTGCGGATACAGGTTGGATTGCGCCTCGGCGGCGATGTCACGCGCCTGGGTGAAGGTTTCCGCATCGGCCTGCAGGTTGGGGTTCATGCGGCTGGCGCGGTCCTCGAGGTCATCGAGGGTGGAGTCGTTGAAGACGCTCCACCAGTCCCCACGCGGCGCGCCATCCTGCGGCGTGCCGTACTGCATCAGGCTGTCGCCCTTCCAGTTATCGGGCAGAAGATAATGCTCGTGGCGGTATTTGGGCGCCAGATCCACGCACCCGGCCAGGCTGCCCGCAAGGGCGGCGCATCCGGCCAGAGAAAGCATACGGCGCGAAAGCATGCGACGGGACAGGATATGGCGTGACCGGCTGCGCGGCGCTGCACTCATTGACGCACTCCCGCGTCACTTGCACTGCTGTCTCCTGCTGGCATGGCCCGCACGTCATCTCCCTTGCCCACGGCGGTCGACGCCGTGGCGCCAGCGTCGTTATAGCCGGGCGTTGACCCGACCAGATAGACCTTCTGGCCTTCCAGCAGCCCTGCCGAGGGGTTGTTCACAATCCGGTCCTGCGGGCCGATGCCCGCCAGAATCTGCACTTTGGTACCCAGGTTCGTCCCCACCGTTACGTTGCGCAGGCGGATGCGGTCGTCCTTGTCCACGATCGCCACCTGCATGCCCTGCGCGCGGAATACGAGCGCGCCTTCAGGCACTATCAGGATATCGGGATCGCCGGGTGCGACAAAGTGTACATTGGCGTAAGAATCCGGCCACAGCTCGCGCTTGTCATTATCGACCACCAGTTCGGTGGTCACGGTGCGGGTGCCTGCGTTGAACGCCTTGGCGGTGGCGAGGAACTTGGCCTTGAACACCCGGCCAGGATATTGCGGCACCGACACATCACCCTCGAGCTTGGGGCTGATGATATCGGCATAATCCTGCGGCACGGATACGAACACGCGCATACGGTGCACATCGGCCACGCTGAACAGCTCGGTGGCCGTGCCGCGTGAGGAAACATCGCCGCCGCCCGCGTTCACGTAGTCGCCCACATCGGCAAGGCGGGTGGTGACCACGCCATCAAAGGGGGCGACAAGCTGCTTGAACCCGATCAGGGCCGCATAGCGCGAGACTTCGTGGCGGGCGGCCTCCACCTCGGCCTGACGCGCCTCGGCATCGGCGGCCTGCACGTCCACCTCCTGCTGCGAGACGGCCTGCGTGCCCTGCAGCGCGCGCCAGCGCTTGGCCGTGATCTGTGCAAGGCGGTAACGCGCCATCGCCACATCGAAATTGGCTTTTGAAGCCGCGTATTGCGCATCAAGGCCCGGCGTATCGATGGTGGCGAGAATCTCGCCAGCCTTCACCTTGGCGCCGATATCCTTGTACCACATCTGCACATAGCCCGAGACCTGCGCATAGATCGGCGCCTGGTACCATGCCGAGATGTTGCCCGGCAGGTCGAGCGTGCGGGTGGTGGGGCCTTTTTCAGCCGTGATGACCTGCACGCGCGGGATGGCGGCATCCTGCGCCGCCTCCCTGAGGTTGGAGACATGGATGCGCCGCTCAAGAATGCCCCCGGCAACGATGGCAGCCACCACAACCCCGCCAAGGGTCACGTACAGCCGCCCACGCCTGGACATGCGCGGCGTCTGGTTTTCCCCTGAGGCGGTCATGCGTGTTCTCCTTCGCCGACGGCGGCTTTCTTGGACTTTCTGGAATGGATCAGCGCAAACACGCACGGCACGAACAGCAGCGTGGCGCAGGTGGCCACCAGCAGCCCCCCCATCACCGCACGCCCGAGCGGCGCATTCTGTGAATTGCTCAGCGACATGGGCAGCATGCCGATGATCATGGCCGAAGCCGTCATCAGCACCGGGCGGATACGCTCGTAGCCCGCCTCGATCGCGGCTTTCACCGCATCGCCATGCACATCCATCCGCTCACGCGCAAACGACACGACAAGGATGGAGTTGGCCGTGGCCGTGCCCATGCACATGATCGCCCCCGTCAGCGCCGGAACCGACAGCGCCGTGTGCGTGAGGAACAGCGCCCACGCAATGCCGCCAAGTGCGCCGGGGAGTGCTGTGATGATGATGAACGGGTCAAGCCACGACTGGAAGTTGACGACAATGATCAGGTACACCAGCAAAATCGACATCGCGAGGCCGCCGATCAGCTGGGTATAGGCCCCGTTCATGGTCGAGGCCTGGCCGTAGATGGTCAGGCTCGAGCCCTGCGGCAGTTCCTTGCGGGTTTCATCCACCACGCGCTCGACCTCACGCGAGACGGCGCCAAGGTCCAGCCCCTCGTTCGAGGCATAGATGTTGAACACGGGCATGATGTTGTAGTGCGACACCTCGCCCGGCGTGCCGGTCTGCACGATCTGGCTCAGGCCGCCAAGAATCTGCGGTGCTTTGTCGGACGGGTTGCCATCGCCCTTGTCGATGGGAATGGTCTCGAGGTCGTTCATGGTCTGCAGGAACTGCAGCGGCGTCTGGATATCGACCAGGTGCGAGACCCCGGTCTTGGGGTCGAGCCAGTAGGTTGGCGCCACCTGCCCGCTGCCCGACAGCACTGCAAGCGCGTTATTGGCCACATCCGATTCCGTCAGCCCCGTGCCCAGCGCGTAGGTGCGGCGCGCATTGACGCGCAGCGTGGGCGTGTTCAGCGGCTCCTGCACCGACACGTCGGCAATGCCGGTGACATGGCGAAGCTTCTCGGCCAGCTTCTCGGCAAAATCGAAATTGTCATACAGGTTGCGCCCCGAGACCTGCACGTCGAGCGGCGCAGGCAGCCCGAAATTCAGGATCTTGGCGGTCAGGTCGGCAGGCATGAAGGTGATGTCGGTGCCGGGGAATTTCTCGGCCAGCCCCTTGCGCAGGATGCCGCGGAACTTCGCCACCGGCGCTTCATCGTCCTTCAGCGTTACGGTCAGGTCACAGTCCTGTGCGCCGACAGTGGGCGTGGGGATGAAGGCCTGGTTGAGCGGGCTGAACGGCAGGCCGCAGTTATTGACAATGCCCTCGACCTGACCGGGCAGCAGGCGTTCGATCTCGCCATTGACCAGCATGGCGATCTTGCCGGCTTCTGCAATCTTGGTGCCCATGGGCGCGCGCATGTGAATGGCGAGCGCATTGGAATTGATCTCGGGGAAGAAGTCCTGCCCGGCAAACAGCAGCAGGCCCAGCGAGGCAAACGCCCCGATGCCAAAGATCGGCACGAAGCGCCCGCGGATAAGCAGCAGGTGCTCAAGCAGCGCCCTGTAGCGATTGCGGAAGGTGACGAAACGGCGCTCGAAACCCTGCTGGAAGCGACCAAAGATATTGGTCGGCTCATGATGCCCGCCCTCCGCCTTGGCCTTGGCATGCGCCGCGACCTGGGCTGCGAGCATGTATTTGGCCATGGTCGGCACCAGTGTGCGCGACAGGATGAACGACGCGATCATGGCGAAGATGATGGCTTCCGCCATGGGCATGAACAGCCAGCCCGCAACGCCCGTGAGCTGGAACAGCGGCATCCACACGATACAGATGCATAATGTCGAGACGAAGGTGGGAATGACGATCTGGTTGGCGGCATCGATGATGGCCGTTTCCAGATCCTTCTCCATTTCCAGATGCGCGTCGATGTTCTCGATCATCACTGTCGCATCATCCACCAGAATACCCACGGCCAGCGCAAGGCCGCCGAGGGTCATGACGTTGATGGTCTGGCCCGCAGCCCCCAGCCCCACGACCGAGCACAGCATGGCCAGCGGGATGGAGGTGGCGATGATCACGGTCGATCGCCACGAGCCGAGGAACAGCAGCACGACAAGACTGGTCAGCAATGCTGCGGTGCCCATTTCCTGCACCACGTCGCGCACCGCCTCCTTCACGAAGGTCGAGGCATCGCCCAGCACGGTAATATCAACGCCGGGCGGCAGCGTACGCACGATGGAGGGCAGCAACGCCTTGATCCCGCTCACCACCGAGAGCGTCGAGGCATCGCCGCTCTTCATGATCACGATCAGCACCGCCTGGTGGCCCTTGACCAGCACCATGTTGGTCTGGGGTGGCCCGCCTGCATGCACCCATGCCACATCGCGCAGGTAGACGACGGAATTACCCTCCTGCTTGATGGGCATGTTGTTGAAACTGGCGATCTCCTCAGGCGAGGCGTTGGTCTGCACCATCCAGTCAAACGCGCCGATCTGCTGGTCGCCTGCTGGCAGCACGATGTTCTGCTTGCTCAGCGCATTGCCGATATCAGTGGCCGAAAGCCCGTGGGCGAGCAGCTTGCTCTGGTCGAGATCGACCATGATGTTGCCCGGCTGGCCACCATAGGGGTTGGGGATGGCCGCCCCCGCGACCGAGACCAGCGCTGGCCGGATCAGGTTGGAGGACATGTCGTAGATCTGCGACGCCGTCATGGAATCCGATGAAACCTGCAACGTCAGCACCGGCACGGACGAGGCATTGTAGGTCAGCACCAGCGGCGGCGTCATGCCCGCGGGCATCTGCTTGATGACGGTCTGGGAGACGGCGGTGATCTGCGTCTGCGCCACGGCGGTATTGGTGCCGGGCTGGAAGAACACCTTGACGATGCCACGCCCGTAATAGGACTGGCTCTCGATATGTTCGATATTGTTGACCGTGGCGGTCAGGGCGCGCTCGTAATAATAGACCACGCGGCCGGACATGTCTTCGGGCATGAGGCCGGTATAGGTCCAGCAGATCGCCACCACGGGGATGTTGATGCTGGGGAAGACATCGGTTGGCGTGCGGAGCAGGCCACGGACACCGAACACGACGATGAGAATGGACAGGACAACAAAAGTATAGGGCCGCTTGAGCGCGGTAACGACAATACCGTTCATGCGCGACCTGTTGCCCCCTGCCCTGTCGGCAGGCCCGGGCTCATGAAGCGCGTGCAGGGCGCTCCGGGCCGGGACAGGTGGTGTTCTTGCATCTCTCGTCTCCCCGTCTGTCCATTCGGTGTTAATGGGGGTGCGTCAGGTGGCAAATGAAATTTCAATTTAGTTTCCGGCCTGCACCACACAAAAAGGCGGAAAAATTATGTTCATGGTGACACCGGGCAGCCGCTCGTGCACACGCGTGGGCGTAATGTCGAGCTGCGCATGATGCAGCGCCACAATGGCGGAGACCAGGCTAAGCCCCAGCCCTGATCCAGGAATGTGGCGGCTCTTGTCCGAGCGGTAGAAACGCCCTGTCACCGCCTTGCGCTCGGCTGCCGGGATGCCGATGCCCGTATCGCTTACCTGCAGCAGGGCGCACTCCCCGTCCATGGCGGTATGAATTTCAACCCGGCCGCCAGCGGGGGTGAATTTGATGGCATTGTCCACCAGGTTGGCCAGTACCTCGATCAGGAGGTCGCGGTCGCCCTGCACCTTGATCGGCACCTCACGGGCGGCACAGGCCAGGATGATGCCCTTGGTTTCGGCTATGGGTTCATACAGATCGACAATATCGGCCACCAGCGCATCAAGGTCCACCGTGCCGAATCCGGCCCGCCTGCGCCCGTTCTCGATCTCGCCTATGCGCAGCAGCGCGGTGATGATGGCAAAGGACTGGTCAAGGTCATCAATGGTGCGGGCAATGACATTACGCAGCGCCTCTGCCGAATGGTCGGCATTGAGCGCGCGATCAAGACGGGCGCGCACGCGGGCGAGCGGCGTGCGCAGGTCGTGGGCGATGTCGTTGCCCACGTCGCGTATTTCATCAAGCAGCTGCTCAAGGCGGTCGAGCATGCGGTTGACGCTGCCCGCAAGGCGCTGGAGATCATCATTCTGCCGTCCCGCGGGCAGGCGTTCGTGCAGGTCACCCTCCATGATGCGGTCGATCGCCTCATGCATGTCCTTGACGCGCGAGAGGGCGCGGTGGCTGAGGATGATGCCGGTAATGAGCGCGAACAGCACGGTCGGTACGATCGAGACCAGCATGGAATGCCGCATCATCAGCCGCAGTTCGGTGCGCATCTGCCGGCTGCGCCCCAGCACCAGGTAGCGCCCGCCGGGCACGCTCACGGCCACCATGCGCAGCACGGTGGCCGAACTGCCCCCCGTAGCCTCGGGGGCTATGACGTGCACACGCCCGTCGGCCACAAGCCCCGTGGGCCAGCTATGCAGGTCACCCACGATATAGTGCTGCCCGGCATCGAACAGGGTGGTGGCGTTCATGATGATGCGCAGGTCATCGGTGGCGCGGTCGCGTACCTGCTGCTCCAGCGCCGCAGGTGTTTCGCGCTGCAGGATGCCCGCCTCGCGCAGCAGGAGCAGGTCGGAGCGCTTGGCCTCGAACACGCTGGCCTGGCTGTAGCCAAAAAAGAACTGCAGCGCCGCCGAGCCGATCATCGCCGCCACCACCGCCAGCGTGAGGCGAAAGGTGGCGGTGCGGAACAGCTCGTTACGAAACACGCAGCATGAACCCCGCGCCGCGGATGCTCTGGATCAGGGGCGGCCGGCCCGTTTCGTCAATTTTGCGGCGCAGCTTGCCGATATGCACATCCACGAGATTGGTCTGGGGAATGAAGCGGTAATTCCACACATCCTCGAGCAGCATGTTGCGCGTGAGCACCTGGTTGGGGCGGCGCATGAGGTATTCGAGCAGCCGGAACTCACGCGGCAGCAGGTCGATCAGCACGCCATCGCGCCGAACGGTGCGGGTGATGAGGTCCATCTCCAGCGGGCCTGCGCGCAGCATGGTGTGGCGCGAGGTATCGGGGCGGCGCAGCAGGGCCTCAAGGCGGGCGGCAAGCTCCTCCATGGCGAACGGCTTGGTCAGGTAGTCATCGCCCCCCGCCTTGAGGCCGCTCACCCGGTCATCCACCGCCGAAAGGGCAGAAAGCACCAGCACCGGCACATACACCTGCCGCTCGCGCAGGGTCTCGATCAGCGTCAGGCCATCGAGTTCGGGCAGCATGCGGTCAACGATCATCACATCGAAATGCGCGTTCAGCCCCATGGACAGCCCCGCCGCCCCCGAGAACTCGTGCTGCACCACGAAGTGCCGGCTTTCCAGTTCCTCAATCACTTCCTGCGCGATCTTGCCATCATCCTCCACCAGCAGCACGCGCGGCGTAGCCTCGGGCCGGGGCACCGTGGGCATGGGATCAGGCGGCAGATTTTCAGACGGAACATTCATCACCTGCCCCTTATGCCGCGTGCAGCAAAATACGGCCAATTAAAATCAATTTCAGCGAGAGGCAGCACCTTCGTGCCCCCATCGCGCCGTCATGTCGCCCTGCGCGTCCGGGTCAGGAGGCATGGTGGATGAATCGGGTGCGGCCGCATCCTGCGTATCGATATCAAGTTCGCGCAGCCTGCGGCTGACAAGCCCCGTGCGGCGACGCGCCTCGTCAATGGAGGATGACATGGCGGATGCATTGCGGGCCAGTTTTTCCAGCACGCCATCCATGCGCAGCATTTCCTGTCGTGTGGCACCCAGCAGGCGGGCAATGTCATCGGTGCGGCGTTCAAGGGCGAGCGTGACATATCCAAGGTGGATGGTGCGCAGCATGGCGGGCATCAGCCCCGGCCCCATCACGATCACGCGGTAGGTGCGCCCGATTTCATCAAGCAGGCCCGGAATCCGCGCCACCTCGGCATACAGCCCGTCGGTGGGCAGGTACAGCACCGCGAATTCCACCGTAACGGGCGGCACGATGTATTTGGTGGCGATCTTGCGGGCCTCGATGCGCAGCGTGGTTTCAAGCGCGCGGCGGGCGGCGCGCTCGGCATCGGGGTTGCAGTCCTCCACCGCCTGCAACAGGCGCTCATAGGCCTCGGTCGGAAATTTGGAATCAATGGCCAGCACCGGCGGTACGGTGGCGCGCACTGGCATGCGCACGGCAAATTCCACCACCTCGCGGCTGTCATCGCGCAGGCGGCGGTTGGTGTCGTAGCTGCCTGCGGGCAGCACGTCATCGAGAATGGTGCGCAGTTGCGCCTCGCCCCAGCCGCCACGGGTCTTGACGTTGGAGAACAGTCGCTTGAGGTCGCCCACCTGCGCGGTCATGGCCGAGACCTCGCCCATCGCCTTCTGCATCGCGCCAATCTGCTCGAGCACACGCTGGAAGGAGGTCTGCATCTGCTTTTCCACCGCCTCGTGCAGGCGCTCGTTTACGGCGGCGCGCAGTTCATCGCTGTTGCGCCGTCCCTCCTCCGCCATCTCGCGCAGGGATTCCGACTGCGTCACGCGCATCTCGGACAGGTCGCGGCCCATCATGCGGGCAATGCGGTTGAAGGTCTCGGTCAGTTCCTGGTGGCGCTGGTCGAAGCGGTTGGAGAGCGCGCGCTCGATCTCGGCCATGCGGGCGCGCTGGGCTTCGTTCTCGGCCATGCGGGCGGCGGTCTCACGCTCCATCATCACGCACAGCCGCCCGAGCAGTTCCGCATCCTGCCCAGCCCCCATGAAAGACAGCCTGCGCAGCACGATAAACGACATCAGGCACGATATGACGGCGCATAGCAGCCCGATCCAGATAACGGGCGACGCGGACAGATCAGCCATGATGCACGGACTTCCCACAACAAAGAACAAACCATGACCGTGCCCTGTCATGTGCCTGATGTAAAGTCATCATGTTTTTTTGGAATATCTGGCAACCGATGATATGCACCGACCGAAACGATCTGCATCTCACCTGATTTTCAGGTTCGCGCCGCGCCAAAACCCACTAGCGTGCCCCCGGCATGCCGCCACTCCGCCCGTTTGCGGCACATAGAACCGACCCGACCCCAAGGACCCGCCTTACCATGCCCAAGCCAACGCCGACCTGCCCGCAGGGCCAGCCCGCGCGCGGCAGATCCCTGTTCACCAGCCTGTATGCGCAGGTGATCATCGCGGTGGTGGCGGGCATTGCGCTGGGGCATTTCTGCCCGCATGCGGCGGTGGCCCTCAAACCGCTGGGGGATGGCTTCATCCGCCTGGTCAAGATGGTGATCCCGCCGGTGATCTTCCTTACGGTCGTGACGGGCGTTGCGGGCCTGTCCGACCTTGGGCAGGCGGGCAGGCTTGCGGGCAAGGCGATGGTCTATTTCCTCGCATTCTCCTCGCTTGCGCTGGTGGTCGGCATGATCGTAGCCAACGTGGTGCAGCCGGGCGCGCATATCCACGCCAGCCCCGCAACGCTGGATGCGCACGCGGTGGCCGCCTACACGGCAAAGGCGCAGGCGCATTCGTTCAGCGATTTCCTGCTCAACATCATCCCCGATACGGTAGTCAGCGCCTTCGTGTCGGGCGACATATTGCAGGTGCTGCTCGTTGCCATCCTGTTCAGCATCAGCCTGTCGCGCATGGGCAGCAGGGGCCACGCCATCCTGACCCTGCTCAAGCAGCTGACGCAGCTGGTGTTTGGCGTGGTGCGGCTGGTCATGTACGCAGCCCCCATCGGGGCACTCGGCGCAATGGCCTTCACCATCGGCCGCTTTGGCATTGGCGCGGTGCTGCATCTTTTCTTCCTGGTGGCCACATTCTATGCCACCTCCGCCCTGTTCGTGCTGGTCATTCTTGGGGTTGTGGCGCGGTGGAACGGGTTTCGCATCCTGCCGCTGCTGCGCTACTTGCGCGAGGAACTGCTGATCGTGCTGGGCACGAGTTCCTCTGAATCCGCCCTGCCCACCCTCATGACCCGGCTCGAAAACGCAGGCTGCGCGCCTTCCGTGGTCGGGCTTGTGGTGCCGATGGGTTATTCCTTCAACCTTGATGGCACCAACATCTACATGTCACTCTCGGCCCTGTTCATTGCCCAGGCGACCGACGTGCATCTGGGGCTGGGCCAGCAGCTCAGCCTGCTGCTGGTGGCCATGATCAGTTCCAAGGGGGCGGCAGGTGTTACGGGGGCCGGTTTCGTTACCCTTGCGGCAACACTGGCGGTGGTGCCTGACGTGCCGGTGGCGGGGATGGGGCTGATTTTGGGCATTGACCGGTTCATGTCCGAATGTCGGTCACTGACCAACATCATCGGCAATGCGGTGGCGACCATCGTGCTGGCCCGGTGGGAGGGCGCGCTCGATACACAACGCCTTGCCGCCGCCCTGTCGGGGCGGATCAGCGATGCGCAGGCCGATACACCCGTCCTTGGCGCTGAAGACCAGCCCCGGCCTACCATTCACTGACGCCCCGCTTTCCTTTTCGCCTCTCCATTTGCGTCCATAGGGTTCATACCATGCCTGTTTTCAAGCCCCAGACCGGCGCACTGACCACCGCGCAGAGAATACGAAGCATTGTTGCGGGTTCATCGGGCAATCTGATCGAATATTACGATTGGTACGTCTATGCAGCATTTTCCATGTATTTTGCCCATTCGTTCTTCCCGCCCGGCAACCCCACGAGCGAGTTGCTGCGCAGTGCGGCGGTGTTTGCCATCGGCTTCCTGATGCGCCCGGTAGGCGGCTGGCTGATGGGGCTCATGGCCGACCGCCATGGCAGGCGGGCCGCACTCAGCGTGTCAATCATTGCCATGTGCGCGGGCTCGCTCGCCATTGCCCTGTGCCCGACCTATGAGCAGATCGGGCTTGCCGCCCCCTCCGTGCTGCTGCTCGCCCGCCTGTTGCAGGGGCTGAGCCTTGGTGGGGAATATGGGGCGAGTGCGACCTATCTGTCCGAAATTGCGCCCCCGGCCCAGCGCGGGTTTTATGCCAGCTTCCAGTATGTCACGCTGGTGATGGGGCAGTTGCTGGCCCTTGTGGTGCTGCTCGCACTGCAGTTCGTGCTGCTCAGCCCGGCACAGCTTGGCACATGGGGCTGGCGGGTACCGTTTGGCATTGGTGCGCTGCTGGCACTGTCCATCCTGTGGTTCCGCCGTGGCATGGCCGAGAGCGAACAGTTCAGCGCCGCCACCAAGGACAGGAACGCCCATGGCGGCCTGCGCGTGCTGCTGCACCACCCGCGCGAGGTGCTGGGCGTGTGCGGCCTGACGCTTGGTGGCACGGTGGCGTTCTATACTTTCACCATCTACATGCAGAAATATCTGGTCAACACGGCGGGGCTGGCCAAGGAGCAGTCCACGCTGGTCTCCACTGCATCGCTCTTCGTGTTCGCGCTGATCCAGCCCGCCTTTGGCGCGCTGTCAGACCGGGTGGGCCGCAGGCGGCTGCTGCTGTCCTTTGGCGTGATCGGCTGCCTTGGTACCGTGCCGCTCATGGAGGCCATTTCCACCGTACATTCGCCGCTGGCTGCCTTTGGCCTGGTTACGGCGGCACTGATCGGTATTTCGGGCTACACGTCGATCAACGCGGTGGTGAAGGCCGAACTCTTCCCCACTCGCGTGCGCGCGCTTGGCGTGGCACTACCCTATGCGCTGACCGTATCGGTGTTTGGCGGCACGGCGGAATATGTGGCGCTGTGGTTCAAGCAGATCGGGCATGAAGGGCTGTTCTACTGGTATGTGACCGGCTGCATCGCCTGCTCGCTTCTGACCGTGCTGTTCGTGCTGCCCGGCCATGACCGCATTACGCCAGAAGACTGAAATCAAAATAAAAGATAAAAGTTTCTGGGTGCCGCCTTTTTACAAAAAAGGCGGCTTTTTTTTGAAGCTTTTCCCCGTGAGCTCAATGCACATGCATGAGGTTGCGCAGGAAGCCGGGCAGCAGCATGGCATAGGGGTTCACATGCACAGCTGGATTACCCATCGGTCCGGTCACCTGATAGGTGGCCGACAGCACGCCGCCATTCTTCTCCGGGCTGAACAGCCAGCCCAGCAGGCCAGGCAGGTGGCCGGGTGCGGCATTGACCGCAAAGGCGGGGATGATGGTGCCATCAAGGTTGAGGGTCTTCTTCTCCAGGTTCACCTCACCTGACACCGTGGCCCCGAGGGATGCGTTGCTGACCAGCCCGTCAGAGATATGGATGTTGCCTTCATCCATCTTCACGGGCGCGTTGAGCTGCTCGATCTGCATGCCCGGCGCATGCGGCGCGCGCAGCCAGCCATAGATCGAGGCGTTATTGGCCAGCCTGACAATGGCGGGCACGTTGCGCAGCTTGAACGGCCCCATATGCACCGTGCCCGAGAAGGGAGCCGTGGCCGAACTGTCATCAAACTGCCCGGTGATGTCGGTCACACCCCCCTGCATCTCGTCGGTCACCTTCATGTCATGCAGCAGGTCGCCCAGGCTTGCCACATGCACGTCAAGCAGGCGGGCATTGCCCTGCTGGGTCAGGTGCGCCTGCGCGGGCACCGGGCCTTCCACCGTCAGCACGCCACGGGTCAGGCGCACGCCATTGGTTTCAAGGTGGCTGTGCACGTTGGTCAGCGTATCGGTGGGGCCGTAATACAGGGTGCGGGCATCGACGTTCAGGTCCCACCGGCGGCCCGGCGGACCGTTGACGCGCCCGGTCGCCATTTCAGGCATGTGGTAGCCGCCGCTATCGCCCTGATGGGCGGCCACCTTGGTCGCCGCCGAACTGTCAGGCGCGGTCTGGAACGAGACCAGCGGCGAGAGGTCAAGCACCTTCGCCGCCACATTCACGCCAATGGGGTCGCTCTCGCGCTGCGGCAGCAGCACCGAGGCATTGCCCACCGAACGCCCGATACGAAAGCCCCGCAGCACGAGGCGGCGCGTTACCCCGCCCGAGGTCTCGGCATGGCCATCAATCAGCAGGTCGGGGCCGACGGCGCGCATGTTCTCGATGCCCGCGATCTGCCCGTGGTCGAGGTCAAGCTCAACCGAGGCATTGGCCTCCTGCCCCACCTTCTTGGACCAGATGGGGATGGCCAGCGCCGCGCGATCAAGATCAAGGTCGATATTCACCTGCGCCTTGCCGCCCACGTAGCGGTCGTAATCCACATCAAGCAGGGCGCTGCCCGAGAAATGCTCGCCCATCTCGAATCCGGCCCGCTTCACCCCCTCCGGCGTGACATGGCCCTGCAGGCTGGCACTTTCCACCGCATGGACCATCGGCCCGCTGCGGAAGTCCATGGTGTAGATCACGCTTGACGGAATGCCCGCCAGCACGCCCGTGCCCTGCAAAAGCAGGCCGTTGGTGGTGGCATCGATGCCCAGCGCGCCATTATCGAGCGGGCGCCCCACCACCACATTGCCCAGATGCACCTGTGCCAGATCGGTATGGCTGCGCAGGTCGATCTGGTCGAGGCGCACATGCGCATCAAGCGGCAGGGCTATGTGCAGCGACACATTGGCCCGCCCCGACGGATGCGTGAACGACATGGGGTGGCGAGAGAGCACGTTGAGCCGCGGCTCGGCCAGCAGCGCCAGCACATCGCGCGCATTGCCAAGCAGGGTCACGTTGATGTCGCCGACCTGCACCTTCTCGTTCAGGCCGGTAATGCGCATGGAGCCGGGGCCGACCTCGATACGCCCGGTGCCCGTGGCATCGACATGCCGCCCCGCGAGATCAACCAGCTGGTACGCATGGCCGAAATGGATCATGATCTCATCGGGGCCATCAAAGGTCAGATGGGCATCCATATCATGCAGCGGCGGAATGGGGCTGAGCCAGTGCAGTTCCATCGTATCGGCATCGATCGTGCCGCCCAGCGAGGCAAGATTCATTCCCCCCCAGCCCTTGTGGCTGGTCAGGCCCATATTGACCTGCAACTGCCGCACATGACCATGCGGTATGTTTTCGGTCACCCACCGGCGCGCGCCTTTCATGGCGGCGGGCGGCCAGAACGCACCAAGCGTTTCAAACTCCAGCGCCCGCGCATGCGCGCCCACATCAAGCTGCACGTGGGCAGGCTTCATCAGCGATGCGGCACTCAGCGCCGCCGTGGCGTTCAGCGTGGGGCCGCTGCCATCATCATCGGCATGGCCCGGCGCGCGCAGGTGCAGTTCAAGGTTGCGCAGCGCCACCTTCAGCGGGCCATCAAACGGCGCGCTGGCCGGTCCCGGCCCCAGCGACCCGGCAAGATCGGCCACCCCCTCGCCCACCAGGAACTGCCCGGCCTTGCGCGTGGTGACCTGCCCGTTGCCAGCATCAAGATGCAGCGTGAAGTCGCGCGGCATGAGAAAGCCCTGATCCTGCCCCCCATCGCGGAAAGCGACCTGCAGCCGTCCGCCCACCGGCAGGTCGAGCGGGGCGACTTCCTTCTGCCCCGGTGCGAAGGCCGCCGGGCTGATGGGGTCGAGCACCAGCGTCCAGTCCACATGACGGGGGCCGGCATGGGTGCCCTGCCCGTGCAGCACCAGCCGCTCGCCATTGCCTTCCAGCCCGAGGCGGACATCGCCCTCCACCCCTTTCTGCCCGGTATCGTTCACCACTTTCAGCCGGGCATCCGCCTCGCCCAGCCGCCAGTTGCGCCCGGTCATGCGATCGGTGAACTGCACATGCGTATCCGACACCACGGCCTGGCGCAGCGCGGTCATATCGAGGGGGGATTGCTCTTCGGGCTTGTGCCCGGGATAGGGCGTGTCCGGGCCGAGATCGAGGCCGATCTTGCCCTCATGGCTGCGCGCGAGCTGCAGCCGCCCATGCGAGACCGACAGCTCAAGAATGCGCACGACGCCATGCGCCAGCGCCGGGGTGTCGAGCGTGATGCGGCCCCGGCGCAGCGTATCGGCCACGTGGCCATCACGCCGCGCAATGCGCACATCCTCCACCCAGATCACGAACGGCGCACGCAGCCCCTCATGCATCGCATTCCAGCCCAGCCGCACATGCTCGGCCGACAGGCTGCCAATAATATCCTCATGCCGGCGCCCATGGGCCACTGGCAGCGGCATGAACAGGCGCACCACCGGCGTAACCTCAAGCGGGCCTGCCGAAAGGCGCATGGTCAGCACCAGCAGCAGCACGGCAGGCAGCGTAATGCACAGCAGCACCAGCCACACCACCACGCGGCCTGCGGCCAGCACCGCACGGCGCACGCGGCTCGGGCGCGGTGGCACGGGGCCGGGCGGCGGCGAGGCTTGACCTGCCTGCGTCATACCGTCCACGCTACGCTCCCGCGCCAATAAGCGTGCATTCCCAGTCTCTTGCCGGACACTTCTCCATGGATCAGCCCATACCGCCCCTGCCTGCGCCACATCCCTCGTGGCAGGGATGCACATGGCCGCGGGCCGCCGACCCGCGCGCGGCCCGTATCCTGCGCGAGAACCTGTCCGACGCGTGTGCGCGCGCAGGCCTGCCCGACCTCGCGGCAACACCGGGCATCATGCCCATGCTCGATGCGGTGGGAGGCAACAGCCCCTACCTGGCCGACCTCGCCCTGCGCGATACGGAAGCCTTCGCCACCCTTGTGCATGAAGGGGCGGATACCTGCGTGCGGCGCATCCTCGCTGCACTTAACGACCTGCCGCCTGACACGCCCCGCGCCAACATCATGGCCGAACTGCGCGAGGCCAAGCGGCAGGCGGCGCTGGCCATAGCGCTGGCCGATATCGGGGGCGCATGGTCGCTCGAGCAGGTAACCCTGGCACTGAGCGAACTGGCCGAGAATGCACTGAACGCAGCGCTCAGGCATCTGCTGCTCCAGGCGCACGAGACGGGGCGCCTGCGCCTGCGTTACCCCGAAACCCCGTGCCGGGGCAGCGGCTTCGTGGTTCTGGCAATGGGGAAGCTGGGCGCGCGGGAACTGAACTACTCCTCGGACATAGACCTGATCATTCTGTATGACCCGGACCGTCACCCCGGCAATGGGGAACTGCGACATACCTTTGTGCGCATGACTAGCGATCTTGTCACGCTTATGGAAGCGCGTGATGCAAATGGTTACGTTTTCCGCATGGATCTGCGGCTGCGCCCCGACCCGAGCGCCACCCCCGCCGCCGTGTCGTTTCCCGCCGCCATACAGTATTACGAGAGCATGGGCCGCACATGGGAGCGCGCGGCCATGACCAAGGCCCGCCCCGTTGCGGGCGACATCACGGCGGGGCGCCGTTTTCTCAAGACCATTCATCCGTTCATCTGGCGCCGCCATCTGGATTTTGCGGTAATTGATGACCTGCATGACATGAAAGCCCGCATCGACCGCCACCGTAACGCAGGCCACGCCAACCTGGACAGCCTGCCCGCGGAAGATATCCGCAACCCCGACACTGCCATGCGCTGGCTGCTGGGCCAGAACGTCAAGCTCGGGCAGGGTGGCATCCGCGAGGTGGAATTCGTGGCCCAGGCCCTGCAGCTTGTCTGGGGCGGCAGACGGCCGGAGCTGCGCGACCCCACCACGCTTGGTGCACTGCGCAGGCTGCGCCGGGCTGGCCTGCTGGCGCGTGAGCAATCCGCAATACTGGCCCGCAACTACCGCATGCTGCGCCAGGCCGAGCACCGGCTGCAGATGCGCCTCGACCACCAGACCCACAGCCTGCCCGACACGGCGGACGGATTCGCGCGCTTCGCCACCTTCATGAACATGGGCCCGCCCGATGAACTGCCCGGCAGCCTGCTTGCGGTCATGCAGCGCTCGCGCCGCATCTTTGACCAGCAGTTTGCCGAAAGCGGCCCACAGGACATCACCATCGCGCCCGAGGATGCCGATGCCGCCGACCGCCTGCGCGCGCACGGCTTCCCCGCCGCCGACATTACCGACGCGCTGGCCATTCTCAACCGGTGGGAGGGCAACCGCCTGCGCGCCCTGCGCTCGGACCGCGCGCGCAAGCTGCTGCGCCGCCTGCTGCCCGGCCTGCTGGCCGAGATGGGCCGCCGCCAGCAGCCGCTGGCCGTGCTGCGCCGCTTCGATGCGCTGCTGGAGCGCCAGTGGGCGGGGGTGCAGTTCCTGTCGCTGCTCGAGCGCAATCCCGCCCTCATCCACCGCATCGTGACCGTGCTGGACTGCGCGCCCTTCCTGGCCGACCATCTGGCCGAGACGCCCTCGGCACTTGATGGCCTGCTTGACATGGATGGCGGCCCCGGCGCGGTCAGCACGGTGACAGTGCTGGCGCGGCGGCAGGTGGCGGCGGCGCAATCGGCCGAGCAGGTGCTGCCCGTGCTGCGCGGACTGGTGTGCGGCGAGGAGTTCCGCCTGTCCGTCGCCCGCCTCGAGCACCGCATGAGCGAGGACCGCGCTGCCCGTGCCCGCACCGCCATGGCCGAGACGGTCATGCGTGGCCTGCTGCGCGTGGTCAGCGCCGAGCACCGCCAGCGCCACGGCACCGTGCCCGGCGGCGCGGTGGCGGTGGTCGCACTCGGCAAGGTTGGCTCGCGCGAGATGATGCCCGGCTCGGACCTGGACCTGATGGTGGTGTTCGACCACCCCGAAGATGTGGTCGAGAGCGTGGTGACCCCAGGCGATGGCCCGCGTGCCCGCCCCCTTTCCGCCGGAACCTATTACGTGCGGCTGGCGCATGCCTTTGTCGCCGCCCTGACCGCACCGGGGCGCGAAGGCCCGCTCTATGAGGTGGACATGCGGCTGCGGCCCTCGGGCTCGAAGGGGCCGGTGGCGGTCTCGCTCTCCGCCTTCCGCCGCTACCATGCCGAATCCGCCTGGACATGGGAGCGCATGGCGCTGACCCGCGCGCGGGTGGTGGCAGGTCCGCCCGTGATCGCAGTCCCGCTGCGTGCGGCCATCGCCACGGCCCTTGGCCACGCGCCCGGCACGCCACAGGCCCGCGCGCAGGTACTCCATGACGTGCGCCACATGCGCGAACGCCTCGCGCGCGAACGCCCCGCCTCCAGCCCATGGGACATCAAGCGCCGCCGGGGCGGGCTGATGGATGTAGAATTCGTGGCGCAGGGGCTGCAACTTGTTGCATCCTCGCCCGCCTGCCGCAGCCAGTCCACCCGCACCGCGCTGCTGCGGCTGGCACGGGCAGGTGAAATCAGCACGGCCGATGCCCGCCTGCTGCGCCGGGCCGATCTGTTCTGGCGGGCATTGCAGGGGCTGATCCGCATCATCTGCGGCCATGACGTGCCTGATACCATTGCACCCGCAAGCCTCGAGATCCTGACCGGCGAGGTCGGCGCCGCCGATGCGGCGGGGCTGCTCGCCCGCATGGACCGCATGGCCAATGATGTCGCTGGCGTGTTCGAAAGGCTGATTGTGCTCACGGATGCGCCCGATGGCGGAGAAGAAGGGCATGGCAGAGGTTCCCCCGCCGCCTGAAGCATTGCATGATCGCCCCCGTTTCAACCCCGCCGGGGCCAGCGCGTGACGTGGCCCCCGCACCCGGAGCAGCAAGGCAGGTCATGAGCAAGGCTTCCATCCCTTTTCCCGAACCCGGCAGCGCCGTCCCCGATTTTGACATGCCCGCAAGCGGTGGCCGCACGGTCAGCCTCAAGGGCGAGCAGGGTCACCCCTTCGTGCTGTATTTCTACCCCAAGGCCAACACATCGGGCTGCACGAAGGAGGCCTGCGAATTCGAGGCCGCCCTGGCCGACCTGCGCAAGGACGGTGTAAGCGTGATCGGCGTCTCGCGTGATGGCATGCCCGCCATCGAGAAATTTGCAGCCGACCATGCCCTCACCTTCCCGCTTGCCTCCGACGCGGATGGAAGCGTGACCGAGGCCTATGGCGTGTGGGTGGAAAAATCGATGTATGGCCGCAAATACATGGGCATCGAACGCGCGACCTTCCTTGTCGATGCCACCGGCCACCTGGTTCAGGCATGGCGCAAGGTGAAGGTCACGAACCATGTGGCCGCCGTGCGCAAGGCCATTACGGCCCTGACGCTACAGGCTGGCGCTACAGGTCAGTAATACGGGCGCGGCGGGCCATATGGGCCATAGACCACGACGCCCGGCGGGGGCGGTGGCGGCGGGGCGTAATAGGCCACCGGCGGAGGCGGCGGCGGGGGACGGTAATAGACTGGCGGCGGAGGGGGTGGCGGCGGGCCAAAGGCATCAACCATGGCACCGCCAACGATACCGCCCACCAGGCCTCCCACCAGCCCGCCTGCAAACGCATCGCCCGCGCCACGCCCGTGGGCCTGGGCCTGCGGTGCCGCCACTGCCATCGCGGCAAGAAGGGTCAGCCCCGCTGCAATACGCCCCATGTTCTTCATGACCTGTTTCCTGATCCTGTCGTGTTCCGGTGGGGCACATGGCCCCGCCAGAACCGTTTAGACCGGATGGACATGGCGATTTACGGGCAGGGTCCGCCCTTTTCGTGCCATAAAGCGGACCGGCCTGTTACGGATGGGCCGCGCGCAGTTCCTTCAGCCCCGACGGGGTCTCGAACACGCTCGCATCCTGCGTGGCGTGGTTGACCGATGTCGCCTCGACCATGACCTTGCCATCGCGGATGACCTCAAGCATCACGCCGTCATCGGTATAGCAGATCTCGCTGGAGCGCTGGTCGGTGTCCTGTGTCTGCCACAGGGCACAGGGCAGGCCCGCCACTTTCGAGACACCCGTGCGCAGCCAGCTGCCCTGCGCGCGCTGGCCCATCTGCACATTGGCCGCACCGGGGGCAGGAATGACGGTCTTGATCTTCTGGTCGGCGTTCACCACCGTCAGCGTGCCCGCGTGGTAGTCGGTAATCATGTAGGTGGTGGCATTGGCGGGATCGACGCGCTGCATCATGCGGCTGGCCGACCACCGCATGCGCTGGCTCATGGTCTGGCTCGTGTCATGCGGGGGGTAGATGGTGTAGGTCACGTCCACATCGCTCTGTGGGGTGACGTAGGGGGATGAAGGCTCGTCAGCAGCCCGCGCGTGGCCTGCGCCCGCCACAAGCAGGCAGGCCAGCAGGGCGGTCCGGCCCAGGGCTGGGGTAATCCGTGTCACGTCATGCAATCCTTGAAAAAAACGGGCAGGCCGGTCAGCCACCCTTGTTGTCTCTGGTGGCAGGCGTGCCGGGTGGTGGTGGCGGATCGACCTTGCGGTAGCCCTCGGGCGGCTGGAACATGCTGTCGGGTATGGGGCCATAGACCACTTTCGTCGCCTCCAGGCGGCCTTTCAGCCCATCGCCATCCACCCCGATCTCCTGCAGCACCACGCCATCATCGGTCACGCAGGCGGTGGCGTTGCCCTGGTCGGTCGTGACATCCCACTGCGTGCAGGCAACGCCCGCCACGCTCGACGTGCCCTTGCGCGCGAACGTCATGGACAGGTCAAGCAGGAAGGGGTTGCGGATGCCGTAACGGGCATCAAGCTGGCTGTACACCTTCTGCGGATTGATGATGATGGTGACCTGGCGGCTCATGCGGTTGAGGATCGTCTCGCCCATGCCCTGCGGGCTGTCGATTCGCATCAGCCCGCCATTATAGGCAAACCATGTGCGTATCGGCTTGGGCTCGGGCACGCCATCGGGCTGCACGTTATAGTCCACCTGCACGTCACGGGTGGGGGTGAGCGGCGGATGCACGCCCGCACCGTCCTGCGCCCGTGCAGCGCACAGGCCCGTGGCGGACAGCGCCACCGCCACAAGCGCCACCCTGCCCGGCAGCCGCGTGCGCCTGTTCATCGCGCGCCGCGCCGGGCGGGCCGTTGCATGCTTCATTACATATTCCCTTTCATCTGCGCAGACGGAAGCCCGCATGCACCGCCCTGTCAACCGCCTGCCCCATCCGCCCCGCCCCGCAGGGCCAACAGGGCAGCGTGCAGCCGCGCGCCCTCATCATTACCCACCCATGCCGCCTGCCCCGCAACCGCGCGGGCCAACTGGCGCATATAGTCGTCAGCCGGGATCTCGATCCCGCCAAACCCGGCAAGATGGGCCGTGCCGAACTGCGTATCGAGCAGCGTGAAGCCGCCAAGACGCAGCCGGGCCACCAGATGCACCAGCGCCACCTTCGAGGCATCACGCATGCGGCTGAACATGCTCTCGCCAAAAAACGCCTGCCCTATGACCACGCCATACAGCCCACCCACCAGGCGGCCCTCATGGCGTACCTCCACGCTATGGGCATGCCCCATGGCGTGAAGCTGGCAGAACAGGGTGCGGATGCGCGGGTTGATCCACGTGTTCTCGCGCCCCGGCGCGGGTTCCGCGCAGCCATCCATCACGGCGGGAAAGTCATGGTCGGCCGTAACCCCGAACCGCTGCGACAGCACCGTGCGCATGAGCCTGCGTGGCACATGAAAGCCGCCATCAAGCGGCAGGATGCCGCGCATTTCGGGGTAGAACCAGTCCAGATCATCGGAACGGGCATCGGGCGCCATGGGGAACAGCCCCGCCCTGTAGGCACGCAGCATAAGGTCCGGCGTGATGGGAACCGTCTCTTGACCCGTCATGTTCTTAGGATAACCCTTTCGCACGCAATCATGGGCATGATCGCCCCCCGCATGCACCCATCTGGCAGGAGAAACCATCCCCCATGTCCGACACCCGTCCCCGCCTTCTGCTGACCCAGCGCCAGACCCTTCCCGTAATGCAGCGTATTGAACAGAGTTTTAACATATCTGGCGTGCCAGAACATAAACTCACAACGCGCGAACTGCTTGAGGGTGCCCGCGCTTTCCAGCCGCAGGCGATCCTGATTTCCACCGGCCTGCTGCTGCGCCACGATGATGTGGCCCAGTTGCCCGACTGCGTGAAGGTCGTGGCCACCGTGAGCGTGGGCACCGACCATCTCGACATTGCAGCCCTGCACGCGCGCGGCATCATTGTAACCAACACGCCCGACGTGCTGACCGACTGCAATGCCGACATGGCCATGCTGCTCATGCTTGCCGCCGCCCGCCGGGCGGGTGAATACACCACGCTGATGCGCCAGGGCTGGGGGCGCGGGCTGGCCATGGACGAACTGCTCGGCACGCGCATCAGCGGCAAGCGGCTGGGCATTGTAGGCATGGGCCGCATTGGCCGCGCCGTGGCAAAACGCGCGCGCGGGTTTGACATGCAGGTGATGTATTCCAACCGCCGCCGCCTGCCGGCCGGGCAGGAGGAAGGCGCCACCTATTTCAGCACCGTGACCGACATGCTGCCGCATTGCGACATACTGAGCCTGCACCTGCCTGCATCACCCGAAACCGATGGCATGATCAATGCCGACCTGCTTGGCCGCCTGCCCAGGGGCGCCATTTTCATCAATGCCGCGCGTGGCACGCTTGTTGATGAGGATGCGCTGATCGCGGCGCTGAAAAGCGGCCAGCTTGCCGCGGCAGGACTTGATGTGTACCGCAACGAGCCCAACCCCGATCCGCGCTTTCTCGAACTGCCCAACGTGTTCCTGACCCCGCACATGGGCAGCGCCACCACCGAGACACGCAGCGACATGGGCATGCTTGCCCTCGATAACGTGGAGGCCGTGCTGAACGGACGCGCCGCCCTGACCCCGGTCAAGAGCTGACCGGCCCCTTTACGGAGAAGCGAACATGGGCATTGCCGGTATTTTCGTCATTTTCACGCTGCTTGCCATCGGGCTGGACCTGCTTGCCCCCCGCTACGGGGGCATACTGGGCACGCTGCTGAAGTTCTATCTGGGCTTCCTGCTGGTGGCGACGTGCATCGAACTGCGCAACGCCTTCCGCCCCACCGTAACGAAAGAGGAGACCTGACTCAGGCTTTCTCAAAAACAAAAACTTCAAAAGAACGCCGCCTTTAAAAAAGGCGGTGCCCAAAAACTTTTATCTCAGGCTTCGCGCGCCTGGTTTGCGGCATGGGCCTTGAGGTCGGACGCGGTGCGGCGCACTTCAGGCCCGTATTCACGCTCGAGCCTGCGAATGGTGAAATGCGCCTGCGCCACCGCGCGGTAATGCGACAGGAACGCCGCGTTGAGCGAGGCCCCGCACAGGGCGCCCGCCACCGGCATCATCTGCAGCGCGAATTTGCGTGACAGGCCCAGCCCGTAATGGGTAGCGACCTCGCTGACCAGCATCACCACCGGGCGGCCACGCAGCATGGCGCGGGCGGAGAAGTAACCCAGTTCGCTTTCCTCAGCAGCACCTTTCTTGGCGCCAAACGGAAAGGCCCGCAGCGCAAAGACTTCAAGACAGGCCGCGCGCGAGGCTTCGGTTGAGAGATCTTCGCCATTCTCACGCGCAATGCGGGCGATCTCGCGCATGATGGTCATGGTGGTGAAGCTTACATCCGCCATCAGCCCCGGCAGGCCGGTAAAGCCACCCACCGCGCCGGACACGGTCACCGCCGCCTTCAGCGCGGGGTCGCGCCATGTGCCGCTGGTGCTGGCCTCGGCCGAGACATCATGCGGGCGGTCCATGCCCACAACCGAGAGGTCGAACGCACGGCGGATGGCCGCCTCCGCCGTCGCCTGCAACTTGGCCTGCAGCGTGGGGGCAAGCCCCAGCGTGCGCATGCCCAGCATGGCCGCCTGCCCCACGGCGCCGCCCATGAGGTCGGCAAGGCGCACCAGCACGCCCCGCCCGGTCTCGACACGTTCCAGCGCCTGCTGGAGTTCAGTGATACACGCGCTGTCCAGCGTCAGCGGCGCCAGTTCGTTTGCGGAACCTGCACTCATTACAATGCCCTTCGCCTGATCTATCGTACCGCGCGCCAGCCCCCCGCAGCCGCGCAAGGCACGCGGCTGCATGGGGCCAGCCGCAACGCCCATGCGGCAATTGCCACCGTTTCAGCACCATGATGGCATTCTTGCAACGGGCATGAGCATGCCCGCAGCCATGAAACGCGGGCGTAGCCTAGCTGTTCCAGCCCCCCATGCGGCACAGATGCGCCCAGTGCGCTTCCGATACCGGCACGACGGAAAGGCGCGACTGCCGCACCAGGGCAAGGTCGGCCAGCGCCGGATCGGCCTTGATTTCGGCCAGTGTGACGGGGCGTGGCATGGGGCCTGTGGCGCGCACGTCCACGCACACCCAACGGCCATCTTCCGCCGTGGGGTCGGGATAGGCCTCGCGCACGACTTCAACCACGCCCACGATCTCGCGGCCCACGTTGGAGTGATAGAAGAACGCCCTGTCGCCCACCTGCATGGCGGCAAGGTTCTTTTTCGCCTGGTGGTTGCGCACGCCGGTCCAGGGTTCAACACCGTTTTCCACCTGCTCGGCCCACGAAAATGCGTCCGGCTCGGACTTGATCAGCCAGTAGGCCATGACCGTTTTCTACTCCACCCGCAGCCCATCACGAAAAACTGAACGGAACGGACGGATCACCACGCTCTCGAACAGGTCCACCTCGGCATAGGGGTCGGCGGCCGCGAATCCTTCCGCTGCCGCGCGGTCGGCCACATCCACCACCAGCAGGCTGCCGCAGGGGCGGTTTTCCGCGTCCAGCAGCGGTCCGCCCTGCACCAGGTGCTGCTTGTGCTGCTCAAGGTAGGCAAGGTGGCGCTCACGGGTTGCCTTGCGGGTTTCAAAGCTGGCGGGCCGGTCGGTGCAGATGATGGCAAACAGCATGTTTTATCCTCCTGAAGGCCTGCTGTCTCATGATTGGGACAGGACTGGCCGTGTCTTTTTTAACGCGATAGTGTAGAGCAACAAAACGTCAGCCCCTACTCACCCGTAGGGGAAGGCCGGAATTTCTTGACCGTTTTCATTGCAGGGACAGGTGCCCCCGGCACGGATGGATCAACCTTGAACGCAACGCAGAGCCTTACCGCGCGAACCGGTAACCTTTTTCACCGTTATGCCAACCCTGGCCGTTTCCTGCGCATGGGGGCGAAGCTGCAGCCGTGGCTGACATGGCCCGCCCTTGTGCTGTCGGTAGCCGGAATCGTGTGGGGGCTGTTCTTCTCCCCCGCTGACTGGCAGCAGGGCGACAGCGTGCGCATCATGTACGTGCATGTGCCTACTGCATGGCTGGCATCATCAGGTTATATGGGTCTGGCGGTGTGCTCGCTGCTCTCGCTGGTGTGGCGCCACCCGCTGGCCGACCTTGCAGCGGTGGAAATCGGGCCGGTGGGTGCCTCCATCACCGCCGTTTGCCTTGCTACCGGCTCGCTGTGGGGCAAGCCTATGTGGGGCACATGGTGGGTGTGGGATGCGCGGCTGACCTCGGTGCTGGTGCTGTTCTTCCTGTATCTGGGCCATATCGCGCTCATCCGCGCGTTTGACGAGCCGCAGCGCGGCTACCGCGCCGCCGCCATCCTTGGCCTTGCGGGGGCGGTTGACCTGCCCATCATCAAGTTCAGCGTGCAGTGGTGGAACACCCTGCACCAGCCCGACAGCATTACGGTGACCGGCGCGCCCACCATGTCCACCTCCATGCTGTGGCCGCTGGGCCTGACCACGCTGGGCTTTACGCTCGGCTTCGCCGCCATCGTGCTCGCCCGCCTGCGCGCCTCGGTCATGGAAAGCCGCGTGCGCACCATCCTTGCCGCCAACCGGGGCCGCCAGTCAGCCGCCGCCCCCCAGCCCGATCGCGCCACCCCATGACCCACCTGCCCTATATCGTGGCCGCCTATGGCCTGACCCTTGGCGTGGCCGCCATCCTGTCGGTCAATGCCACACTGCGCCTGCGCCAGGCCCGCAGGCGCCTTGCCGCCATTGAACAGCCACGGACACGCCAGCCCTCATGACCCGCAAGAGCAGACGCCTGTGGCTGGTGGTGGCGTGCATGATCGGGCTGGGTTCGGCCGCGGCCCTTACGCTCAATGCCTTTTCCTCCAATATCGTGTTCTTCATGGCGCCCTCGCAGGTGCATACCAAGCCGCCGCCGGCTGACCGCACCATCCGCCTTGGCGGCATGGTGGTGGCCGGCAGCGTGCATCAGGAGAAGGTGAAGGACGCTCCGGTCGCCATTTTTGACGTAACCGACGGGCAGGCCGCCGTGACCGTGCGCTACGAGGGCATCCTGCCCGACCTGTTCCGCGAGGGGCAGAGCGTGGTGGCGGTCGGCACCGTCAACCCTGATGGCACGTTCCGCGCCAGCGAGGTGCTGGCCAAGCATGACGAGACCTACATGCCCAAGGAAGTGGCCGAGGAACTGCGCCGCAGCGGCAAGTGGGACCCGCGCTTTGGCAAGGCCCCCGATGCCGCAAGCTGGAACACCATGACCGCCGCAGACAATGCGAAAAAACCGGCCACCCAGACGCCCTAACGGAAACTGACATCCGACAATGAACCCGGAACTTGGAAATTTTGCGCTGGCGCTGGCATGCTGCATGGCCGCCGGACAGGCCATCCTGCCCCTGATTGGCGCAAGCCGCCGCGACGCGCGCCTGATGGCGCTGGCACCGGCACTGGCCGTGGGGCAGATGATCGCGCTCATCACCTCCTTTGCCTGCCTGATCCATGCTGCCATCACCAATGACTTTTCGGTGCAGAACGTGGCGGCCAACAGCGCGGTCAGCAAGCCGCTGCTGTACAAGATCACCGGCGTATGGGGTAACCATGAGGGCTCGGTGCTGCTGTGGGCGATGATCCTGTCCATCTGCGGTGGGGCCGTGGCGCTGTTTGGCCGTAACCTGCCCTCCGCGCTGCAGGCACGCGTGATTGCGGTGCTCGGCGGGGTTGCAGCAGGCTTTGAGCTATTCTGCCTCACCACATCCAACCCGTTTGCCCGCGTATGGCCCGCGCCGATGGACGGGCAGGGCATGAACCCGCTGCTGCAGGACCCAGGCCTCGCCTTCCACCCTCCCATTCTCTACACCGGCTATGTCGGCTTTGCCGTGCCTTTCGCCTTTGCCATTGCTGCCCTCATCGAGGGGCGGGTGGACGCAGCCTGGGGCCGTTGGGTGCGCCCGTGGGCGGTGGCGGCGTGGTGCTTCCTGACCTGCGGCATCGCCATGGGGTCGTGGTGGTCGTATTACGTGCTGGGCTGGGGCGGCTACTGGTTCTGGGACCCGGTGGAAAATGCCTCGCTCATTCCGTGGCTGACGGGCACGGCGCTGGTGCATTCGGCCATTGTGGTGGAAAAACGCGAGGCGCTGAAGATCTGGACCGTGCTGCTGGCCATCGGCACGTTCTCGTTCTCGCTTTCGGGCACGTTCCTCGTGCGCTCGGGCATTCTCAACTCGGTGCATGCCTTTGCCAATGACCCCGCGCGTGGCGTGTTCATCCTTGGGCTGCTGGCACTTGTCATTGGTGGCTCGCTGCTGCTGTTCGCCATCCGCGCCCCGCAGCTGACCGCGGGCGGGCTGTTTGCCCCCGTCTCGCGCGAGGGGCTGCTGGTGCTCAACAACATCCTGCTGTGCTCCATCTGTGCTGTGGTGCTGACGGGCACGATGTACCCGCCCTTCATGTCGCTGCTGTTCGGCAAGACCATCTCGGTCGGCAAGCCGTTCTTTGATGCGACCACCATTCCGCTGGCCATTCCGCTCATGGTGTTCATGGGCTTCGGCCCCATGATGCCGTGGAAGCGCGCGCAGATGTGGCCGGTGCTGCGCCGCCTGTGGTGGGCCGCCTGCGTAACCGCATTGGCGCTTGTGGTGGCCACCTTCCAGATGCGCGAGATCCTGCCGGTGCTGGCCACTGCCACCGCCGTGTGGGTGATCTGCTCGAGTATCGCTGACATTGCCGAGCGCCTGCGCCTGTTTCGCCAGCCCCTGGGCCAGAGCTGGCAGCGCGCGCGCAGCCTGCCGCGCGCAGTGTTTGGCGCAGCCATGGCCCATGCGGGCGTGGGCATTGTGGTACTGGGCATTGCCGGCATGTCGCAGGCCGCACACCGCATTGTCGAGGTACATGTGGGCCAGAGCGAGATGCTGGCGGGCGATAGCTGGACCCTGACCGACGTAAAGCCTGCCATTGGCCCTAACTACACCGCGCTGGTGGCAACCATTGAAGTGCGCCACAATGGCAAACTGGTCACGACGCTGCACCCCTCCAAGCGCAACTTCGCCAGCCAGCACCAGACCACGACCGAAGTCGCGATCCATACCAACCTCATGGCCGACATCTATGGCGTGCTGGGCGACAAGCATGGCGATGACGCCAACCCGACCTACGTACTGCGCCTGCACTACAACCCGCTGGCGCCGTGGATGTGGCTGGGCGGGCTGATCATGGCCTTTGGTGGCGCGCTTTCCCTGTCCGACCGGCGCGTGCGCGTGGGCGCGCCACGCCGGGCCAAAACCGTTGATGTGGTGGTGGTGCAATGAGCGGGCAGCCTTCTTCCCCCACGCGCCGCCGCCTGCTCATGGCGGCCCCGCTGGTTGTGGCGGGCGGGGTTGGCGTAGGCTTCTGGCGCATGCTCTCGGGCATGACCAGAGGCTCGTTCGACCCGCATGACATCCATGCCCCTGCACTCAACCGCCCCGTGCCCGACTTCGCGCTGCCTGACCAGGCACCGGGCACCGGCTTTTCGGCTGCTGACCTGCGGGGGCTGAAAGCGCCGGTTCTGGTGAACTATTTCGCCTCATGGTGCATTCCCTGCGTGGCCGAGATGCCGGTGCTCAACGCGCTGAAGGACAGGCTGCCGATCTGGGGCATTGCGTATAAGGACAAGCCAGAGCACGCGCTGGGCTTCGTGCAGCGCGCGGGCAACCCCTATGCCCGCATCGCCTCTGACCATGACGGGCTGGCCGCGATTGACTGGGGGGTGTCCGGCGTGCCGGAAACCTTCCTGATCGGGCCGGGCGGGATCATCCGCTGGCACACCGCCTCCCCCATTACCGAGGCCATGATCACCAACACCATCATGCCGCTGGCGGACAGCCTCAAGCCATGAAGAAACACCCTCTACGCCGTGGCGGCCTGATTGCCCTGCTGGCCTGCCTGCTCTTTGCGCCCCTCGTGGCGCTGGCGGTGGATGACCCATCGGAAATGCTGCCCGACCCGGCGCAGGAGCAGCGCGCCGAGGCCATTGGCGCGCAGTTGCGCTGCCTCGTGTGCCAGAACGAATCGATCGAGGACAGCAGCGCCGACCTTGCGCGCGACCTGCGCCACGTGGTGCGCGAGCATGTGGCCAAGGGCGAGAGCAACCAGCAGATCATGGACTGGATGGTCAACCGCTACGGCAATTTCATCCGTCTCAAACCGCCCTTCACCATCGGTACGCTGCTTTTGTGGGTCATGCCGCTGCTTGCACTGTGCATTGGCATTGGCATTGCATGGTGGACCTTCCGCCGCCCGCGCGCGCCCACGCCGCCGCCGCTTTCGGATGAAGAACGCCGCCGCCTGTCCGACCTGACCGAAACACGCTGAGATTGATATGATCTGGATTGGTATCTGCCTGCTTGGCGTGATCGCGCTTGTGCCCGCACTCCTGTCGTTCCGCCGCGCCACGCTGCTGCGTGACGAGCGCGAGAGCGCGCTGGTGCTGCATCAGGCCCAACTCGCCGAACTCGAGCGCGACCTGGCCGAAGGCATGATCGCGCCAACCGAACATGACAGCGCGCGGCTGGAAATCCAGCGCCGCGTGCTCGGCGCCGACATGCTGCCTGCCTTTGTGGCCCGCAAGGGTGCTTCGACCGGGGCGATTGCGGCGGCCCTCGTGGGGCTGCCGGTTGCGGCCATTGCGCTGTACATGACCGTGGGCCACCCTGCGCTGCCCGCCCAGCCACTGGCCCCGCGCCTTGTGGCACTGCAGAAGGAAGACCACCGCAATGATGCGCTGATCGACCGCCTGCGCGACCAGCTCAGGCAGATCCCGCCGGGTGATCCGAGCCTGTTCCAGGGTTATGTGCTGCTTGGCCAAGCCGAGGCCGGGCGCGACCATTACGCCGCCGCTGCCCAGGCCTGGCGCAGCGCCATCGAGCAGCGCTTCGACCCCGAGGTGGCGGCCCGCGCGGCAGAAGCGCAGATGATGGCCGATGATGGCCATATCTCGCCCGAGACTGCCGATCTGTACCGCCGCGCGCTTGATGCAGCCCCGCCTGATGCCCCGTGGCGCATGACCGTGCAGCAGCGCATTGCCCAGTCGGAGCATCAGTAACCGGAACATCAATAACGCGCTACCGTGGCCTGATGCAGCCTTTTAGGCTTGCAAGCCCTCTGTGCCGGGCGGAAAGTGGTGGACATGAGCAAGGACACATCCCCCTCCCCCGCCCCTGCCGCAGAGAGCGCGCAGGATGAAGCGGCCAAGGAAGCCGCATTGCTGAAACAGCCTGCCGAGGCCGATGAAGTGGGTGGCCCCAAGGGGCCGGAACCCACCCGCTACGGCGACTGGACGGTCAAGGGCCGCTGCGTGGATTTCTGATCCCCGCACGCTTTGAAGATTTTTAAAATGATAGAAGTTTCCGGGTGCCGCCTTTTTTCAAAAAGGCGGCATTCTTTTTAGGCTGAGGCTCAGAGTTCGTTGGGCAGCGGCCCACGCCCGAAGGATGTCTGCCGCACGCGGTGCCCCGGCGGCGGCACGTTGCATGAGATCAGGTAGATTCCGGCCACGAACACAAGCTGCGAGAGCGAATTGAACCACAGCGCGAGTTCATAAACCGCATCCGCCGTGACAGCCTGATAGAGCGCATAGCCCGCAAACGGAATGGAAATGGGCCGCATACCCGCCAGCATGATGCGAAAGGGGTTCTGGTAGCCCGGCCGCACCATGGCCCGCATGCGATGGATGCCGATGTAGAAGATCACCTCGAAAAACCAGCCCAGTACATTGGTAATGAGGTTGTTCAGCGTCATGCCATCGAGCATCAGCAGGGCGGAAATTGAGGCGGCCGAGAGCACGATCGAGCCGACCTGAAAGCTCATGCCCACGTCCATCGCCGTCAGGCGCTCGGGTAGCGCATCAGCAACCGGCTGAAAAACCCGGTCCAGCAGCCAGGCGTCGAACTGATTGACGCGTTCACCAAATGACATGACAGTTCCCAGCCTTCTCTCTCATCACGCGCAGGCGGCAGCCACGATCGCCTCGGGGTAGCTACCCGCCATACCTGTCAGCGCGGTGTTGCTGAGCATGACAATGCTCATGCCCCGCGCCCGGTCCACCACCCATTGATGCCCGTACACACCCCCCCATGTAAAACTCCCGGCACTCAGCGGCGTGCGCGCGGCGGTGGAATCCGTAATCACCGCCCCGCCATAACCGAAGCCACGACCGCGCATGAGCGGCCCCATCTCGATCGCACCCGTGGCATTACGCCCGAACAGCATGGCCGATGCGGGCGAGAGCAGGCCCTCGCCGCCTAGCCGCACGGCTTCAAGAAATGCAAGGAATTCCGGCGCATTGCCCACCATGCCTGCGCCGCCCGAGGGGTAGGAGGTCGGGTCATAGATCCGTTCAGGCGCAAAACGGATGGCCCCCACGCCACCACCGGGCAGCAGGCGGGGCAGCACGTATTGCGCGCCCATGCGGATGGGAGCGGGCCTGCCATCGGCGTAGCAGGTGGCCAGCATGCCGGATGCTGGCGGGGTAAAGCCCGTCTGCTCCCAGCCCAGCGGGCTACCTACATAATGGTGCAGCGCCTCGGGCAGCGTGCACCCGGCGACGGATTCGATCACGCCCCCCATCACGTCCAGCCCCAGCGAATAGGCCCATCCCTGCCCCGGCGCGAAGATGAGGCGCGTGCCAGCCAGCCGCGCCAGATTATCAGCCAGCGAAAGCCCCGGCTCGGCAATGCCGTCCGACACGCCTGCGCGGGTATAAGGATTATCATCCTGCGGAAAAGAGAAGCTGTATGTCAGCCCGCTGGTATGGGTGAGCAACTGGTGCGATGTGATCTGGCAGGGCGCGCCATCAGGCAGGGCGGGACGGAAATCGGGCAGGTAGCGCGTGATCGGGGCATGAAGGTCGAGCAATCCTGCCTCCGCCAGGGCCAGCGCCACGGCGGTAATGACCGGCTTGGTCAGCGAGGCGAGGCGGAAGGGCGTGCTCACCTGTATCGGGCGGTGGGTCTCACGGTCGGCAAGGCCCACGGCCTCACGCACCACCACGTCGCCATCAACGGCAATCAGCACCACTGCGCCAACCAGACGGCCTGCGGCCACGGCACTTTCCATGACATCGCGCACCCGCCCGGCCATACGGGCCGTATCCGGCTGGGTTATGGACATGATCGTGTTCCTTCATGACTGGCAACGCAACACGCGAACTGGCCCCCGCCCATAAAGCGGCGTAACCTTGTGGCATGATAGCACGCCTGTTTTCCAAGACATTATGCTTCTCCCTCCTGTTATGCGGGAGCGCCCTGGCCACGCTGCCCCCGGCGCGGGCGGCGAGCCCCCAGCCCGACATGCCGGTGCAGGCCACGCTGCCCAACGGGCTGCGGGTCGTGATCGTGCCCGACCGGCTGGCCCCGGTTGTGAGCACCGAAATCAACTACCTGGCCGGTTCGGCCGCGGCACCGGCGGGCTTTCCCGGCACGGCGCATGCGCTGGAGCATATGATGTTCCGCGGCAGCGAGGGGCTGGACCGCGACCAGCTTGCCGCCATCGGGGCGCGGCTGGGCGGCAACTACAATGCCGACACGACAGAAAACGTGACGCAGTTCTTCTACACCGCCCCGGCGGACAATCTGGACGTGCTGTTGCATATCGAAGCCCTGCGCATGAAGGGCCTGACGCTGGCCGCCGAGGACTGGGCGCATGAACGCGGCGCGATCGAGCAGGAAGTCTCGCGCGATCTGTCCAGCCCCGGCTATGTGTACCTGGCGCGGCTGCAATCCATCCTGTTTGCAAACACGCCTTACACGCATGACGCGCTGGGCACCCGCCCGTCTTTTGACAGGACCGACACTGCCCTGCTGCGCCGCTTCTACCGTGACTGGTACGCGCCCAACAACGCCATTCTGGTCATTGCCGGGGATGTCGACCCCGCCCGCGCGATGGCGCAGGTGCGCGCGGCCTTTGGCGCCATTCCCGCCCGCGCGCTGCCTGCACGCCCGCAGGTCCATCCCGGCCCCGTCCAGGCCCAGACGCTGCATTTCCCCACCGACTATCCGGTGGGGCTGGTCGCCATTGCCAGCCGCATGCCCGGCCAGAACAGCCATGATTATGCTGCCGCCCGCATTCTGGCCGATGTGCTGTGCAGCCAGCGCGGGGCGCTGTACGAACTCGTGCCGCAGGGCCGTGCGCTGCTGTCGAGCTTCGATTTCGTAACCAAGGCGGATGCGGGCATCGGCATTGCCATTGCCGCTTTTCCCAAGGGCGGCGAGGCTGCCCCCCTGCAGGCCCGCATGCAGGACATTCTGAAAACCCTGCGTGAAAACGGCGTGCCCGCCGATCTGGTCGAGGCTGCGAAACGCAAGGAACTGGCCCAGCTCGGTTTCGCCGCCAACAGCATCGCCGGCCTTGCGGAAAGCTGGTCGGAGGCACAGGCCATCATGGGCCTGCAATCACCCGATGATGAAGCCACCGCCTTTGCTGCCGTAACGCCAGAGGATGTCAACCGTCTGGCCCGGCAGGTGCTTGATCCGCAGCAATCCATCACCGCCATCCTCACCCCGCGTGATGGTGGCCATCCGGTTGAGGGCAAGGGCTTTGGCGGCTCGGAATCCTTCGCCTCAGCGCCCGATCACCCTGTCAGCCTGCCGCAATGGGCCAATGACAGCCTGATGGGCGTGAACCCTCCCACCCCTTCCGCCCAGCCTGCCGCCTTCACGCTGCCCAACGGGCTGCGCCTGATCGTGCGCCCGGCCAATGTCAGCCACACCATCAGCCTGTACGGCGTCATCCGCCAGAATGAGGACATGCAGGAGCCACCGGGCAAGGAAGGCATTGCCGACATAACCGATGAGATGTTCCGCTACGGCAGCACCACGTATGACCGGATCGGGTTGCAAAAGGCGCTGGACGACATCGCTGCAACCGAAAGCGCCGGGTCCGATTTCAGTCTGAGCGTGCTGACACCCGACTTTGGGCGCGGCCTTGACCTGCTGGCGGAAAATGAACTGCACCCCGCCCTGCCCGATGCCGCCTTCAAGGTGGTGCAGGCCAATGCGGCGGCCTCGCTGTCCGGGCTGCTGCATTCACCTGACTATCTGTTTGGCCGCGCGATGCAGGCTGCCGTTTCGCCCAAGGGCGATCCGTCGCTGCGGCAGGCCGAACCTGCGGGCATCATGAAACTGAGCCTGGCGGACTGCCGTGCCTTTTACGCTGCTGCCTACCGGCCTGACCTGACCACTATCGTCATTACCGGCGACATCACACCCGATGCCGCCTACAAGGCCATTGCCCGCACTTTTGGTGCGTGGCAGGCCACAGGCCCAACCCCTGCAGTCGATCTGCCGCCGCGCCCCGACAGCAGCGCCAGCGTGACTCGCGTGCCCGACCCGTCCAGCACGCAGGCCACGGTTTCCCTGCCAGAAAGCCTTGGGCTGACGGCAACCAACCCGGAGCATTTCGCTCTTAACCTGGGCAACGAGATCCTTGGCTCGGGCTTTTCATCCCGGCTGTATCGCGACCTGCGGGTGCGCACCGGTTATGTCTATACCGTGCGCAGTCACCTGACATGGAAGCGCCAGCGCGCTGCCTACAGCATCTCGTTCGGGGCTGACCCGCAGAAAGTTGAGGCCGCGCGGCATGCTGCGGTACAGGACATCATCGCCATGCAGACCCAGCCCGTCAGCGCGGATGAACTGGCCATGGCACGCGCGGGCATGCTGCGTGGCCTTGCGCTGCAATCGGCCAGCCTCGACACCATCGCGGCGGGTTACCTGCACTTCAGTGACCTTGGCCTGCCGCTCAACCAGAACGATATCGCAGCCCAGGCCTATTACACCATGAGCGCCGAGGCGATTCGCGATGCCTTTCGCAAATGGATCCGCCCCGACGATCTGGCCGAGATCATCAAAGGCCCACCCGCAACACGGTAAAAGCAGATAAAAGTTTTTGGTAAAGCTTTTTTCAAAAAGCTTCAGAGAACGCCGCCTTTTTGAAAAAAGGAGGCACCCGGAAACTTTTATCCTTCTCTCTCGACATAAAAAAAGGGCGGTGCATTTCTGCACCGCCCTTTTTTGTGCCCGGCTCCAGCCCACGCATGCGCGGGCCAGGGCCTGTGGCAGGGATCAGCTCTCGGCGTTACGGCGACGGATCGCGGCACCCAGAATGTCACCCAGCGAAGCACCGCTATCGGAAGAACCGTAGTCGGAGATCGCCTGCTTGTCTTCCTCGACTTCACGGCCGCGGATGGTCAGGGCCAGCTTGCGGGCAGCGCGGTCAACCGACACGACCTTCGCATCAACACGCTCGCCAAC
Source organism: Komagataeibacter xylinus (assembly GCF_009834365.1). Taxonomy (NCBI): domain Bacteria; kingdom Pseudomonadati; phylum Pseudomonadota; class Alphaproteobacteria; order Acetobacterales; family Acetobacteraceae; genus Komagataeibacter; species Komagataeibacter xylinus. Next base: position 2,052,628 of record NZ_CP041348.1, on the reverse strand, counting down.
GGCGAAGCGCTCGGGGCGCTGGTCGGCCTTGTCACGGGCCAGTTCCGCACGGCGGATGAAGCCGGTCAGAACGTCGTCAACCTTCACCTCGATGCCGTTCGCCTGAACCGCAGTCACGATGCAGGTCACGACCGCACCCTTCTGCACCTTGCTCAGCGTGTCGGCTGCGGGGTCTTCATGCAGCTGCTTGATGCCCAGCGAGATGCGCTCTTTCTCCACGTCCACATCCAGAACCTTGGCCTTTACGACCTGGCCCTTCTCGTAGTGGCTCATGGCGACTTCGCCCGGCTCGTCCCACGACAGGTCGGACATGTGAACCATGCCATCGATGTCGGCGGAGAGGCCGATGAACAGGCCGAACTCGGTGATGTTGCGGATCTCGCCTTCCACCACGGAACCAACCTTGTGCTCCTCGGCGAACTGCTCCCACGGGTTGCGCTGCACCTGCTTCAGGCCCAGCGAGATGCGGCGCTTCGCGCTGTCCACATCCAGGACCATCACATCGACTTCCTGCGAAGTGGCGACGATCTTGCCCGGATGGACGTTCTTCTTCGTCCAGGACATCTCGGACACATGCACCAGGCCTTCGACGCCCGGCTCCAGCTCGACGAACGCACCGTAGTCGGTGATGTTCGTGACGCGACCGGTGTAGCGGGCACCCGGCGGGTACTTGATCGCCACGTTCTCCCACGGGTCAGCCTCAAGCTGCTTCATGCCCAGCGAGATGCGCTGCGTGTCGGGGTTGAAGCGGATGACCTGCACGCGGACCGGCTGGCCGATCTGCAGCGCCTCGGACGGGTGGTTGATGCGCTTCCATGCGATATCGGTCACATGCAGCAGGCCATCGACGCCACCGAGGTCGACGAACGCACCGTAATCGGTGATGTTCTTGACCACGCCATCGAGGATCATGCCTTCCTTCAGGCCCTGGATCAGCTCGCTGCGCTGCTCCGCACGGGTCTCTTCGAGCACGGCGCGACGCGAAACGACGATGTTGCCGCGCGCGCGGTCCATCTTCAGGATCTGGAACGGCTGGGGCACGCCCATCAGCGGGGTCACATCGCGCACGGGGCGGATATCGACCTGGCTGCCGGGCAGGAACGCCATTGCGCCGCCGAGGTCGACGGTGAAGCCACCCTTGACGCGGCCATAGATGGTGCCGTTGACGCGCTGGTTGCCTTCGAACGCCTTTTCAAGGTTCGACCAGGCTTCCTCGCGGCGGGCCTTCTCGCGCGACAGGACGATGGACCCGTCACGATCTTCGTACCGCTCGACGAACAGTTCGATGACATCACCCGGCTTGACATCGGGGGTAACGCCCGGCGGGCCGAATTCCTTGAGGGAAACGCGCCCTTCGCTTTTCAGGCCGACATCGACGATGGCGTATTCATCCGTCAGGCGAACGACGCGACCGGTGACGACGGAACCGTCAAACGCGGAATCGCGACCGAGGGTTTCCTCGAGGAGATCGGCAAAGTTCTCGACGGGCTGTGTTGTGGCTGAAGCCATGAGTTACTCGTAAATCCTGTAACCACATCACGACCGCGCGGCGGCGGATGTGGACAATCCTGCGCCCCCGCCTGCCCGCCTGTGCGGTAACATGGGAACGGCTTGCCCGGGCTTTCCGCCACGACACGGTCGCGGCACGCCTGCGGGCCAGATGATGAAAGACCATGCCCCAGCACAGGCGCGCGGGGCATATACCGTTGAGCACAGACACCCTATGGGCGGCAGATGTCAATAAAAACCGTGCCGGGGGCGAATGGTTCACGCACAAAAGCGCGCTAGCGCGTCCTGAGCGCCACGATCCGCAGGGCCTCGGCCAGCACGGCGGCGGCATCGAGGTGGTCGGTCTCGATATGCACGGCGTCATCGGCGGGGCGCAGGGGGGCGGTGGCGCGGGCGGAATCGGCAGCGTCACGCGCCGCGATCTCGCGCTCCACCTGCGCTATCTGCGCCGCGCGGTCAGGCGCGTTGGGGTCAGTCGCCATCTGCTCCCACCGCCGCTCGGCGCGCGTGCGGGCCGAAGCCGTGATGTAGAGCTTGACCTGCGCATCGGGGAAGATGACCGTGCCGATATCGCGCCCGTCGAGCACCGCGCCATGGGCACCGGCAAAGCGGCGCTGCACGTCAACAAGCACCCGGCGCACGGCGGGCTGGGCGGCAACAAGGCTTGCGGCACGGTCCACCTCGGGCACGCGCAGGTCGGTGCGGCGCAGATCGTCCATGCCTACGCCCGCGGCAAATTCCTCCGCCGGGGCGGTAGCAGGGTCATGGCCCGCGTCGATCATGCGCCGCCCGGTGGCGCGGTAGAGCAGGCCGGTATCGAGATAGGGCAGGCCCAGTGCCTCGGCCAGGCTGCGGGCCAGCGTGCCCTTGCCCGCGGCAGCCGGGCCGTCAACCGCAATGACCAGGCGCTGCGTCATGCCGCAAGCCCCGCGCCGATGCGGTTCATCAGCCCCACGAATCCGGGGAAGCTCGTATCGATGAAGGCGGTGTCATCCACGCTGACAGGCTTTTGGGCAGCAAGGCCCATCACGATGGCACTCATGGCCAGGCGATGGTCCATGCGGGTCTCGACCAGACCGCCACCGGGAATGGCGCCGCCCGTGCCGTGCACGATCATGTCATCGCCCACCACGTCCACCCTGATGCCATTGGCTTCCAGCAGCGCCACGGTAGCGGCGAGGCGATCGCTTTCCTTCACCCGCAGTTCCTCCAGCCCGCGGAAGCGCGACTGACCCGTGGCATGGGCGGCGGCCACGGCCAGCACCGGATATTCATCGATCATCGACGGTGCGCGGGTGGCGGGCACGTCCACGCCATGCAGCGCGCCTGCGGTGGCGGTCAGGTCGCCTACCGGCTCGCCGCCTTCAACGCGCTCGTTGCTGATGGCGAGGTCGGCCCCCATTTCACGCAGCGAAGTGAACAGCCCGGTGCGCAGCGGGTTCAGCCCCACGCCCTGCACGCGCACGGTCGAGCCCGGCACCAGCAGGGCGGCGACGAGCACGAAGGCAGCAGAGGACGGATCACCCGGCACCACGATATCACGCGCCACAAGGTCGGGGCGGCCCTGAAGCGTGATCACACGCCCGCCCGCGCCCATGGGTTCGACCTGCACCTGTGCGCCGAAGTGGCGCAGCATGTTTTCGGTATGGTCGCGGGTGGCGACGGGCTCTTCCACCCGTGTCTCGCCCACCGCGTTCAGCCCGGCGAGCAGCACGGCGGACTTGACCTGTGCCGAGGCCACCGGCAGCCGGTAGGCCAGCGGCGGCGGGTTGGCGTTACCCGCAATGGCCAGCGGCAGCCGCCCGCCCTGGCGCGAGAGGAACGTGGCCCCGGTGGCGGCAAGCGGGTCGGTCACGCGCTTCATCGGGCGGCCACGCAGGCTGGCATCGCCCGTCATGACCGAGGTGAAGCCGTGGCTCGCCAGAATGCCCGACAGCAGGCGCGCCGCCGTGCCGGAATTGCCCATGTCCAGCACATCGGCGGGTTCACGCAGCCCGTCGAGCCCGCAGCCCTGCACGCGCCACTGCCCTGCCCCCTCGCGGGTGATGTCCGCGCCAAGGGCCCGCATGGCATCGGCGGTGCGCAGCACGTCCTCGCCTTCCAGCAGGCCGGTGATGTGGGTCGTGCCACGCGCGAGGGCTGCAAACATCAGCGAGCGGTGGCTGATCGACTTGTCACCCGGCACATGGACCGAACCGGACAGGGGCGCGCGCGGGGCATGAACCGTCAGCGCGCGAACGGAAGAAGAGGCATGATCGGTTTTCATAACGCATCCCATTCCGTATTCCGGGTGACAAAGTCAATCACAGATCGGCATGATCACGGTGCCGGAGCGCGCGGGCAATGTTTGACATCAGCCGCGCAAACTGGCATGGGGCTGCGCCTTTTGCCACTTCCGGATACGGTGGCTCCATTCATCATTAAAAACAGGATCGACAGGTTCAAGATGGCTCAGTCCAACCTCGGCACCAAACGTGTCTGTGTCTCCTGCAGCGCCCGTTTCTACGATCTGAACAAGAATCCGGCCGTCTGCCCCAAATGCGGCGCTGAACAGCCCGTGGAACTGCCCCGCGTGCGCCGCCCGGTAGAAGCTGCTCCCGAATCCAAGCCCAAGACCGGCGATAACGCGGTCGATAACGACGTGGATGTCGATCTCGACGCCGATGCGGATGAGGATGCAGACACCGTGCTGCCTGACGACGCGGGCCTTGATGACGATGATGACGACGACATCAGCAGCGCTGACATCGACGTAAAAACCGACAAGGACGACCACGACAACTGAGCCTGACCCGGCCCGGGGCACGCGCTCCGGGCCGGTTTTGCATCAGGCGGGGTTGCGGCGCTCGATCTCGACGCCAACCGATTCGGCATCATCGAAGATGTCGAGCTTTTCTATGCGCACGCGCGTGATGCGCACGCGTTTTTCCGCCAGCACGCCTGCCGCGATTCGCTCGGCCAGCGTTTCCACAAGGGCGACATGCCCCTGCCCCACCAGTTCACGTATCAGCAGCACCACACGTTCATATGATACCGTGCGGGCCAGATCGTCCGCCCCCACTGCCAGCGAGGCGCTGTCGGGCACGCCAAACATCACATTAATGCGAATTCGCTGGGTCACGCCCTGCTCGTGTTCAAACACACCGATATGGGCATCAAGCACCATATTGCGCACGAACAGGCAGCGCAGCGGCTGTGGTTCATTCCACGGCGGGAATACGGACATGGCGGTTCCTGTCAGTCTGGGGGCTTCAGCGCGCGGGGGGCGTGGGCGACCACTGCATGTGCTGGCCGCCATCAAGGGCAAGCATCTGCCCGGTTACCGATGGCAGGCAGATCAGCGACAGTGCGGCGCGCGCAATCTCGTCAGGCGTGGCAACACGGCCTAGCGGCACGGAGGCGCATTGCCGGGCAAACTGGTCTGCCGTCTGCCTTGGCGTGGGCAGCACGGGGCCGGGGCCGATGGCATTGACGCGGATCTGCCGTGGCGCGAGGGCCAGCGCCATGGTCTGGGTCAGGGTCCACAATGCCGCCTTGGACACGGTGTAGCTGACAAAATGGGGTGTGAGCGACCATACGCGCTCATCAAGCATGTTCAGCACCATGCCCTGCGCGCCCTCGGGCATCAGGCGGGCAAATTCCTGCATCAGCACGAAGGGGGCGCGGGTATTGGGCTCCATATGCGCATCCCACCCTGCCCTTGTGGCACTATCCCACTCATCGCGTATGAACATGCTGGCATTGTTGACGAGCACGCCCACCGGGCCAAGCTGGCGGGTCGCCTCGGCCACGAGTGGCGTGACCATTGCCTCCTGCACCAGATCGGCGGGCAGCAGCACGGCCCTGCGGCCCAATGCACGGATTTCAGCAGCAGTGTGTTCGGCTGCCTGCGCTGATGTATTGTAATGCAGTGCGATATCAAAGCCCGCGCGCGCCAGTTCCAGCGCGATGGCGCAGCCAAGACGGGCCGCGCCGCCAGTGACCAGTGCCACGCGTGGCATGGCGGCAGGCACAGGCCAGAGCGTGCTCATGCGGGCCTGCGCGCCATGATGGCGGCGGCCAGCGTGCCATCATCAAGCACATCAAGCGCGCCCCCCACCGGCACGCCCTGCCCCACGCGGCTGATTTTTATGTCAAAGCGGGCCAGCCGCTCATGCAACCAGTGCATGGTGGTGGCCCCTTCCACTGTTGCACCCAAGGCCAGAATGACTTCGCGCACGCTGCCTTGGGCAATGCGGTCGAGCAATGGCTGCACGTTGAGGTCATCTGGCCCGATGCCGGACAGGGCCGACAGCGTGCCGCCAAGCACCTGATATACGCCACGATGCACGCCCGCACGCTCGAGCGCCCACAGGTCGCCCACATTCTCCACCACGCACACCAGCCCCGCATCACGGGTGGGATCGGCGCAGATGGCGCAGGGGTCGGTCGTGTCGAGATTGCCGCAGGTGGAGCAGGTGCGTACGGCGCGCGCCGCCTGTTCCATGGCCTGAGCAAGCGGCAGCATGCGGGCATGGGGCTGGCGCAGCAGGGCCAGCGCAGCCCGACGGGCTGAGCGGGGCCCAAGCCCCGGCAGGCGGCCCAGCAGGGTCACCAGCCGGTCGATTTCACCCCGCCCGCTCATGCATGCTCCCCTGCGCCATGGCTCAGAACGGGAATTTCATCCCGCCCGGCAGGTTCAGGCCACCGGTGACCTTCTTCATTTCCTCGCTGGCGGTGGCGTCGAGCTTCTTGCGGGCATCGGCGCTGGCGGCAAGGATCAGGTCCTGCAGCATTTCCATCTCGGCGGGGTCGGCCAGCTTGGGGTCGATGGTGATCGACTTCATGTCGCCCTTGCCGTTCATGGTCAGCGTGACCATGCCAGCGCCCGCGCTGCCTTCAATGACCATATCTTCAAGCTTGGCCTGCATTTCTTCCATGCGGGCCTGCATCTGGGTGGCCTGTTTCATCAGGCCGGCAAGATTTTTCATGTTCCGTGTCTCTCCTCAGGCAAAATCATCTGCATCCAGATCGTCCTCTTCTACCAGATCGGCATCAAGAGGGGCGAATTCGAGGTCTGGCGCCAGACTTTCCAGTGCAAGCTCTTCTGGCGGCAGGCCGTAATCATCCAGCGCGTGATCGGTCACGGCGCCGAGCCGGGCGGTAGGGAAGACCGCCAGAACCGCCTGCACCAACGGGTGGGCCTCGGCCTGCGCGCGGTGCAGTTCGATGATCTCGGCCCCCTGCTCGGCAATCGTGGGCTCGCCTTCTTCATCGGACTGACGGACCTGCCAGCTGGCATCGCCCGTCATCTCGCGCAGGAAGGTTTCAAGCCGCCGGGCCAGGCCGGGCAGGCTGTTGCGCTCCACCCGGATCGTGATCAGCGGCGGCGCAAACGCCACAAGATGCACCGCATGGTAAAGATGGCCATGCAGCATGGCGTCACGCCCGGACACAAGCGCCAGCGTCTCGCGCCATGTGCGCGGCGAGGGCGCGAGCGCTTCCTGCTCCACCCGGCTGATCTCGGGCGCGTGCTGCGGCGGGGCATCGACCCGCACCCCACCATTGGCCACCATGCGGATTGTGCCGCCGCCACCCTCAGGGCCTGCCGTAACACTAGGGGGGACGCCTGCCTGCACCCCGCCACCTGTGGGGGAAGCCGACCCGCCAGAAACCTGCATGGGTGCTGCAGCGGCATCCTGCCCCAGCATGCGGCGCACGAGGTCACCCGGCGGCGGCAGGTCGGCCACGTAGCACAGGCGGATCAGCACCATCTCGGCGGCCTGCCTGCGGTCAGGCGCCTGCTCCACTTCAGCCACGCCCTTGAGCAGCATCTGCCATGTGCGGCCCAGCACCGGCACCGGCACGCGCTCGGCCAGGGCAGAGCCACGCCTGCGCTCGGCCTCGGGCATCTCGGGGTTGTCACGCAGGGTGGGAATGGCCTTGAGCCGCGAGACGGTATGCACAAGCTCCAGCACATCGCCCAGCATCACGCCCAGATCGCCGCCGCGCTCATACACATCACCGGTAATGGCCAGCGCGCGCTCGGGGCGGCCTTCCAGCACCGCATCAAGCAGGTCGAACACCAGCCCACGATCAGCCAGACCCAGCATGCCCGCCACAAGCTCAAGCCCGATGGGAGCCGCATCCGTGCCGCCTTCGCCATCAAGCGTGCCCTGGGCTATCGCCTGATCGAGCAGCGACAGCCCATCACGCACCGAGCCATCGGCCGCGCGCGCGATCAGGGCCAGCGAATCGGGGGTAAAGGTGACGTTTTCAGCCCGCGCCACGCGATCGAAATGGGCGGCGAGTTCCACTTGCGGCACGCGGCGCAGCGCGAAGGTCTGACAGCGTGACAGCACGGTGACCGGCACCTTGCGCAGCTCGGTCGTGGCGAAGATGAAGGTAACCTGCGCGGGCGGTTCCTCCAGCGTCTTGAGCAGCGCGTTGAACGCGTTGCGCGAGAGCATGTGGACCTCATCGATGATGAAGACCTTCATGCGCCCCTGCATGGGCCGGAAGCGCGTCGCCTCGATGATTTCGCGCACGTCGTCCACACCGGTGCGCGAGGCGGCATCCATCTCCAGCACATCGGGGTGGCGGTCAGCGAGTATGGCCACGCAGTTGGGGCATACGCCACACGGGTCTGCCGTGGGGCCGCCCTTGCCATCAGGCCCGGTGCAGTTGAGCGCGCGGGCAATGATGCGCGCCGTGGTGGTCTTGCCCACGCCGCGCACGCCGGTCAGCATGAAGGCATGCGCCACGCGCCCGAGCGCAAAGGCGTTGCGCAGGATGCGGACGGTGATTTCCTGACCGATCAGGTCATCGAATGTGGTGGGGCGATATTTGCGGGCCAGCACGCGGTAAGGTGTGGCGGGTGCTGCATCCGCCACAACGGGCGGTGCCGATGGCGGCGGGGCGTCACCAAACAGGCCGGGGCCATCTGCGGGCGGTGCAGGCAGCCCGGCCTCCTCGGAACGATCCTGATCCGACGAAACGGTCATTGATGCATCCGGGCTGGAGAAGTGGCCATGACGTACGCAGCGCGATGGCGACACACAAACTTGTTTCAGATGAGAGACCGGCCATAACCCGGACGAAACTCACTATGGCTGCTTCCTTCCGGACCTGACCAGGTTAGCAAGGTATCCGTCTACAACCGATCTCCCGAGCGGGTTCTAACACATACCCCTGCCCCATGCACAAGGGGGCGGGTGAAAAAATCACGCTTATTCGCCCACGGCCGCACCGGACTGGTGGCGCAGGTCGGCCCCGCCATAATAACGCACCTGCCCTGCCCTGCCGATGCGCGGACCACCGACAAGGATGCTCTCCGCAACGCCCCAAGGCGCATGCTCCTCCACCTTGTAGCCCTCATGGGTGAGCGTGCGGATGACTGCGGGCGACAGCGCGCCGTGTTCCACCTGCACCACGTCGGGCTGCCACTGCTCATGGATGCGCGGCAGGTCGACCGCCTGCTGCACGTCGAGCCCGTAATCGACCATGCCGGTCAGCACCGACAGGATGATGGTGGGAATGCGCGAGCCGCCAGGGCTGCCAAGCACCATGGCGGGCTGGCCATCATGCGAGATGATGGTCGGCGCCATGGAGGAGAGCGGCGTCTTGCCCGGTGCTATGGCATTGGCCTGGCTGCCCACGATACCGAACATGTTCGGCTCACCGGGGCGGGTGGCAAAATCGTCCATCTCGTCATTCATGACCACGCCGGTGCTGCCCGCCACCACGCCAGCCCCGAACCAGCCATTGAGCGTATAGGTCACCGCCACCGTCATGCCCGACTGGTCGGCGATGGAATAATGAGTGGTTTCCTCCTTCTCGCCTTCAGGCTGGCCAGGACGCAGGCTGGCGGAGGAAACGGCATGGTTGAGCGGCAGGTACTGACGCACCTGCGCTGCGTAGGCCGGGTCGGTCAGGTGCGCAATCGGGTTATTGACGAAGGCGGGATCGCCGAGATCCTGCCGGTCGGCATAGGCGTGGCGCATGGCCTCGACCTCGCGCTGCACGCCTGCGGCCGTGTGCAGGCCAAGCGCATGCATGTCATAGCCCGACAGGATGTTGAGCATCTCGCACAGCGCGACACCGCCGCCGCTTGGGGGAGGCGCCGTATCGATATGATAGCCGCGATACTCGCACGTCAGCGGCGCCATCATGCGGGTGTGGTAGCTCGCGAAATCCTTGCGCGACAGGATGCCGCCGCCCTTCTCGCTACTTTTTATGATCTCTTTCGCCACCGGCCCTTCATAAAAGCCGCTGGCCCCCTTGCGCGCGATCCGCTCGAGCGTGCGGGCCAGGTCAGGCTGCACCAGCCGCTCGCCCGCCATGAGCGGCGTGCCATCGGGGTGCAGGAAGATTTTGCTGGCATACGGGTCTTTTGCAAAAGCTGCGGTGGAGGTGTGCAGCAGGTCCGCATCGCTGGGCTTGAGAATGAACCCGTCACGCGCCAGCGTGATGGCAGGCGCCATTACATCCGCGCGCGACAGCCTGCCCCACTTGTCATGCACTTCTTCCAGCCCCGCCACGGTGCCGGGAACGGCCACGGCCTTCCACCCCTTGGTGGAGGCACCGGCAATGACGTGGCCCGCCGCATCCTGATACATGGTGGCCGTGGCTGCCCCTGGCGCATGCTCGCGGAAATCGATGAAGGTCGCCTGCCCGTCAGGCAGGCGCAGGGTCATGAACCCCCCGCCGCCGATATTACCGGCAGCGGGATAGACCACCGCCATGGCATAGCCCACCGCGACGGCGGCATCGACCGCGTTGCCGCCGCGCGCGAGGATGTCAGCGCCCACATGGGCCGCGAGATCCTGCGCCACGACCACCATGCCATTGCGCCCCGGTGTGGGGGCCATGCCGATGGCCTGGCCGCCCGGCGTGTTCTCGAATGCCAGCGGGTCCACCACCGCGGCACGCCCCGCCACCGGCAGGGCGGCGACAAGACATGAAAGAAGGAGCGCGCGGTAGTGCAGGCCACGGGCAGAAGGCATGGGCGTTTCCTTGTTCGGTTATTACGGGCGTGTCTATCCCTTACGGGTGGTGCGTCACGCCTGCTTGTAGGGTGGGCAGGTATAGCCTGCGGGCGAGAGGGTGAAGACCTCGCACCCGTCCTCGGTTACCCCCATCATGTGCTCGAACTGGGCGGACAGCGAACGGTCACGCGTCACGGCGGTCCATTTGTCTTCCAGTATCTTCACATCCGGGCGGCCGATATTGAGCATGGGCTCAATGGTGAAGAACATGCCCGGACGCAGCACCAGGTCCTCGCCGGGGTTGCCGTAATGCAGCACGTTGGGCGGCGCGTGGAAGGTGCGCCCGATTCCATGCCCGCAGAAATCGCGCACCACCGAAAAGCGTCGCGCCTCGGCATAGGTCTGGATGATGTGCCCGATATCGCCCAGCGTGGCGCCGGGGCGCACGGCATCAATGGCCAGCATGAGGGATTCGTAGGTCGCCTCGATCAGCTTCTGCGCGCGCAGCTTGACCTTGCCCACGGTATACATCCGGCTCGTATCACCGTACCAGCCATCCAGGATGACGGTCACATCGATGTTGAGGATGTCGCCATCCTTCAGTGTCTTTTCGCCCGGAATGCCGTGGCAGACGACATGATTGATCGAAATGCAGCTTGAGGCCGGGTAGCCGCGATAACCAAGCGTGGCGGGCACTGCGCCATTGGCGATCATGTAGTCATGAATCAGGCGGTCGAGTTCGCCCGTGGTGACCCCCTCGCGCACATGCGGGGTGATCATGTCGAGCGTGCGGGCGGCAAGCTGGCCTGCCGCCCGCATGCCCACGAAATCTTCTGGCGTGTGGATCTTTACCGCGCCGCCGTGCATATCGCCTTCCATGCCGCTAACCTTTCCTGTCATCTGTGCATGACCACCCGCCCGCAGTCATGAGAGGGACAACAGGAACACGCCTGACCCGCCTGCCAGCCGCGCCGGATGGATAATCGTGCCTTCTATACCCTGCCCGGCCCGTGCTGTCAGCTTCGTGACTTGGCGCGGACATGCGTGGTGTGCGCCACGTGCCCCATGCTGACCAGATGCACATGCGCCCGCACGGGTGCGGGGTGCACGTGCACCACCGTTCCATGCCCGCGCCTAAGGCGGGTGTACGAGGCGGGGATGGCGGGGGCCTCGGCCACTTCATCCGCCGTACTGGCGCGCAGGCGGGCGGAGGCCAGCATCACGCCACGGCGGCTGGCAGCCGACCTGCCGCCTGCACGCGCGAGCAGCAGCGGCCGCGTGACGGGACGCGCCACGGGGGCCACACCCTCGGCCTCAAAGCTGGTATCGAGCAGGGCGGCCATGGTGGTGTTGCGCCGTGTATTGGACTTCGCCCCCATCACCACGCCGATCAGGCGCACATTGTCGCGCACGGCGGAGGTCACGAGGTTATGCCCTGCCTCATCGGTATAACCGGTCTTGAGGCCATCAGCGCCGGGATAGGCGCCGAGCATCGGGTCATGGTTGGGTACATCGCGCCCGTGGAAATAGAAGTTCGGCACCGCGAAGTAATGGTAGTACTCGCCATAATCCACGATCAGGTGGCGCGCCAGGGTGGCGAGGTCACGCGCCGATGTCATCTGCTCGGGGTTGGGCAGGCCCGAGGCATTGCGGAACACGGTATCATACATGCCAAGCCGGCCAGCCTCGCGCGTCATCATCGCGGCGAAGCGGGTCTCGTCACCACCGCCGAGAAACTCGCCTAACGCGCAGGCCGCATCATTGGCGGACTTCGTGACCAGTGCGAGCACCGCCTGCTCTACCGTAATCTGCGAACCCGGACGCAGGCCAAGCTTGGAGGGTTCCATCGAGGCGGCATGGATCGAAACCGGCATTTCCTGATTTAATGCAACCCGCCCCGTGCTCACGGCCTTGAAAGCAAGGTACAGCGTCATCAGCTTGGTCAGGCTGGCGGGGTAGCGGCGCAGGTCCGAATCCTGCTGCGACAGCACGGCGCCGGTGCGGGCATCAATCACGATGGAGCTGACCTGCCCCACATATTGCGCCCTTGCGGCATGCATGCCCCCAAGGCCGACACACAGCCCCACGGTTGCAGTGACCCTGAGGCGGGAAAAACGGGTGGTGAATAAACGGCTCATGAGATGGCGAAACCTGCGCGTGCAATGATCATCATACGGCTTCGGGCGCACGGGGTTACCCGGCACCCCTCCATCCATTCACGGGTTGCTTGGCTGCAACCATTCTAAAAGAAAGGTTTTCTATTCGTCCAGAGCGTATTTATATCCTTGCCATTCCATAAACGGGGATGCACGCGGTTTAAGGGGTGATGCAAAAAAATCCCTGCGCCCCGGCGCACGCCCCTTTCAACCGGCGGCAAAGTTCCAATATGGTACCTGTCATGTCTGCTATTGCTCAAGCTTCCCTGCCCCACCCCGCGCCCCGACCCGGCGCGGACAGCCCGCGCCCGCATGGGCATGGCGGCAATACGCCCCCACGCCGTAACGGCGGGCAGGACTCGCCGCCGGGCAATGATGACGGCATGATCGACGTGGTCATCCGCACCCGGCCACAGACCCGCAAGCCGGCAATGTACAAGGTGCTGATGCTCAACGATGACTACACGCCCATGGAGTTCGTGGTGCATGTGCTCGAGCGCTTTTTCCAGAAGAACCGCGAGGAAGCGACCGACATCATGCTGCACGTTCACAAACGTGGTGTGGGCGTGTGCGGGGTCTTTACGTACGAGGTTGCCGAAACCAAGGTAACACAGGTGATGGACCTCGCGCGCCAGAACCAGCACCCGCTGCAATGCACGATTGAAAAGGACTGAGCCCACGAGCAAGCGCATCTTCCCGCCCCCGTCGCGATCCGATCGCGTTCCATGGCATTTTGTGCTGGCATTTCCATCGCAACAGGGCAAGGATTGTCCTCGCTTACCGGTTATGATCTCCGGGGTCCTGGTGGCCCCTCTTGGAAAAGGAGCGTCTCGGCATGTTGTCACGTAATCTTGAACAGACGCTTCACCGTGCGCTGACACTGGCCGGCGACCGCCGGCACGAATACGCAACGCTTGAACACCTCCTCCTCGCGCTGATCGACGACCCTGATGCCGTAACGGTATTCCGTGCCTGCGGGGTCGATCTGAACAAGCTGCGCACCGACCTGACCGACTTTCTTGACAAGGATCTTGCGGGCCTTGCGGCCGACCGCACGGTTGACCCCAAGCCCACCGCCGCCTTCCAGCGCGTGATCCAGCGCGCGGCCATTCACGTGCAGTCCACCGGGCGCGATGAGGTGACGGGGGCCAACGTGCTCGTGGCCCTGTTTGCCGAGCGCGAGAGCCATGCCGTGTATTTCCTGCAGTTGCAGGACATGACGCGGCTTGATGCGGTCAACTTCATCTCCCACGGCATTGCCAAGGCGCCCGACCGCTCCACGCGCCGCCCGGTTGCGGGCAGCCCGCCCGAAGGCGGCGAGAGCGAGGAACGCGGCAAGACCGGGCAGAAAAGCCAGGATGCGCTGTCCACCTACTGCACCAACCTCAATGACAAGGCGCAGGAGGGCAAGGTTGACCCGCTGATCGGCCGCGACTCTGAAATCGAGCGCACGATCCAGATCCTGTGCCGCCGCACCAAGAACAACCCGCTCTATGTGGGTGACCCCGGCGTGGGCAAGACCGCAATTGCCGAGGGGCTGGCCAAGCGCATTGTTGAAGGCGACGTGCCTGAAGTGTTGCTCAACGCCACCATCTACTCGCTCGACATGGGCGCGCTGCTTGCGGGCACGCGCTACCGTGGCGACTTCGAGGAACGGCTGAAAGCAGTCGTGACCGAACTCGACAACAATCCCGGCTCGATCCTGTTCATTGACGAGATCCATACCGTGATTGGCGCGGGTGCGACCTCGGGCGGGGCGATGGATGCCTCCAACCTGCTCAAGCCCGCCCTGGCTGCAGGCACGCTGCGCTGCATGGGCTCGACCACCTACAAGGAATACCGCCAGCACTTCGAGAAAGACCGCGCACTGGTGCGCCGGTTCCAGAAGATCGACGTGGCGGAGCCTTCGGTCGAGGATGCGGTCAAGATCCTGCGCGGGCTCAAGGTCAATTACGAGAAGCACCACAAGGTGCGCTACACCGATGATGCGATCCGTGGGGCAGTGGAACTCGCCGCCAAATACATCCACGACCGCAAACTGCCCGACAAGGCCATCGACGTGATTGACGAGGTCGGCGCCTCGCGCATGCTGGTGCCCGAAAACCGCCGCCGCAAGACGGTCACGCTGAAGGATGTGGAAGACATCGTGGCGAAGATCGCCCGCATCCCGCCCAAGAGCGTCTCGTCGGACGACAAGGAAACCCTGCGTTCGCTCGAGCGTGACCTCAAGGGCATGGTTTACGGGCAGGACAAGGCGATCGAGGCCCTGACGGCCGCGATCAAGCTGTCACGCGCGGGCCTGCGCGACCCGGAAAAGCCGATTGGCAACTACCTGTTCTCCGGCCCCACCGGCGTGGGCAAGACGGAAGTGGCCAAGCAGCTTGCGGCAACGCTGGGCATCGAACTGATCCGCTTCGACATGTCGGAATACATGGAGCGGCATTCGATCTCGCGGCTGATCGGCGCCCCGCCGGGCTATGTCGGCTTTGACCAGGGTGGCCTGCTGACTGATGCCATCGACCAGCACCCGCATGCGGTCCTGCTGCTTGATGAGATCGAGAAGGCGCATCAGGACCTGTATAACGTGCTGCTGCAGGTGATGGACCATGGGCGGCTGACCGACCATAATGGCAAGACGGTCGACTTCCGCAACGTGGTACTGATCATGACCACCAATGCAGGTGCCGCCGACCTGAGCAAGGAGGCCATCGGCTTTGGCCGCACCAGCCGCGAAGGCGAGGACGAGGATGCGATCAAGCGCCTGTTCACGCCGGAGTTCCGCAACCGGCTTGATGCGATCATTCCGTTTGCCAACCTGTCGCCGCATGTGGTGGACCGGGTGGTGGAGAAGTTCATCTTCCAGCTTGAGGCCCAGCTGGCCGATCGCAACGTGATGATCGAGATCTCGTCCGCCGCGCGGGAATGGCTGGCTGAACGTGGCTACGACCGCCTGTATGGCGCACGCCCCCTGGGCCGTGTCATTCAGGAAAACATCAAGAAGCCGCTGGCCGAGGAACTGCTGTTCGGCAAGCTGACCAAGGGTGGGGTTGCCAAGATCACGCTCAAGGATGGCAAGCTCGACTTTGAATACATCTCGCAGGCGGATAACGATTCCACTGAAGGCGATGAAGGCGACAGCACCCGCGAAGCCGAAGCCGCTGACTGAGGATCGTTCACTTCACCAGGAACAAGGACAGGGGCCAGAAATGGCTCCTGTTTTTTTTGGCGCTGACTTTTTTACAGGAGGCTGCGCTTTTCGAAGCTTTTTGAAAAAAGCTTCACCAAAAACTTCTGATTGTCTCGTAGGGATGTCATGCTCACCGCCGCCATCTACATTCCCGCAGCCTTTGCCGAAATTGGCGGCTGCTTCTGTTTCTGGGCCTGGATGCGCCTTGGCCGCTCGCCGCTCGTGCTGGTGCCGGGCTGTGTGTCGCTGGTGCTGTTTGCGTGGCTGCTGACCTTCAGCCCCGCCGATAACGCGGGGCGGGCCTATGCCATTTATGGCGGCGTGTACATCGTGGCCAGCCTGATCTGGTCCTGGCTGGTCGAAGGCCTGCCACCTGACCGATGGGACATACTGGGCGCTGCCATCTGCCTTGCGGGCGCGGGGCTGATCCTGCTCGCCCCGCGCGCCCACCCCTGATAAAAGCTGCAGAAGAACGCCGCCTTTTTGAAAAAAGGCGGCACTCAAAACCTTTTATCAATGTGGTTACTGGTAGCGCGTGCCATTAACGCTGACATAGCCCTCAACCGGCCAGCTCCGCCCGGTGCCGTGATGGGTCCAGTCAATGCCCTGGCTGCGGGCGTTGTCATAATAATAACGACCCAGCACATCGGCCTTGTCGCCCTTGGCCACCCATGGCCATGTGGGTGCGGTCATACGGTCCAGATCCGACACGATGCGGATGGATACACCATGACCGACATCAACGTAAAAATACCCATGCAGGCCGCTACGCGTGCGCTTGGATGCCGAAACCGCAATAACCTGCCCGCACACATGTTCGACCCGGTCGGGGTGGGCTTCGCTGCTGCTGCCTTCCGCGGCCTGAAGGTCAGCAAGAAACTTGCCGTCATCACATGCCTCGGGCACGGGGCTGGCAATGGGCTGCGGGCGTGAACTGCTGCCCTCATACCCGCTTTGGCCACCCTCCGTGCCCTGCGTTTCCTCACGCGAGTCTTCATGCCGGTGGTGGTGGTGCCGCGCATGAGCGGGCGCAATGCCCCCCATCTGCAGGGCCACGACTGCTCCGAGCCCCATCACCATGCATCGCTGCCAGCGCATTGCCGCCATCTGAGTGTTCTCCCTTTTCAAAAGATCACAATCTTTTGCGGTGCGCTGGCGGCGGCGTCAATGAACGGGGTTACGGGCAGGCCGAGGGGGCTTCCGCCTCAAGCTGTTTGCGGGCATTTTCCATATCCGCCTCCATGGCGGGGTCCATGGCGGGCATTTTCAGGTGCAGCTTCTCCAGCGCGTCGATGATCGCCTCGATCACGACCAGACGCTCGAACCATTTCTGGTCAGCGGGCACGACAAACCACGGCGCATCAGGGTGGGCCGTATGCCGGATCGCTTCTTCATAGGCGTGCTGGTAATCATCCCAGTACTGGCGCTCGTGAATATCGGCAGGCGAGAACTTCCAGTTCTTGGCGCGGTGCTTGATGCGCTGCAAAAAGCGCAGGCGCTGCTCCTCCTTGGAAAGGTGCAGGAAGAACTTCAGCACGATCGTACCCTGACGGGCCATGTAACGCTCGAAACTGCTGATATCCTCGTACCGGTCCGCCCAGAAGGTGGGCTTGCGGCGCAGGCTCAGCGGCAGGCATTCGTGCTCGAGCAGCTCGGGGTGCACGCGGGTGACAAGCACTTCCTCATAATGGCTGCGGTTGAAGATGCCGATGCGCCCTGCTGCCGGGGCCACCATATGCTCGCGCCACAGATAGCCATGCGCGAGTTCAACCGGGCCAGGCTGCTTGAACGACGAGACACTGACCCCCTGCGGGTTGATGCCCGACATGACATGCTTGATCACGCCATCCTTGCCGCCCGCATCAAGCGCCTGCAGCACGACCAGCACGGACCATGTGTTGTTGGCGTATAACAGGGCCTGCAGATGCGCGAGGTAGCGGATACGCTCCTTGAGCAGCTGCTTGCCGGTTTTCTTGTCCAGCCCGCAGGCCTCTGCTGCGCGGGTCGGGCAGTCGGCAAGGGAGAACCCCTTGCCGTTATGCACGCTGAAGCGGCGTGCGAGGGTATTTGTGGTCGTTTTCTTGCGGGCCATACTCAATCCTTCATGCCCCGCGCCACCGCAAGGCCACCAGCCGCCTGACAGGTCGGCATCATCTCTACCTCATTGATATTGACATGACGCGGCAGCGCAATGATCCAGGACAGGGTCTCGGCAATATCCTCGGGCAACAGGGGTTTGGTTCCTTCATATACTGCCGCCGCCCTGGCCGGGTCGCGCAGGCGCACGGTGCTGAACTCGCTGCCACCACACAGGCCCGGCTCGATATTGGTCACGCGCACATTATGGCCCAGCAGATCACAGCGCAGGTTGCGGGTGAACTGGCGCACGAAGGCCTTGGTCGCGCCGTACACATTGCCGCCCGTATAGGGATAGGTGCCCGCCGTGCTGCCCAGCGTCACCACATGCCCGCGGTCACGCGCCACCATGCCGGGCAGCAGCACGCGCGTCAGTTCGACCATGCCAGTCACGTTCGTGGCAATCATGGTCTGCCAGTTGGCTATATCCGCCTCCTGCGCCTTTTCCATGCCCAGGGCGAGACCTGCGTTATTGACCAGCACATCCACATCGCGCCAGCCCTCGGGCAGGCTGCCCGGCAGGGCGGCGATGGCAGGGGCATCGGTCATGTCCAGCTCAAAGGCCAGCAGGTCCGGCCCGAGTTCGGCCGCCAGCGCATCAAGGCGTTCGCGCCTGCGGCCGGTGGCAATGACACGGTACCCATCACGCACGAGCCGTGTGGCGATCGCCTTGCCGAATCCGGCCGTAGCCCCCGTTACCAGTGCAATCTTCTTCATGGTCTTTTCTCCTGCTGTGTGGGTGGTCAGCCTTGCATATCAGTCGCCTCCCGTCATGGGGGCTATCAACCATACAACCCGAAGCTGAAATGGTTGCAAAAGAGGGCAAATCCGGTTCTATGGTGGTGTATGGCTTCCTTCGCGACATCTCCAGGCCGCAGCCTGACCGGTCACCTGCTGGTGGCGACCCCTGCCCTGACCGATCCCGCCTTCGCGCGCAGTGTCATCTACCTGTGCGCCCACACGCCCGAGGATGGAGCGATGGGGCTGGTCGTCAACCGCAGGCTGTCGCAACCCGTGCTGGATGACGTGCTCGAACAGCTTGGCATTGCGCCCGTGCCGCCACGCCGCCGCATCAATCTGTGCGCGGGCGGCCCGATGGATAACGGGCGCGGCTTTGTGCTGCATACATCGGACTGGAGCGGCGATGGCAGCCTGCCGGTGGATGACAGCACGACGCTGACCGCCAGCCTCGACGTGCTGCGTGACATTGCCGATGGCAATGGCCCGGCCCACGCCATGCTTGCCATGGGCCATGCCAGCTGGGAGGCAGGCCAACTGGAAGACGAGATGCTGCGCCATAATGCTTGGGTGGCCGCTCCCGCTACCGAGGCCATCGTGTTCGGCCCCGACCATAACGCCAAATGGCGGCAGGCGCTGGCCAGCGTGCGCATTGACCCGGCCTGGTTTACCGGGGCCGTCGGCCACGCCTGATGTAACGCGGCCCTTTCCATAAGGGTAACCGCCCCTTCCCGCGCATGATATGGCATACTGTTCCGGCCACCAGAGCGTGCCGGAAAGACATGATAACGCCAGCGGGCCGGAAGCAGGGCTGCTTCCGGCCCGTCAATCATGGTTAACGGGAAAGTTCAGAAACGGGCATCAATACGGCCGTAATAATAGCCACCCGTCATGGGCACCTGTGCCGAGTTGGCATCATAAATACGGGCACCATAGTTGTTGTTCAGCGGATTGACCATGCGGGGGCGGATATTGAACACATTGTTCGCCCCGACGGTCACATGCAGGTGCGGCGTAACGCTGTAGCCTATTTCAAGGTCAGTCAACCAGCGCGGGGTATTGTTGAACTGCGCGAAACAGGTGTTGGAGTAACGCAGCGCGCTGGCCTGGCCGTTTGAGATGCACTGGGCGCTGGACGGGGTCCAGTCCTGATAGGCAAGCATGTCCGTGGTCTGGCCATAGCGGGTCTGGCGTACGTTTACATCCCATTTGCCAATCGTCCAGTAAGCATTGAGGATCAGCTTGCTGCGCGGATAGGCAGTTGTGATGTAGCTGGCGGTGGCGGCATTGAGCAGTGGCGTGCTCACGCCATTGACCATGGTGGAGGCCACATGGCTCAGACGGGTGCGGTTCAGGTCCAGCGAGGCGGAAAGGTTCAGGTTGCCATAACGGTGCATGTGCAGCAGGTAGCTGGCCTTGAGGTCAAAACCCTGCGTGCGCGTGCTGGCGCCATTGGCAAAATAGTAAGTGCTGACCGCATTGGGGTCGAGGCCGCCTGGCAGTACGAAGCCAAGCTGCTGCACGGCGTTGATGGCCGTAGGCCCGTTGACGGACCCACCGGCGATGATGCGGTCGCGGATGTTGATCTGGTAGACATCGGCCTCGACATGGAACCCGTTGACCGGCTCCAGCACGATGCCTGCGCTGGCGTTGGTCGAGCGTTCAGGCTTGAGGGGAGAGGCCCCCAGCGAGCGCGCGGCCCCCGAACTGACAGGCAGCAGCCCCGATACGGTCGAAGCCCCTACATTGATGGCGCTGAAATGCTGCTCGGCCAGGGTGGGCGCACGAAAGCCGTTGCTGATGGTACCACGCACGGCGATGCGTCGCGTAAAGTCATAGCGTGTGGAGACCTTGCCGTTTTCGGTGTTGCCCACATCGGTATAGTGCTCGAAACGCCCGGCAAAATCGACATCCCAGTGCTTGAGCGGATGGAAATCGCCATCAAGGTAGCCTGCCCAGATGTCACGGCTCCAGCTACCGGCATTATGCGGGCTGAGGCCAACATAGCCCGCCATGCCACCTGCCTCGTATGATGGCGGGGTGCCTGCCGTTATCTCATAGGTTTCAAGCCGGTGCTCCGCGCCAAAGGCAATGGTGGTGGGGGTTGCAAAGCCGGTTTTGAAATTGCGCCTGAAATCAGCCGTATTGGTCCACTGCGCCATGCGGTAGCTTTCGGCCCGCGTGGAAGTGGGCGACCAGCCGCACCCATCGGTCGAGGCATAGGCGCTGGTGCTGGTCGGGTTGCTGCTGCGCGCAATACACTTGCTGCTCAGCATGCCCGCATTCACGCTGCTTTTGTCACCGATCTTGTCTTCATCCGCGCCATAGGTCGTGCTGATGTCCCAGGCGAATTTGAAGAAGTTATCGCCCTTCAGCCCCAGGGTGGCGGCATAGTCATTCTCTTCCATCGTCTCGATGGGCGAGAAACCGGAAGGATAGACGGAAGGCAGCGTACTGGGCGGACGATAGTTTTCATATGCTTCGGCATGGCGATGGGCGTAGGTGATCAGGCCGTAGCCCTGTATGCCCTCCGCCAGTGTCTTGCCAAAGGCGATGCTCAGGTTTTCACGTGTTTCCTCTGGCGTGCTCATGACCTTGTTGGAGTTCTTGGGAACGGAAACCGACCCTTTATAGAGCGAGGTTGCCGCTCCCGCAGGCGCATAGCCCAGCAGGCGATGGTCTTCGGTATAGGGGACCATATGATCGGTGTGGTAGACCTGCCCGCTCAGGTGCAGGTAACCATCCCCGCCAAGCGACAGGCCGCCATCAATGCTGGTCTGGTATTGCCAGCCATCGCCATTATAGGCATTTGCGCCGGTCTGGGCGCTCATGTTCAGGCCATGATTCGTTTTTTTGGTAATGATGTTGACCACGCCCGCAATGGCGTCCGACCCGTACAGCGCGGCGGCCCCATCTTCCAGCACCTCGATATGGTCAATGGCGGCCGCCGGGATCATGTTCAGGTCAACCGGTGTCGCGCCAAAGTCCGGGCCGGCATCGGCGTAGATGTTTGCCGTGGTGTGGCGGCGTTTTCCATCCACCAGCACCAGAACCTCGTTGGGGTTGAGGCCACGCATGCGAATGGCGGATGTCAGCGCGCCCGCATCATTGCCCATGGCGCTGACATTGATCGAGGCATAGGTGCGTGTCAGGGCATCCGCCAGGTTCAGTTGCCCCGAACGCCGCAGGGTTGCAGCAGACAGTACCGTAACGGGTGATGTGCTCTGCTGCGCCTTGCGATTGACAGCATGGGTACCTGTTACAATCAGGGTTTCACTACTGCTGGCCGAGGCATTTGAGCCATCGACCGGCTTTGCGCCAGATTTCGTGCCTTTCACGGCAGGTTTTTTTTCGCGCTTGTTATTGTCTGGCTTCTGCTCATCCACAAGCGGAACTGCATGAGAAATGGTTGTATCCACCACCAGGCCAAAGGTGATTGCTGTTGAAAACAGAAAGGCTTTTCTTATCGCCATGAGTATTCCCGGGATAAATGCATTAAAAAGAGATGCAATACCCTTACATAAAAAATCAGATTCTGTTTAAGTTAAGTTATTATGAAAATTTATTCTTATTTATTTCATATTTTACTTTAACAAAATAATATAACAAGATATTCAACCTCATGCCTTCACGGACAATCATGCTGCATCTGAACCGGCGCTCCATCATCCAGTCTGCCAGCCTGCTTACCTCCGCCTTGTGGGCCGGTGTGGTCAGCCCTGCCAGGGCAGAAGAACCCCCGCCTGCGCGGGCGCGCCTGAATGTAACGGAAAACCCGTTTGGCCCCTCTCCCGCCGCACGCGCCGCCATTGCAGGCTGCGTGAAGCTGGCGCCCTATTACGTTGAGGATGAGCATCTGCTGCGCGACCGGATAGGCCAGCAGGAAAATCTTGAACGTGAGAAAGTTGCCCTGTCCAATGGCTCGCTTGATGCGCTTTCGCTGCTGTCAACCGATATCGGGCGCGCCGGGCACATCCTTGCCCCCCAGCCAACCTATGCCACGCACCTGAACTATGCCCAGCGCCGGGGGGTAGCCGTGCAGTATGTGCCGCTTTCGGCGCATGCAATCGACCTGCAGGCCATGCGCCGCGCCATAACACCCCAGACCGCCCTGGTGTATGTCTGCAACCCGAACAACCCGACCGGGCATATGCTCAGGCATCAGGAACTTCTGGCATTCTGCCGGGATGTTTCAAAAACGGTTCCGGTCATTGTGGATGAGGCCTATTTCGAACTGCTGCCCGATGCAAATGGTATGACCATTGCCCCCCTCATCCATTCTGGACACGATGTGATCGTGGCGCGCACGTTCTCGAAAGTGTATGGACTGGCCGGGTTACGGATCGGCTACATCCTGGCGCAGCCCCCCCGCGTCAAACAGCTTTACAGCCTGACCACGACATCGCGCAATCAGGCAGGCTTTGCCGCGGCTGCCGCATCACTGGGAGACAGGCAGTACCTTGACGGGGCGATCGCCTACCTGAAAAAATGCCGCCAGATGATCTATGATATCTGCGAAAAAAATGGCCTCCCCTACCTGAAAA
The DNA here is from genome assembly GCF_009834365.1 of Komagataeibacter xylinus. NCBI lineage: Bacteria > Pseudomonadati > Pseudomonadota > Alphaproteobacteria > Acetobacterales > Acetobacteraceae > Komagataeibacter > Komagataeibacter xylinus. Next base: position 2,029,392 of record NZ_CP041348.1, on the reverse strand, counting down.
GCCATGGCACGTTCGTGTATGTAGATACCGGACGCCCCGCCCGGCTGATGGAACAGGCGCTGGCGCAGCACAATATCGATATCCGTGTTTTTGAAGCGCCCACCTATCAGACATGGATCCGGGTCGGCACTGCTACTCCTGTCGAACTGGCCATGTTCGGGCGCGCTCTTCCCCTTGCCCTGAAGGAAGTGCCCAAGGCCTGAACGAGGGTTGCCATCGCAAGCCAGGAGCCTGACGACCCGTTCCCGGGCAAGAAAATACCCGCGTGATCCGGCCCCGTTACGGCCCGCCACGAGGCGAGCCATAACGGGACAGATTACCAGCGCAGCGAAGGCACGCAGGCCACAGGGGCAAGCCCTGCTGCAGTCGCTTCCGCCACCGCCAGGTCGTAATCAGGGTTGCGGCCGTGCTCCCAGCTTCCGCCCAGCATTTCCTGATGGATGCCTCCCAGCACCCAGCAGCCGTCAATACCTGCGGTAGCGGCCCCGCGCATGTCGGTGGCCAGTGCATCGCCAAGTGCGAGCACCCGCTCGCGCGGCACATCGAGCAGCGAAAGTGCAAGCCCGTAGACTTCCGGATAGGGCTTGCCAATCCAGCGCACGGGGCGGTTACGGTTTTCATACCAGCTCGCCATGGCCCCCGCGCAGATCAGGCGCAGGCTGCCGCGAATGACCTGCTGATCGGGGTTGGCGCAGATCATGGGCAGGTTATGGGCCGCGCACTGTTCCAGCATGGGCAGGTAGGGGCTGATTTCCTCCTCGCCCAGTTCGGCGTCCGGCCCGGTATTGAGCACGAAATCCGCCTGCGCGGGATCGCCCGTAACATCAAGGTCCAGCCCGGCATAGACATCCACATCCTTGTCGGGACCGAGATGGACCATGCGGCGGCCAAGGCCCGCAAACCACGGGTCGGTGCGGGCAGCCAGCATGCGGTGCGTGCACTCACCACTGGTCATGATGCCGTCATACAGGTCAGCACTCACGCCCATGCGGCGCAGGCCCGGCTCCACCGTGGCGGTGCGCCGGGGCGCGTTGGACAGCAGAACCACCCGCTTGCCTGCCTCGCGCAGGCGTTGCAGGCATTCCAGCACGCCGGGATAGGGGGCCACGCCATTATGCACCACGCCCCACAGGTCGAGGATGTAGCCATCATAATCGTGGCTCAGCCCGGACAGGCCATCATGCCATTTCATTTAAGGGCAGCCCCTTTGGCATCGGCCAGCGTCTCGAAACCTTCGGCGCGCAGGGCGCGCAGCGTCTCGGCCTTGAGGCGCTTGAGGATGCCCGGCCCTTCATACACATAAGCCGTATAGATCTGCACAAGGTCAGCCCCGGCCTTGACCCGGTCGAGAATGTCCACGCCGGTTTCAATGCCGCCGCTGGCCACCAGGGCCACGCGGCCTGCCGCCACCTTTGCAACACGGGTCAGCATGTCCTGGGCCAGCGGACGCAGCGGGCGGCCTGACAGGCCCCCGGTCTCGGTGGCATAGGGGCTGAGCAGCCCCGCCGGGCGCGAGATGGTGGTGTTGGACACGATCAGCCCCTGCGCACCACCGGCAATGGCGGCCTCGACCACGGCTTCGACATCATCATGCGCGATATCGGGCGAGATCTTGACCAGAAGCGGCGGCCGCTCGGCATGGGCTGCGTTGATCGCATCCAGAATGCCCTTGAGCTTTGAGGCCTCAAGCAGGTCACGCAGCCCCGGCGTGTTGGGCGAGGACAGGTTGATGACGATATAGTCGGCATAGTGCTTAACCCGCCCCACCAGCATGGGGTAGTCGCGCTCGGGGTCGGCACCGGTCTTGTTAATGCCAAGGTTGGCGCCCACCGGCACCTGCGCGCCGGGCGTGCGGCGCGGCGAGGACACGCGATGCAGGCGCGCCATACGTACGGCAAAGCGGTCGATGCCCTGGTTATTGAAACCCATACGGTTGATGATGGCCCGGTCTTCGGTCAGGCGGAACAGACGCGGCTGCGGGTTGCCGGGCTGCGGGCGGGGGGTGACCGTACCCGCCTCGACAAAGCCGAAGCCCGAGCGCGTGAGCGGGCGCACCACCAGGGCATTCTTGTCAAACCCCGCCGCCATGCCGATGGGGTTGGGAAAGCGCAGCCCCATGGCGCGGACGGACAGCGCCGGGTCATCATTGCCGGGGCAGGAGACGCCGCCAAGGCCAAGTTGCAGGGCATCAAGGGCGATATGATGGGCGGCCTCGGGCTCCAGGCGCCGCATCAGGGGCAGGATCATGCGCGACATAATATTCATGGCCGCGATTGTTGCCGCAATTCAGCGCCGGGGGAAAGGGGCAACTAGCCCGGTGCTGCCTTTGTGGCATCGAAGGCGGCGGCCGCATCGGTGGGGAAGCGGATCAGATAATAGGGCGGCACCCGCAGGTCATGCCCTTCATTAAAGCTCGCAAGGCGGTTCCACTGGCCCAGCGTGCAGTACACCATGTTGCCATCAACAAAGATGCCATCGGGCGAGAGCACGCGCGGGTCACGCACCATGGTGTCGAACGAGCCATCGGTGTTGCGGCGGAAGATGGCGTCATGCTCGAAATTGGTGGTGTAGATCCGGCCCTGCGCATCGGTGGCCAGCCCGTCGGCAACGCCCTTTTCACCCAGATCGCTTATGCCGGTGGCAAGCTGTGCATCGGTTTTGTCAAAATCGGCCAGCAGAACAGTAGGAATGCTGTAAAGCCGCCTGCTGGTCAGCGGGCTGTAATACAGCGTGGCGCTATCGGGTGACAGCGTAATGCCATCCACCCCGCCCGAGACGAAAGCAGGCTTGTGCGCGGGCGGGTCAAATACCAGTGGCCGCCCCTCCACCACCGCCATGAAGGGGCGTTCGGCCTGAATGGAGGGATGGCTTGCCAGCACCCGGCGCTGGCGCCCGCTCGCCACATCCACCACCACCAGGGCGGGCGACTGGCCAAACGAGGAATCAGTTATGAACACCGTGCCCTGCGGCCCGTGCGTCAGGTCCACGCGCAGGTCGTTCATGTGGCTGTCTGGCAGGAGCGTGGGCGCGGTCAGCACGATGCTGGCAAAGATGCGGTTGGTGACCGGGTCGATGCCAATGACCTTGGCCGCTCCCGGCGCGAGTGGCTGGCCCGCCAGCTTGCCATCATCAATGGCCCAGAGCCGCCCCCTGGTATCGGTGGTCATGCCGTGGACGGACATGAGCCGGGTGGCGGGTGGGCGGTCGGAGGGCATGGCCGTGGCGGCATCGGGATAGGGCAGCAGGCGGCCATTTTTCAGTTCGGCCAGCGTCGCGCCCTTGTGGTTGACCGCATGGCGCGGAAAGCCCACGAACACCCGCCCCCCCGTGACTGCAATGCCCGACGGGCCGGGGCCATCAAAATGGGCCACGATCTCGAACGGACCCTCCGGGGTGGCGCCATGGTCGTAATTGGTCGCCTCCTGCGCAGGTTGGGCAGCCCGGGCCATGGGTACTGCCCCCGCCAGCAGGAGTGCAGCCCCGAACAGGTCACGCCGATGCATGGTCATTGGTCTTTCCCCCGGTTTGTGCGGCCCGCGTCCATTCATGCAAGTCAGGGCCACAAGGGCAATCGCGCCATCCGCGGCATGGCGTTCACAATCAGTTCATAGGTAGCGAGGCAGGCGGGTGTTCAGGCGACAGGCTGCGCCGGATGCGCGCCACGTCAGCAGCACTCACCGCAGGCGCCTCATTGCCCCATGCCGCACGGATGAAGCTTACGGTATCGGCCACCGCTGAATCATCCATGCGGGCGGCAAAGCCGGGCATGACAAAGGCGGAGGGGGCCTGCTTCGTTGCCCGCAGCGTATTGCCCTCCAGCACGATGCGAATGAGCGAATCCGGTGTCGGGTCCATCACCACCGGGTTGCCGGCAAGCGGCGGGAAGGTGGTGGGGTAACCGCGCCCATCGGTGCGGTGGCAGGCGGCGCAGCTATCCACGTAATGCCGCGCGCCGCGCGCACTCATGTCACCCGCGCGCAGGGCATTGGTGGCAGCGGGGTCATACGCCCAGCCCGGCGCCCTGGCGGGTGTTGTGGGCGAGAGGGTCTTGAGGTAGCGGGCAATGGCCAGTTGATCATCCGCCGTCATGTGCTGGGTGCCGTGGTTGATGGCATCGGTCATGCCACCGAAGGCCGCGCCAAGTGGCATGCGCCCGGTAGCCAGAAAGCGCACGATATCCTGCTCGCTCCACCTGCCCAGCCCGGTGCGGTTCTCGCCGCGCAGGCTGACAGGCCGCCAGCCATCAACCGTCGCTCCGCCCGAGAGGTAGAGCGGGCCATCTTCAGCCGTCAGGGCTTTTTCCTGCATGGTCACGGCGCGTGGCGTATGGCAGGCACCACAATGGCCTGGCCCCTCGACCAGATAGGCCCCGCGCGCCACAACCGGGTCGGGGAAGGTACGGGCCGCAGCCCCCTGTAGCGTAATTACCGGATCAGGCGCGAACAGCCTGCGCCACACCATGAGCGGCCAGCGCATGGACAGCGGCCAGTGCATGCCATCCTGCACCACCGGCACGGAGACCGGCCTGACGCCGTGCATGAAATAGGCATAGAGCGCATGCAGGTCGTCATCGGTCATGCGGGCATAGGAGGGATAGGGCATGGCTGGGTACAGCGTGGCCCCGTCGCGGCGGATGCCGTTGCGGATGGCGCGGATGAATTCGGCCTCGGAATACCGGCCGATCCCCGCCTGCGCATCTGGCGTGATGTTGGGCGCATACAGCGTGCCGGTGGGCAGGTGAAAGGCCATGCCCCCGGCAAAGGGCGCGCCGCCGGGCACGGTATGGCAGGCGCCGCAATCCGCCGCCTCGGCCACGTATTCCCCGCGTGTGACCAGATCCGCCGGTAATGATGCATCCTGCGCCCGCGCAGGCCGGGCACCCAGCGCCGACAGGACCAGCAGGGCCGCCGCCATGGGGCGCAGCCCGGATTTCCACATGCCCTTCATCCTGCCAGCGGGCCAGGACTGGCAAGGTAGGTGGTGCGGATGTGGTGTGCCGCCCAGTAGGCCAGGGCCGCGACCATGCCGGTGGGGTTGTAGCCCGTGCCCTGCGGGAAGGCATTGGCCCCGATCACGAACACATTATGCACATCCCACGACTGCATGTAGCGGTTCAGGGCACTTGTCTGCGGGTCCGTGCCCATCACGGCGCCACCGCCGAGATGGGTGGTCTGATACTGCCGCGTATCGAACGGCTGGCCGAATTCACGCTTTGTCAGGTGCACGTTACGCGCGCCCATGGCTTTTGCCACATCGCCAATCTTGTCCACCACGTAGCGGTTCATGCGGATGTCGTTATCCTTCCAGTCAAACGTCATGCGCAGCAGCGGCTGGCCGTAGGCGTCCTTCCATGTCGGGTCAAGGTCGAGATACACATCGCGGTAGGCCATGTTGGCCCCATGCGCGTCGATGCGCAGCGAATGGCGGTAGGTATCAATCATGCCCGCCTTCCAGGCACTGCCCCAGCGTGGCGTGCCCGGCGGGCCGCCCGCATGCGCGCCCGCAATGGCCTTGACGCCTGCCTGGTTGACCCAGACCGGCGAGCCCCCCACGAAGCCTAACGGCCCGTGGTCAAAGTTCTCGCTGTTGAAGTCATCAAACGCAACGCCGCCGCCACCTGCGCCGATATACTGGTTGGTCTCCACCTTCGGGTCGAGCCACACCACGCTGGTGGTCACGTTCTGGTAGACGAAATTACGCCCCACAACGCCTTCGTTCCGGACCGGATCATAAGGCTTGCCAATGCCGGAAAGCAGCATCAGCCGCACGTTATGGAACTGGAAGGCGGTCAGGATCACCATTTCCGCAGGCTGGGTCACCACCTTGCCCTCGGCATCGGTATAGGTCACGCCGGTGGCGCGCGTGCCCGTGCTGTCGCGCTCCACCTTCAGCACATGGCAGTTGGCCCGCAGTTCAAACAGCGGGTGGCGGCGCAGCACCGGCAGGATGTTCACGTTGGGCGATGCCTTGGAATACATGTAACAGGCATAACCGCTGCAATAACCACAGAAATTGCACGGCCCCATCTGCGCGCCATACGGGTTGGTATATTGCTGCGAGGCATTGGCCGCGGGCAGCGAATACGGATGGAACCCCACTTCCGTCGCGGCCTTGCGGAACAGATGGGCGGTATAGACATCCTTGAGGGGTGGCAGCGGAAAATGGTCGGAGCGCGAGGGCGCAAACACGTTGCCCTGCCCCACGACCTGACCGTTCACCTTGTAGGCCTCGCCCGAGGTGCCGAATACTTTCTCGGCCTTGTCGAAAAAGGGTTCGAGTTCCTCATAGGTCACGCCGTAATCCTGAAGGTTCATGCCTTCGGGAATGAATTTGGCGCCATATTTCTCGATCACGCGCGAGCGCAGGCGCAGGTCATCGGGGGGCATGCGAAAATGCACGCCCGACCAGTGCAGCCCTGCCCCGCCCACGCCCTCGCCGGGCAGAAAGGCGGCCATGCGCCGATAGGGCAGCGCCGTCTGGTTGGCGTTGTTGCGGATGGTGACCGTGCTTTTGGAGAGATCCTGGAACAGCCTGTAGCGGAAATTGCCCTCAAGCTCGTCGATGGAGGCCGGGTAAGCCCCCTCCCCCGCCGTGCTGCGGTCCGGCCCGCGTTCAAGCATGACCACCGTGCGCCCGGCCTCGGTCATTTCCTTGGCCATGATGGACCCGGCCCAGCCGCCGCCCACCACCACCACGTCAACCGGCTTCAGCCTGCGTGCTTCATCGCTCATGCCGTTTCTCCCGTTATGGAAACACTGCCCAGCGGGTAATGCGCCCCGTAGCGGTCCACCCAGTCCATGAAATCCGCCCGCGCGCCGGGGAAGCCCAGCATGGCCCAGCCGCCAAGGCCAGTATTGCCACCATGGATGGGGTCGCTGAACGCGCCTTCCATCACATTGGCCAGAAGCTGGTCGAAAAACGCGGCAGATGGCACATCGCCAAACACCAGCTTGCCGCCTTCGGCTGCCCGCAGCAGGTCGTCCTGCACCCCGGGCGCGAGAGCTGCGAAGGGTTTTGCGTGGCGGGTGGTGGCATGGGCGTTCATGCCCGCAATGCCGTGGCGGTACAGGTCGCGCGGGGGGTACGGCAACTGGTAGCCCAGATGATCCGGCCCCTGCACGAAGGGGCCAGTCATGTACCACTGCGCGCCCTGCGCGTAGGGCGTGGTCATCTGCTGGTCGATGAAACGGGGCACGTTCAGTGCGAGCGCGCCGGGGCCATTGGCGTCAGCCGGGATCAGGCGGTCGCAGGCGGCAATGAGAAAATTCCATTCCGCGGCGTTAAAGAAAACCGGCGTGTATGGCCTGGGCGGAGCTGCCGCCCCCGTGCCCGAAGCAGATACCGTGCCGCATGCGGCAATGCCTGCCAGCCCCTGCATGAAGCGCCGCCGCGATGAGATGAACCCTGAACCGTTGATACCCAAAAACTGCCTTCTCCCTGACGCCATGCCTATCGTGGCCCCCTGTTTTCACTTTATCCGTGAGGCAGGACAGGCTGCCTAGAGCCTTTTGCATGATTTCCCTTAATGCAAGAAAAAATGATCTGGGCGTTAATGAGCCGGGTGTTAATGCGCGGCCACGCCACGCGCCGTGGCACATGATGGACTGCCCTGATAAAATTTCTGGTAAATCTTTCTGCAAAAAGCATCAAACCATCACTTTCTGAAATGAAGGCAACGCCCGGAAGATTTTATTTTCAGATTGCCTGATGCGGTCAGGCCAAAGGCTGCATCACCATGCGTCCATGCCAACCATCCACCTGAGACATGGCAGGCACAAAGGCGGGCACGTGGCGTCCTTCCTCCCAGGCGCCCGACCTGAAACGCCTCATGCATGCCGCATCATGACTTGCACAAGACCGCTCTCGTGCCGCCCCATGCAACAAACGGAACCGTCTGGCCTTCAACCGTTGTTATTTTTTGTACATCCACTCCAGCAGTCGTATATTCCACTGAAATATTTTTATGTTCTTTTGTCGGGTCATATGACGTAACAATATACCACTGGCCTGCAGGCAGATTTGGCCAGACAAAATGACCAGGGGATGTACAGATATCAGGACCGGCAGCCGGACAGGAAAAATGCGGGATGTAAGAGCCCGATCCGAAAGTTTTTCAAGCTTGACAATGCCTTGCTGTCCGTCGTGTGAGCATGCGGATCGAGGCGATCAATGTCCATGCGGTTGAGGACGCAATGGATTGTTCCCAATCTTTGGCGAGCCGCCTGCACCGTCCCAGCCAGGCGAATGTCCGTTCAACCACCCAGCGGCGCGGCAGGATCTGAAAGCCTTTCACCGTATCGGACCGCCTGATGATTTCGACCGTCCATTTTCCCATGGAGGCGAGCGCGGATCGCAATTTCTCGCCAGCATAGCCGCCATCAGCGAAGATGTGGCGCAGCCAGGGAAAGCGCCTGCGTATTGCCGCCAGGACATCAACGGCCCCATCACGATCCTGGATATCGGCGGCATGAACGAGGAGAAAGATCAGGAAGCCGCAGGTATCAGTCACGATATGGCGCTTGCGGCCCTTGACCTTCTTGCCCGCGTCATAGCCCGAAAGCCCGCCGCTTTCCGTAGTTTTCACCGACTGGCTGTCAATCACGCCCGCGCTCGGGGAGGCTTCACGCCCCTCGATCTCGCGCAGGCTCATGACCAGCACCGTATTCATGACCTCGAACAGCCCGGTATCACGCCAGGCGTAGAAATAGCGCCTGACAGTCGAGACCGGCGGAAAGCATTTCGGCAGCAGGCGCCACGCGCACCCGGCCGAGGCTATGTAGAGCATCGCATTGACCACCTCGCGCATATCCGTCGTGCGAGGGCGACCGCCCCGTTTCGCAGGGGGCACAAATGGCATGATCAAAGCCCATTCCCCGTCCATCATATCCGATGGATATCGCAGTCCTTCCCGGCTATGTTCACGTCGGGCAATACCAGTCCATGTCACCATTCACTCCATCTCTTCGTAAAGACGGATGAATCACAACAGGCTGGTATTGTTCAAAAACTTTCGGATCAGGCTCTAAGGCAACACTGACGGATCAACCCAGCGGGGATCATTCAGGGTTTTGTAGCCATGCATCAAACCATAAAAATCCATTTTTTTTGCCAGTGCATGCATATAGGCAGCCTGCGGCAGCAGATCGACAGTAAAATGAACCCGGGGAACCTGCATGATGGAGCCTGGCATATCTTCAGATTTATAAATCGTCTCATTCCCACCGGAAACGGCGTAAGTATGCTGCTTTGTAAAAATTGCGCCACTGACACACCCCTTTATGGCCGCCTGACCCGGTTTTTGTGCTCATGATACCTCACTGCTGTTGAATGGCATTGCAGGTGGCGCTGGATGAACACAACCACCAAGAAATGGCAAAAGCAGCATTGAGAAAAACAATTTTTTAATTTTATTGTTATGGATCATTTTCTTTCTCGTAAATTACAATAGTATTCATCTTGATATTCGCCCCGTGGCCGAAGGGTTGCGGTATCAAAATTTCTTATGTGCGCGGCCGGTCTGCCGATGTTTGCATTCTGGCTACGGATTTACTTTTTCATCATTATACTTATAATATAATTCAGGTTATTTTATTGTTGTTTTTCCATATACCTTAAAGTAATTTCATATTCACAGTTTTTACCATTATAATTACATCATGCGTGACAATAGAAGTCCATGAGTCCTATATCTGTCATGCGCAGGCCCTCGATTGCCTGCCAAAATCATGACCGCGCACCACCCGTTCTCCCCGCCCTTGACCCTGTGCAGGGAGCACAATATCCATCGAGGCATGCGCCTTTCCCGTCTTCTGCTTCGTCCTGTAAGCACTGCCTGCGTGGCCTCGGTCACCGATGCCATGGCTGGCTACCCGCAGGCGCTTGTCAGCCGGATCGGGCACCCCGTGATCTGGATTGGCCGTCTGATTGATGGGCTGGACCGCCGACTGAACACACCCGAATGCACCCCCATCCGCCGCCGGGCCAACGGCTTTGTGGCGAGTGCCGTGACCGTGGCCGTGCCAACCCTGGCCGCCGTAGCCCTTGAACGCAGCATCCGGCGCATCCTGCCGCCCAGCGTGGCCCTGCCACTGACCGGCATGCTGGCCAGTTCGCTGGTGGCCCAGCGCTCGCTGCATGACCATGTGCTGGCCGTAGCACAACAGGCGCAGGTCAGCCTGCCCGCCGCCCGCCGCGCGGTCTCGCACATCGTGGGCCGCGACCCCGAACAGCTTGATGAGGCGGGCGTGCTGCGCGCGGCCACCGAGACGCTGGCCGAAAACTTCTCCGACGGGATCGTTGCCCCCCTGTTCTGGATGGCGCTGGGCGGATTGCCAGGGGCGGTATTCTACAAGGCGGTCAATACGGCAGACAGCATGATCGGCCACCGCACACCCCGCCATGAAGCCTTTGGCTATGCGGCGGCGCGGCTGGATGATCTGGTCAACCTGCCTGCCTCGCGCCTGTCTGCCCTGTGGCTCATCCTTGCCGCCCTGAGCCTGCCCGGCATGGATGCGCACGCAGCCTTACGCGTGTTGCGACGTGATGCCCGCACCCACCGCTCGCCCAACGCAGGCTGGCCGGAGGCGGCCATGGCAGGCGCGCTGGGCATCCGCCTGTCTGGCCCACGCGCCTATAACGGCGTACGCGTGGCCGAACCGTGGGTGGGCGATGGCACGCCGGACCTCCGCCCGGCTGACCTGTTCCGTGCACTGGCATTGTACCGTCGCGCATGCCTGATCCAGACACTGGCCGGGCTGACAGCCATGCTCCTGCTGGCCCGAATGGCACGACGGCGCTGAGTTGAAAGTAATAAAAGTTTTTGGGCGACGTTCTTTCTGAAAAAAGGCGGCACACAAAAACTCTTATCCCTATCCTGATCCACCCTGCACCGGACGCGCCATCGCCAGCAAACCGTCAATATCGAGATGCGCTTGCAGATGGTCGGCCAGTGCATCGAGTGCCGCATCCACCGTCGCATCATGGTCCTGCGCGCGCGAATGTGCGCCAAGCCGCGCCAGCAAGGCCGCCCTTGCACGGCCATCGGCCAGCAGGCCATGCACATAAGTGCCCCATATCCGGCCCGAGGGGCTGACCGCGCCCTCACGCTGGCCGCCAAGGTCGATCAGCGGTCGCCCAGCGTCGGGCCCCTCGGTGCGGCCGATATGCATCTCGTAACCATGCAGGGGCACGCGTTCGGGCAGCAGTGCGCCGGTTACCTCCTCCAGCCGCTTGTGGCCTGCCAGAACGGTCGTCACATCAAGCAGGCCAAGCCCCTCTACCGTGGCGGGTGGTCCCTCAATGCCGTCGGGGTCGGCAATGCGGCGGCCCAGCATCTGGTAGCCACCACAGATGCCCAGCACATGGCCGCCACGGCGCACATGGGCGTGGATGTCGATATCCCACCCCTCCGCGCGCAGCACGGCCAGATCGGCAATGGTGGCCTTGGCGCCAGGCAGGATGATCAGGTCACATTCGGGCAGCACCTGCCCGCGCGGCACCATGGTCAGCGACACGCCTTCTTCCGCCGCCAGCGGGTCGAGATCATCAAAATTGGCAATCATGGGCAGGCACGGCACGGCAATGCGCACGCCCGCTCCGCGCGGGCCACCACCGGCGGCAAGATCGGCTGCGTCCTCCGCCGGCAGGGCGCGCACCCGGTCCAGAAACGGCACGAGGCCCATGGGCTGCCAGCCGGTCATGCGGGCAATCTCGTCCATGCCCGCGGCAAACAGCGCGGGGTCGCCGCGCATGCGGTTGACGATAAAACCCCTTATGCGCCGCGCGTCATCGGGTGCCACCACCACCTTCGTGCCCACGAGGCTCGCGATTACACCGCCCCGGTCGATATCGCCAATCAGCACCACATCAATATCCGCCGCCTGGGCAAAACCCATATTGGCAATATCATCGGCACGCAGGTTGACCTCAGAGGCAGAGCCCGCCCCTTCCACCAGCACGATGTCGGCCTCGGCGGCAAGGGTGTGGAAACTGCCCAGCACCTCGGGCATCAGCCCGCGCTTGAAGGACTGGAAATCACGCGCGCGCACCTGCCCGCGCATCTGCCCGCGCACCACAAGCTGCGAGCCGGTCATGCCCTGCGGCTTGAGCAGCACCGGGTTCATATGCACCGAAAGCGACACCCCGCAGGCACGGGCCTGCAGCGCCTGCGCGCGCCCGATCTCGCCGCCATCAGCCGTCACGGCAGCGTTGTTGGACATGTTCTGCGGCTTGAACGGGCGCACGCGCAGCCCCCGGCGGGCCAATAACCGGCACAGCCCTGCCACCAGCACGGACTTGCCAACACTGGAGCCCGTGCCCTGAAACATGAGTGCGCGCGCCATGCTCAGAACTCGATCCCGGCCTGTGCCTTGACGCCTTTCTTGAAGTGATGCGCCACCTGCGTCATCTCGGTCACGAGGTCGGCGGCCTCGATCATGGCCGGGCGGGCGTTGCGGCCTGTCACCACCACGTGCTGCATGGGGGGACGGGCGGCGATATCGGTCAGCACATCGTCAATAGGCAGGTAGTCATAGCGCAGGGCGATGTTGAGTTCGTCCAGAATCACCATGCTCACATCATTACGCTTCAGCGCGGCCCTGGCCTGCTCCCATGCAGCACGGCAGTTGGCGATATCCTTGGCACGGTCCTGCGTGTTCCAGGTAAAGCCCTCGCCCAGCGCATGCCATTCCACCTGATCGCCAAAGCGTTCCAGCGCCTTGCGCTCGCCGGTGTTCCACGCCCCCTTGATGAACTGGATCACCACGATCCGCCCGCCATGGGCCAGCGTGCGCAGCGCCATGCCGAAGGCCGCGGTGGACTTGCCCTTGCCCGCCCCCGTATGCACGGCCAGCAGCCCCTTCTCGATGGATTTGCTTTCCACCTCCCGGTCCTGCACGGCCTTGCGCCTGGCCATTTTTTCACGGTGGCGGATTTCTTCGGGGGTCAGGGTCATTTCATCTCCATTGGCAGGCCTGCCACCACAAAGACAACACGAGCAGCCCCACGCGCAATAGCCTGATGCATAAGCCCTGCCTCATCACGGAAGCGCCGCGCCAGCGCATTGTCGGGCACGATGCCCTGCCCCACCTCGTTCGAGACCAGCACCGTCGGTCCCGCGCGGCGTTCGAGGGCGGCCAGCAGCGCCTGCGTTGCTGCGGGAATGTCACGTTCGGCCAGCATGAGGTTGGTCAGCCACAGGGTCAGGCAGTCGACCAGCACGGGGCTGGTGCCTGCGGCATCGAGCGCGCGGGGCAGGTCGAGCGGTTCCTCGGCGGTGCGCCAGTTTTCGCCCCGGCGGGCACGGTGGCGGCTCACGCGGGCATCCATTTCGCCATCACGGGGCTGACAGGTGGCAAGATAGGTCCAGGGCGCGGGCCATGAGGCAAACAGCCCCTCGGCAAACGCACTCTTGCCCGAGCGCGCGCCGCCAAGCACGAAAATGCAGCCCTGCAGCCCTGCTGGCATGGTGTGCGTGCCATCCGCCATCATTTTATCCTCCCACATCTTGCATCGGCGCGCATAAGACCACACAACGCTGCCCATGCCATCCCGTCTTTCCATACCGCAGGACATGGCCGCGCTGCGTGCGCTGTGCCGCGACCTTCCCACCGCCGACAGCGCCGCCGGTGCCGCCATTGCCAGCCATGACAGCCAGCTGACCAAGCCACCGGGCAGTCTTGGCCGGCTGGAGGAACTGGCAAGCTGGGCCGGACAGTGGCAGCGCACCGACCGCCCGCGGGCCGAGCGGGTGGATATCATCGTCTTCGCGGGCAATCACGGCGTGACCGCGCAGGGGGTGACCCCCTGGCCCAGCGATGTCACGCGCCAGATGGTCGAGAATTTTCGCACCGGCGGCGCGGCCATCAACCAGATTGCCCGCGTAGCAGGTGCACGGCTGCGCGTGGTGGAAGTGGAAGACCTGCGCCCCACAGCGGACCTTACGCACGCCCCCGCCATGGATGAAGCCACCTTCCTGCGCGCCATCGCCACGGGCATGCGCGCGGTCCAGCCGGGCACCGACCTGCTATGCGTGGGCGAGATGGGCATTGGCAACACCACCCCTGCCGCTGCCATGTGCGCCGCCCTGTTTGGCGGCGGCGGTGCACGGTGGGCCGGGCGCGGCACCGGGCTGGATGAGGCAGGCGTGCGCCACAAGGCGGCGGTGATCGACCGCGCGCTGGCCCATCATGCCGGGGTATGCGACCCGCTCGACATCCTGCGCCATGTGGGCGGACACGAACTCGCGGCCATATTCGGGGCGGTGCTGGCCGCGCGCTACAGGGATATTCCCGTGCTGGTTGATGGCTTCATCTGCACGGCGGCCGTGGCTCCGCTGGGCGTGCTCGTGCCCGAAGGACTGGCCCATACGCGGCTGGCCCACTGCTCGGCTGAAGGGGGGCACGCCCACCTTGCGGCAGAACTGGAGCTGACGCCGCTGATTGATCTGGGGCTGCGGCTGGGCGAAGGCTCGGGCGCTGGGCTTGCCGTGGGGCTGGTGCGCGCGGCGGTAGCGTGTCTGTGCGGCATGGCCACCTTCGCGCAGGCACAGGTGAGCGGGCGGGAATGAACATTGTGGCCCGACTGCGCGCCGATCTCGTGTGCGGGCTGGGGCTGCTGACCCGCCTGCCCACGGGCTGGCTGGCACATGACGGACTGCCCTACAGCATGACACGCTCGCTATGGTGCTGGCCCCTGATTGGCGCGGGCATCAACGCGTTTGCGGCCCTGGCCTACGGGGCAGCGCTACGGCTTGGACTTGCCCCGCTGCCCGCTGCGGGCTGGTGCGTGGGCCTGCTGCTGCTGCTATGCGGTGGCCTGCATGAAGATGGCCTGGCCGACATGGCCGATGGCTGCGGCGGGGGCCGCGACCGGGCGCGCAAGCTCGAGATCATGCGCGACAGCCGCGTGGGCAGTTATGGCGTGATGGCGCTGGTCATGGCCCTGCTGATACGGACCACGGCCCTTGCCGCCATGCCGGGGCCTGTCGCACTGGTGGCACTGCCGGTGGCAGGCGCGCTGGCCCGTGCCACCATGGCGGGCGTGCTGTGGCAGCTACCACCCGCGCGGCACGACGGGCTGGCAAGCACCATGACCAGCCTGCCCCGCACGGTGCTTGTGGCCTGCCTTGGTTTTGCCGTGGCGCTAGCCGCCATGCTGCTGCCCGCGACAAGGGCACTCACCGCGTGCGCCGTAGCCTTGCTGGGCAGCGTTCTTATGTACTGCCTTGCACGCTGGCAACTTGGCGGACAGACCGGTGACGTTCTTGGTGCAACGGCAGTCGTGACGGAATGCGCAGTTCTGACGGCCCTGTGCTGAACGCAGCACTCCCCTGCTCGATCACCCGCACCGAGCCCATGGGTGGCGAGGGGGCAAGCAGGTTGCCCGCCGCACCATGAACCATGCCATGCATGAGTCGCAGCGGGCCGCCATGAGTGATGATGGCGCAGGACTGGCCGCGCTGCTGCATCTCGTTCCAGAAATGCCGTACGCGGGTGCGCAGCGCGGTGCCGCTCTCGCCGCCGGGGGGGGTAAATCCACTTACATCTGCCGCCCACGCATCAAGTGCCGTGCGCGAGATTCGGCTCCAGGGACGGCCCTCCCACTCCCCGAAGCTGATCTCACGCAGACGTGAATCCACCCTCAACTCCAGATTCATGAATTGCGCGACCCGCTCCGCCACCATGCGGCACCGCCGCGCGGGAGACGAGAACAGAATCCGGCACCCCACACTCTGCATGACGGTGCGCAGGCCATCGGCCATGCGCTCCCACCCCTCGGCCAGGGCAACGTCGTGTTGGCCGTAACACACGCCTTCCGCGCCCGTTACGGCGGGATGGCGCGCCAGCACTACTGCAAAACGGTCAGTCATCCGCTCCTGCTTTCCAACATGTCGCACCGAGCATCCGCGAAGTTCGTGAACATCGCCATAAGAGTGGCAAGGGGGCAGATACCCGATAAGGACATGCCACTTTTTCGCGCCACTCTGTTCAGCGAAATCAAGATTCAAACATACAGGACTAAATAAAGCCTGTTTACAAGAACAACCGTATTCTGCATATCGGCATCTGCACGTTAACACATCTTGATTTGCTGATACCCAGGGTCTGCGCCAGCCAGCTTACCAGACCGGAAGGATAAAGAGCATCATGCGGATATGGGCGAGTGCCTGCCTGCTCCTGTGGCTGCCTGCGAGCGCCAGCGCCGCGGGCCTGTTCAGCGCGACCCATCCCACCCTTGCCTGTGGGGATGATGCCGCCCTGCGTGCCCTGTCCGATGCTGCCGAGGTCGCAAGACACCCCCCTGCGTGGCGCCGGACGCTGCTCCGGCAGGGCGACTGCCATGCCGTGACCCCTGACATAAAGTGGGAAAAGATCGCCAACCGCAACGGGCTGCCGCTCATGCGCCGCGTGCCGCCGGTGCCGGGGCTGGCCCCGCAGTATTTCATGACCGGTGACATCACCCCCATCGGCGCGCCTGCACCTGCGCCGGTTCATGTCACGCCGCCCCCCGCACCCACCATAGTCGAGACCCCCACCCCGGAAGGCCCGCAGCAACAGGCCGAGGATGACACGCCCCCGCCCGCTCCGCCCGTTATCGTGCAGAACCGCGAAACGCCGCTGCCAACCGACCTGTTTTTCATGACGCGCGGCTTCCAGAAACTCGGCTCGCTCATCCTGACGCTGATGCTCATTACCGGCGCCGGATGGATCATGATGCGGGTGCTGCGCACGATCTGGGTCATGGCGCGGCGGCGCAAGGCCATTGGCACCTGCCTGCAACTGGCCGAGCGCCATCGCCCCATGCTCGCGCGCTGGTACCAGCAGGCCGAGGATGAGGCCAACGCCACCACCCTGCCCCACAGCCGCACGCCATGGAGCACGCATGTAGAACGCTTTACGCGCACGACCCTGCTGCCTGCGCTCGCGCGTGACGGGCAGAGCGCGCTCTGGCCTGCCATTCACAAGACGGTTTGCACGCACCTCACCACGCTTGCAGCCAATACCGCCCGCACACCCTCCGCCACCGTACTTACGCCAGGTATTTACCATCAGGACATGAACCAGGCGGAATACGCGGCTTTCTGCTCGCAATGGATCGAAAAGGCGGGATGGGAAATCCGCCCCCCCGTGGCCACCGGCCTCGGCTCGGTCATCCATTGCAGCCGCAACGGGCTGAAAATGCTGGTGCATTGCTGGATCGACCGCAAACCGGTGCATGATGACGTGATCTGGCAGGGCATAAGGGAAAAGACCGAAAGCCGCGCCGATATTGGTGCCATCGTCTCCAACGCGCCCTACACGCAGGAAGCCCTGCTGCTGGGCAAGAAACACCGCATCTTCCTGCTGCACCATGAAGACATCTACAAATTCGTCTCGGGCATTGAAGTGCCTGACGTGGCCTGAACAGCCTGTTCGCCAAAAAGGTATCATGCTCTTTTGTGCCTGACGGATGCGGTCATGAAGCATGCACGCAAACGCGCAGGCGCAGGTAAAGCCCGCGCCGCCGTCAGTATTGAGCAATGGGTGCGCCTTTAGCGGTAACGCTTTGATTAACCACTGGTAACGGTAAAAAACTTCCCTATAGGGCCAGCAATGTTTCTGGCACGGTGATTCCAGTAGAATTGGGGGGGAAGTCAGTGTGCTTACCCTGCTCAACCGCACGCCCGGACATGAATGCGGCATGTTCAACCTGCGCATTGCGATCCATGCCCCGCAGGCCGTGCCCGGTCCGTTCAAGGCCTGCCACGACACGAGCAGGGGTCGTGATATCTGAAAACCCGTGCTTTGATTACCGGTGCCGTGTCACCATGCGCACGGCCAAAAGCCGGGCATGGCATGCCCGGCGTGGATGATTGGCCGCAGGTGCGAGTGAGATCGTGTACGTGATCCGCAACAGCTTCAGTGGCCATATGCTCCAAAAGCTCATGGTCCGAACAAGACCATGCGCTCTGATCCTAATCGTGCGCCTGACGGGCCGCGAGCGCGTTGAAGCACAGCGCCACGCCATCCGCCTGGGCCGGAGTGGCATCAAAAAAAGCCGTATCATCCCCCCGCTTCTGCCCGGTAATGCGGGCGGCGCAGTAATCGAACACGGCCCTGCTGTCGCGCAGGCGCGCGCAGTTGAGCAGGCCGCCAAAACTGACATAACCCGCATGCTCACGCCTGCCGGTAACATAGGCCGCGCACTGCTTGAGCACTGGTGGGGCAACCCGGCGCGCCATGATGGCCGCATAGGCTGATTCCTCGCGCGCAGTGCAGGCCGCCTGCGTGTCATGCGCATGATGGCGGGTGCAGTACTGCGCCACCGCCCCGTGCAGGTAGCCACTTTCGGCCGGGCTGTGCGCCCAGACCGTATCGGTGGCGCGGGTGTAATGAAACACGGCAGCGCTCCGCCCCGCGCCAATCGCGCGGAACGGCACCACGCGCGAACTGCAGTACAGCGTCATCTCATAATGCGCAGCGTCATCGCCCTGGGCTGCAAAATCAAGGTAAAGCGGGTTGAGTGGTGCCGCACACAGCAGGTTCCCCGTCGGCATGACCGGATTCTGCCCGTATTCCACCCGATAAAGCAGATGCCCCGCCTTGCCGCCCGGATCTGGCATGACGTCAAGCCGCTCGCCATTGCTGAAATCAATGCTGTTTTCAGACAGGCGTAACTCGCCCATCTGCGTGGTGGTGGCTGCATCATCGGGGCGCAGCACGAAATACTGCGGCGCATCCTGTGCCAGTTCGCCACCGTCAAACCGCTGGTTATCGGCATGGGCCGCGACCGGGGTGATGATGGCGCCAAGCAGGGCCATGATCAGGACGGCAGGGCAGACTCTTGCAGGGCCAGATTCCGGTTCAGACATGGGGAAACGGCTCTCTTTCATGGTTAAATATAATGCATTTTCTGCCAAAGCTTTAAAAATTATGCTCATTTTTTAATCATAACGCTTTTATCAAGGCATCTTTGCTTGTCAGCCGTTAACGTGTCTGACAATGTTCGCGACAGAACAACTATTTGATGCTGCATGATATTTCTTTCTGTTTCTTCTCCACCGCACAGGATACGCCCCCCGGAGGCCGGATCTGTAAGCACCGGGCCAGAGAATTTCCACCCCACAGCGAAACTGCATATTTTTTGTACACGATTTAGGCCTGCCCCACACCATGCCACGCCGGACAACCAACCGGCTGGCGCCTTCCTTCACCCTCCCATCTGCGATGACCACGGCGGAGACGACAGCATGAGCATACCGGACCACGCGCAGGAAGACAGCACCCCCATTTTGCCAGCGGAAGATGACGAGGGCTATCACAAGGGACTGGGCAGCCGCCAGATCCAGATGATCGCGGTAGGCGGCGCGATCGGCACGGGCCTGTTCCTTGGCGCGGGCTCGCGGCTGCAGGCGGCGGGGCCATCGCTGGCGCTGGTCTACCTTGTGTGCGGCATGTTCTCGTTCCTGATCATGCGCGCGCTGGGCGAACTGGTGATGTACCGCCCCACCTGCGGCAGCTTCGTGTCCTACACGCGCGAGTTCCTGGGCGAGAAGGCGGCGTTCGTAGCAGGGTGGCTGTCCTTCATGAACTGGGCCATGACCGGCATTGTCGATATCACGGCGGTGGCGCTGTACATGCATTTCTGGGGCACGTTCGCCTTCGTGCCGCAATGGGTCTTCGCCCTCATGGCGCTATGCGTGGTCACGACAATGAACCTGGTGGGCGTGAAGTGGTTTGGCGAGATCGAGTTCTGGTTCTCGCTCATCAAGATCGTGGCCCTGTGCCTGTTCCTTGTCACGGGCAGCATCATACTGGGCGTGCGCATGCCCGTGGGCGGCCACCAGACCGGCCTGCACCTGATTGCCGATAACGGTGGCATCTTTCCGCACGGGCTGATTGCCAGCCTGCTGCTGGTGCAGGGCGTGGTGTTCGCCTATTCAGGCATAGAACTGATCGGAACCGCGGCGGGCGAGTGCGCTGATGTGCGCACTGTCCTGCCGCGCAGCATCAACAGCGTGATCTGGCGCATCGGCCTGTTCTATGTGCTGTCGGTGGTGCTGCTGGTCAACCTGCTGCCCTGGACCGCCTATCACGGCGGCACCAGCCCGTTTGTTACGTTTTTTGAAGCCCTTGGCGTGCCGGGCGTTGATACGATCATGAACATCGTGGTGCTGACGGCCGCCCTGTCCAGCCTCAACTCGGGGCTGTATTCCACCGGGCGCGTGCTGCGCGCCATGGCGCTTGGCGGTGCGGCACCCGAACCGCTGGCCCGCATGAACGCAAGCGCCGTGCCGGCCAACGGCATCCTGCTTACGGTTGCGGTGTACCTGGTGGGCGTGGTGCTCAATTACATCGTGCCCTCGCAGGTGTTCGAGATCGTGCTGAACATGGCGGCGATCGGCATCATCAGCACCTGGGGGTTCATCCTGCTCAGCCAGATCAAGCTGCGCCAGGCGGTACGCAGCGGGCGCATGGCTTCATCGGGTTTTGAAATGCCGGGCGCGCCCTTCACCTCGTGGCTGACACTGGCCTATCTGGCCGGCGTGCTCGTGCTGATGCTGTTTGATTACCCCAATGGCACCTGCACCATTGCCAGCATGTCGATCGTGGCCGTGCTGCTGGTGATCGGGTGGAAGTACCTCAACCCCGCGCGCCCGGCCCCGCATGATGGGCAGGAACCGCCGCGCGTGACCACACCGTAAAAAAGAAAACGGCGGGAGAACTGCCATTCCCCCGCCGTCTCACTGGTCTGTCAGACTGAGGAGCACCGTCGTGATGTCCTGATCCCTTCCCTGCGACTGCAGTTCGTATAGCAGGCACCCCGAACACTGACCCCATACCCAATGACCCGGCATGCACTGCCATGCATGCAGGGACGCCCTGAGCAGGAAATGGCCGCAACCATGATTTCCCTGACACGCGCCCACGCCGCAAGGCTGGGCACCGCATCCGCTACCCGTGCCCTGACAGCACGGGAAAAAGACGCGGGTCGCCCCTATGAAAGAGCATCATACATTCCGCTATCGGAATCAATATTATTCGTTGCGATTCCATTTCTTATGGCCCTTGCAGGCTTTTCATCCGCACATGCGGCGGGCACGGGCAATGGCACGGCGGCAGGCTCGCAGGGCGTGAACGAGGATTATACCCAATGGTACACCGGCTCGCTCGTCTCGCCATCCGGCGCGTTGACCAAGAAGGGCGTGTTTGCGTGGGAGCCGTATTTTGCCTACAGCCAGCCGGTTGGCAACCTCGATAGCGTGGGCCGGGCAGCACCCATAAAAGACAGGGCGCACATGGTCTCGAGCTTTACGCTGTACAAATACTCCATCACCAATTCGATCAGTCTGCAGATGACGCCCACCATCAGCTACGGCTGGCGGCACGGGGGCTATGGCGGCACGACAAGCGGCACGAAAATGGGCGACCTGCCGGTGGATGTGATGTGGCGCTACCTTGATGCCGACCCCAGGCGCTACATCCCGGCGCTGAGCCTGTTCGTGGGCGTGGCCTTTCCTGCTGGCGATTATACAAAACTGGGCCGCGCGGAAGATGGCGTGGGCACAGGCACCTACACCTTCCGCCTCGCTTTGACGGAGCAGTCCACCTACACCCTGCCCGGCCACCATGAACTGCGGCTGCGCACATGGGGCACCTTTCGCCGCGCGCTGACGCAGGCGCATATTGCCGATATCAGCAGCTATGGCACCTCGGCTGGGTTTCGGGGGCTGGCACATCCGGGCATGTATGGCGAGAGCGGCTTTTCGCTGGAATATGGCGTGAACCAGAAATGGGTCATCGCCATGGATCTGGCACGTGACTGGGCCAATGGCTCACGGGTGCGCGGCTATAACGCACAGGGCAAATACCAGGACGTGCTGGGGCAGGCCTCAGGGGACTGGGTGATCGCACCGGCAGTGGAATATAACTGGTCGCCGCGCTTTGGCATCATTGCCGGTGTTACGGCCATTTTTGCAGGCCATAACACCGGGCAGGTCATCTCGCCGCAGTTTGCGTTCAACAGCGTGTTCTGATGCCAATGAGCGCTGCCTTTTTAAAAAGGCAGCGTTCTGTAAAGCTTTTTGCAAAAAGCTTCATCCAAAACCTTTATCCTGAACAATCTCGTATTCAGGGCCGATCGAACAAAGTCTGGATGGCATCGGCATCCGCGCCGGTCATAAGCGCGAGTGCGAGCAGAATGCGTGCCTGCCGGGGGCGCATGTGGCCTGCCGCAAGCAGGCCACGCTGGCACAGTTCATGGCGCCGCACCACGCCACCGCAATACCCGCTGCTGGCCTGCACCACCACAACGCCTGCCGCCACGGCTTCATCAAGCGCCGCGTTCTCGGCTGGCGTGCACATGCCGGGCAGCATGCCTGCCGCAATGAGGCCACGCGCGCCCGCCTGCACAAAGGCGCGTATGCCCACACCATCGGCGCCTGCATGGCTGTAGGTTATGTCAACGCGCGGGATCTCGCCGCCCGCGCCATAAGCAGGCGGCCAGCCGACATGGCGCCGATAGGCGCTCGCACGCCCGAAGAACACCCGGTTGGCCTCGATCATGCCCAGCGGGCCAAAATCGGGCGAGCGGAAGGTTTCGAGTTGATAGGTTGAAGCCTTGGTCACTTCCTGCGCGGCATGGATCTCGTTATTGGCCACCACCAGCACGCCATGACCAGCCGCCTGCGGGGTCGATGCCACCAGCAGGGCGGCATACAGGTTGGCCGGGCCATCCGCGCTGATGGCGCTGGCCGGACGCTGCGCGCCCACCACCACGACCGGACAGGGCACATCGAGCACGAGATCGAGGAAGCAGGCACCTTCCTCCAGCGATGAGGTGCCGTGGGTTACGACCACACCGCTCAGATCGGGCTGGCTGGCAACCGTGTGATTGATGACGCTGGCGAGTTCAAACCACCGGGGCAGGGTCATCTCCACGCTGTCGCAACTGGAAAAGGGAATGCCCCGCACGGCAAAGCGCGCCCGCACCGCCTCGGGCAGCGCCGCAAGCAGATCAGCCCCGCCAAGGCTTGTGCCGATCTCGGCATAATCGACCGTATCACGCGGGTCCATCGCCTGGCGGGCAATGGTACCGCCGGTTGATATAATGGCTATGACGGGTCGCTTCATTCCGCTCTACCTTCTGGTTCAGGCACACTGGGCGCGATCAATCACGCAGGCAGGTCGCATGTCAAACCTGTCAGGCAAAGTTTCGTGGCGCTGCCTTTTTGAAAAAAGCTTCACCAAAAACCTTTATCGGTTTTTTTACTGATATGGTCCCGGTTCGGGCACCCGGCCGGTCAGCAGGTTGCGGCCAATTTCAGCATTTTTCCAGTCTACGGGGTCATGCAGCGACAGGGTGCGGGCATCGCGCCAGTAACGGTCCAGCCCCTGTGCGGCATCCGTGCCCCGCGCGCCTGCTGCAGCCGGGGCATCGCTGGCTGCGCGCAGGGCCGCGCGCGTGGCAACCGAACGCGCGGCACTTGCTGCCATGGCCACCGTGGCGCGTGGCACCCTGCCCTGCTCATGCTGGTCAAGCAGGCGGGCTGCCTGCATCACGCTGCACCAGGCGCCAAACAGATCGGCCCCGATCTCACCAAGCAGACGGCGCACATAGGGGTCCTGATCCGCGCTTTCCACGCCTGCCGCCCCCCACGGGCGCGCGTGTTGGGGCACGAAGGCACAGACCGCCCGCAACGCGCCAATGCCGATACCGGTCAGGATGGCACTGAAACCGGCCTGAAAGCGCAGGGCGACATGCTGCGGCAGGGCGGTGTCAGGGGCCAGGGCATTCCAGAAATCATCAACCACGACATTCTCAAGCGTGACCGTGCCGGAATCGGTCGCGCGCTGGCCCATGCGGTTCCAGTCATGGTGAAAGCGCAGCCCCGCCGCCCCGCGCGGCACAAGATCCATGCGCACGCCCGCGCGCACATCTCCCCCCGCCTGCTGCGCCCGCACGGGGTCGAAGGAAGAGACCGCGACAAGGTCCGCCCCCGAGGCCCCCGTGGCATAGATCTTGCGACCCGACACGATATGCGTGCCCGCATGGCCCGGCCGGGCCAGTGTCTGCATGAAACTGTCTGCCGTGCGCCCGTTCTCGGCCACGGCCATGCCAAGCATGGCATGGTCATGCACGATGCGCCGCGCCAGCACGGGCCTGAGTGCGGCCGGGGCATAGACGAATATCTCGCGCACCAAATCGTCATGCACCTTGAAGATCTGGGCAATGGCAGGGTCCGCCACCGCAAGGCGCAGCATGAGTTCGATCGAAAGCGCCTGTGCCACCCCCAGGCCACCCCAGACACACGGCACGGCAAGGGCCAGCACGCCGGTAGCCTTCAGCGCCGCCATGGCTTGATGGGGGTAACCACCCTCGCGGTCACGCTGCGCCGCCGTGGGGGCGATGACGGTGTCGATCACTGCCTGCGCCCGCAGCAGCACCCTGCCTGCTTCGCCCTGCACGGGGCGGGCAGGAAACAGGTCACCTAGCAGCGGGGGCAGGCATGGGTCCTGTGCCGATGGAATGCTCATGCGGCACGATAGGAAGGATGAGGCGGGGCATCAACCATCCCTCAATTCATGCACCCTTTAAAAATAAAAAGTTTTGGGTGCCGCCTTTTTTCAAAAAGACGACGTTCTTTCAAAGCTTTTTGAAAAAAGCTTCACCAAAAACTTTTAGACCGATCAGCCACCGGCCTGCCTGCGGGCGGCAGCGCGGATATCGCTCAGCGTCAGCAGCCAGATTACGAAGCCGCCCATGGCCAGGCAACTGCCCACCCAGCCCACGGATTCCCAGCCCAACCCGGCGCTGATCGCCATGCCGCCCAGCCATGGGCCAATGGCGTTGGCCATGTTGAAGGCGCTCTGGTTCATCGCCGCCGCCAGTGCCTGCGCATCCACCGCAACACTGAGCAGGCGTGACTGGATGACCGTGCCCAGCCCCCCGCCACAGCCAATCAGGAACACGATGGGCATCATGCTCCATACGGAATGCACCGAACCGGGAAAACCCGCCAGCGCCGCCGCATTGACCAGAAGCGTGCCGCCGATGGTGGGCATCATCTTGTGGTCAGCCGCCCATGCACAGGCCATGGTGCCCACTGTCATGCCCACGCCAAACACCGCCAGCAGCACGGGCGTCATGTAAGCAGGCGCATGCGTGACCTCCTGCAAAATGGAGGCCAGATAGGTATAGACGCAGAAGATGCCGCCAAACCCCACCACGCCAATGCCCAGCGTCAGCCATACCTGCCGGTTCTTCAGGGCGCGGATCTCGGTCATGGCGCTGGCATTGGGGCGCGGCGGGTCGGTGGGCACGAAGCGCATGATCAGCAGCATGGTGCACAGCGCCAGACCCGCGATCAGCACGAACGCCCAGCGCCACCCCACCAGCATGCCCAACCCGTTGGCCATGGGCACGCCGCCAATGGTCGCGATGGTCAGCCCCAGCACCACGCGGGCCACGGCCTGCGTGCGGCGGTTTTCAGGCACAAGGGCGGAGGCGACAATACCAGCCGTGCCAAAATAGGCCCCATGCGGCAGCCCGCTGATGAACCGGCACAAAAGCAGGCACAGGTAATTGGGGGCAAGGGCTGTCAGCCCATTGCCAATGACATAGAGCACCATCATGCCGATCAGCAGGTATTTGCGGCTGTATCTGGCCCCCAGCATGGCAATGAGCGGCGCGCCCACGCACACGCCTGCGGCATAGGCCTCGATGGCGTGGCCCGCCTGTGGCACAGTTACATGCATGCCTGCCGAGATCATGGGCACGAGGCTCATGGCTGCGAATTCAGCCGTGCCAATGGCAAAGCCGCCCAGTGCGAGAATAAAGAAGATCAGGCCGGGGCTGCCAGCGTGGCGCACGGGCGCAGGAGCACCTCCACGGTCATGGATCATTGTCTGTGTCATGCATATGCTCTGGATGAATGGGGTAAGGCGCGCGTGTTGCACGCAATCGGTTGCGCGCCGTTACACCCATGCAGACATGCCGACAAGCCCCGTTGGACGATGTATTCCAGCCTGTGCTGAAACCATGCCTGCAAAAGGGGCGGTAAACGCCTGATACGGCGTTTTACGAAGCTTTTTGAAAAAAACTTCGCCCAGAAACATCTTGATACCGGCCTAGCGCAAGTGGCCCCTTCATGGCCGGTCAGGCAAAACACCGGGCACAAAAAAAGACGCCGAAGCGCCTGTCATGGTCATTCTTTTTGCCTGCTGGCTGCCGGCCATTCCCACATTAACGTGGGAATTCCGGCGGCAGGGGTATCAGGACAGAAACCCCAGAGCTCAGGCAGCGCGATCGGACACGATGGTAGCAACCATCAGGGCAGCGATCATGGGCAGAAAAGCAACCATGGTCAGGGAGGACATGGCGTCAACGGAGTGGGCAATCATGGTGCTGATGTTTTCAATAAACATGTTCTCAGTTCCTCTGGTGTCGTGTTGGTGAGACGGAAGGAACACCAGAACCGAAATACTATCAATAAAAATTCTGGAACAGTTTGTGGTAACCAGCAGACCATTACAGTATCGGCATATTATTATTGTTCAATAAATACGCATACCATCAGGATCGACCTGATCTTTTCCCCGATACCCGGAAACACCATGCCGAACAAAACAGCATAATGGCCTTGCACCCCGCCAGCGGGATGCAAGGCCAGATTAAAATATGCGCAAATGCACAATATTTAACCTTCTATTATCACGATTTCGTGAACTATCTGGCTCTTTATCGGCCCTGTTTTCAGGCCATGCCAGCCCGTTTCAGGGCGCTTCAGGCGCAGACCCAAAAAAACTGTCTTATTTTCAATAGCCTGCGTTGAAGCACCCGTCCAGCATAAAAACAGGTCATTTTTCCCCGAAGGCAAAAAAGTGACCTGCCTGCGCGCAGCAGTCCCGATCAGGTCTGGTCGGGCAGATCGATTCCATAATCATAACGCCGCACCGCCGCCCCCATTTTAGCCATGCCCGCCGGGGCATCCATGGGGGTGAACAGCACCTCGATAAAGTTCACGCCCTTATAGGCCGCCGCCTGATCCAGCGCGGTTTCAAGTTCATCCATGCTGGCTGCCTTGAACGCACGCGGCGCCCTGTCCGGGCCAAAGACCTGCGGCAGGTCGGCATAACGCCAGTTGGCGATGTCGTTATAAGCCGATTGCGGGCCAAGGATCATGCGCTCGATGGTATAGCCACCATTATTGATGAGAAAGATGGTGATATTGGCCTCATGGCGCAGCAGGGTGGAGAGTTCCTGCACGGTCATCTGAAAAGAGCCATCGCCAATAAACAGCACATGCCGCCGCTCCGGCCGGGCAAGGCATGCGCCAAGGCTTGCGGGCAGCGAATACCCGATCGCAGCCCAGACCGGCTGCACCAGCAGGCTACACCCTGCCGGCAGGCACGCATGCAGCATGGCCGTCATGGATGAGCCATTATCAGCCACCACTACGTCACCCGGTTGCAGGAAGGATTCGACCCGGCGCCAGAACGGGGCCTGCGCCCAGCCTTCGCCCTGCGGCGCGGGCGCGGTGGGGCTGGCGGGAGCGGTAATCCGCTCGGGCCGCGCCATGCGCACGCTGGCCAGGCGCTGGTGCACGCTGTCCAGCAGGTCGGCTGCGGTAATGCCCTGAATGTTCTCGCCACTGCAGGTCAGGCTGAAGGGCTGCACATCGATCATGGCACCCGGCGCGATCTGCTGCGAGAAATAGCCTGACGTGGAATCAACGAACCGGACCCCCAGCGCAATCACGCAATCGGCGGCCTGCACGTAATCCGCAACAGCCGGGGCAGATGCCGCACCACCATACTGCCCCAGCCATTCAGGCCCGGATTCAGGCAGCAGCGTGCGCGCGGTGGACAGGGCGGCATAGGGAATGCCGAAGGTGGTGCACAATGCCTGCACGCGTTCGTGCAGACCATACTGGCGCACCATGGCATCAACCAGCACCACGGGCCTGCGGGCCTGGCTGATGCGCCGGACCACCTGCTCTGCAGCCCGGGCAAGCAGGCCGGGGTCGGACACGGCAGCAACCGTGGGCGACGGCGGCACGTCAACCGCCACATAACAGATATCGGAGGGGAACTGGATATAGACCGGGCGGCGCAGCGTCTGCACAGCCTGCAGCACGCGGTCGGTCTCGGCCACGGCACTGGCCGGGTTGAGCCGCGCGCAGGCGACCGTGAACTGCCGGTAGCAGTTCATCACGTTGTCATAATTGCCATCGGCCAGGGTGTGATGCACCAGCGCGCGCGACTGGATGGCGTGCCACGGCGGCATGCCTGAAATCACGACCAGCGGCACGCCCTCGGCACTCGCCCCCGCCACGGCGGAAAGGCATGACAGGTCGCCCACCCCATAGGTGACCAGCACCGCCCCGATGCCCGCCAGCCGCGCATCGCCATCGGCCGCATAGGCCGCATTGAGTTCATTGCAGGTGCCAATAAACTCAATGCCCGGCGTGCGCTCGATAAGTTCGAGGAATTCAAGATTGTAATCACCGGGGACGCCATAAATACGCGAAACACCAAGATGCCGGAGCCGGTCCAGCAGCATACTACCGATTGATCCGCGCATGCCGTCTTTCCCCTATCTGTTGTCACCCCCGCCGAAATTGGCGGGGGCGAAGTCAATAGATATCAAAATCATTGTTTCCGGTGGATGAAAAGGCCATACGGCGTTCCGTCATGTTCAGGATCCATGATGACATGTCCGAGCGCGTGCGCGGAAACGGCAGGCGGTGCACCATGGAGCGCATGCTGTAGAATTTGCGGTACATGCCCTGGATGCGCTGCTCCATCTGCCCCGGCGTGCAGTTCTTGGGCCAGATATGACAGACCTGACCGGGCCAGCGGTCAATATCCTCGGGGTCGATGATGCGACCCGCCTTCTTCATCCGCTCGAACAGGGCCGTGCCCTTGGTGGGGGTGAGGATGTTGAAGTAGGCGGCAGGAACCTTGTGTGCCTCGAGGAAAGAGAGGGTCGCCTCGTACACATCAGGGTGTTCGTTGTCGTAGCCAAAAATGAAGTTGAGCGAGTAGCTGATGTCGCGCCGGCGCAGGTTGTCGAACATCTCGCCATAGCGGCTGGCCTTGTTCCAGCCTTTCTTCATGCCCTGCAGCATCTCCTCATCAATGCTCTCGATGCCGATATTGACGTGCATGACCCCGCTGCGCCGGGCAAGGTCGAGGAAGTCGGTATCAAGGCACAGATTGGATGACCACAGCGTGGACCAGCGGATCCTGAGTGGCACCAGCCCTTCCATCAGTTCCATGGCGCGGCTTTTCTTGCCGCCGAAATTACTCTCGCCAAAAAAGAAGTGGCTGCCCTTGTTCTTGATCCGCTCAAGTTCGGCCACCATCTGGTCGACCGGCCGCCAACGGAAGCGCCCGCCAAGGTAGAAGCGCTCCGAGCAGAAATCACACACGAACGGGCACCCGCGCGAGGACTGCACGGCGAATGTGCGGAAGGGGCCGAACTTCTTCAGGTCCAGAAGGTCGTAGCGCGGCGGCGGCAGGTCATTGAGCTCCTTGAGCGGAGTGGCGCGGTAGATCTTTTGCAGCCGGTCGGCTGCCGCATCCTCAAGCATGGTGCGCCAGATGGGCTCGGCCTCGCCCACGCCCACCGCATCGCAATGTTCGGCTGCTTCCTCGGCATAGAAAAACACATGCGGGCCACCCATGATGACCTTGACCCCGCGCCTGCGGAACTCGGCGGCAATGTCATATGCGCGGGGGGAATGCAGCGTCCAGGCGCTGAGTGCGACCACATCGACCGGCACCTCGAAATTGATGTCCTCCAGTTGCTCATCAAGCAGGGTAACGGTCCATTCGCGTGGCGTGAGGGCTGCAAGATAAGGCAGCGCCAGCGGCACCATCTGCCGCCGTCTGGTCTTGAAAATGGTCCGGTCGGTCTTGGAACGGTAATGCGATGGCTGAATGATCAGCAGCCTGAGATCTGCCTTGGACATGCTTCAACTCCATGGACCGGGATGTGAAGGAAATATGCTGAACAAATAACTGTCAGGCATATCGTACGGTTTTTGTCCCGCATGTCCACCACGCGCAATAAACACGATTATATTCAGGCGATGTCATATAGAGTATGCATATTTCATATATCGAAAATTTGCATTATTATTTATTGAACAGATTTTTTATTACTTATTTATTATTTGATTTGTTTTACTTACTGCAAATCGAAATGACTTGACTTATATCTGGCCACATATCAGGTTTAAGCCTGATGCATGCCTGTGGCCCCTGCATGCAAAAAGGCCCGTTCCTTGCGGCACGGGCCTCGTGATCTCACTCAGCGTCGGGCTGCGCGTTGATCCATACATCCCCATAATCTTCGGTAATCAGGAAATGCCAGCCAGGTGCCAGACACAAGCCAGAAAGTGCGCCCTGAACCACGCACAGGTTCTGGTCGGCACCGTGTCGAAGAAAAGCCCATTGATGGAAATACAAGTTTCCGGGCACGGCCTTTTCCCCAAAAGACAGCGTCCTTCGAAGCTTTTTTGAAAAAGCTTCACCAGAAACTTCCGGATGCCGGGAGGCTGTTACTTCAGCCGATTTCGCGCACGGCGCCGTAGATGTGGTACAGCGAACTCGCGGGCATGTAGCCATCAAGCGGCGTGCCATCCGCCCCTAACCGGTCAAACCAGCCGCCGCGTAATGCAGGCGGCACATAGGCCCCCGCAAAACGGGCGCAGGCCGGTGCCAGCAGTTTTTGCGCGCTGGCATCGCCCCCTGCGGCGCGGCGGGCAAGCTGGCGAATGAATTCGGTCTGCTGCCAGATGCGCGTCGTGGCTTCAAGCGGCGCGCCGTGATCGGTCACCGCATCACACACGGCCAGCGTGTCGGGGCAGACGCCATAACGCATGCCAAACGCATGCAACGCCGCCGATGCGTGCACAAAGGGCGAGTCCGCCCCCTCCCCCGCCAGGCGTGCATATTCCGCCAGTAGCCAGGCCCATTCAAACACATGCCCCGGCTCGGTCCGGTTCTGGCCCGGGGCCGCGCTTGGCTGCCACAGAGGCGTGAACAGTTCACCCACCGCGCCCCCGGGCAGCATGAAATGCTGCATGCCAAGTTCCGCAAGGGCGCGGGCATGATCGAGATACATTTCCCCGCCGCCCACCTCGGCCAGCGCGAGGAAAGCTTCAAGCAGGTGCATGTGGGGGTTCTGGCGGCGAAAACCGTCCTGCCCCGGCACGGTATCCAGATAGCCGCCGGGCTGCGCTGTGCCGAACAGGATGGTTATTTCATCCACCGTCTGCCGTGCAGTCTCCAGCCACGTCCGCTCGCCCGACAGCCTGTATGACCACGCGCAGGCATAAAGAATAAAGGCATGGGCATAGAGATCGCGCCGCGTATCGGCCGAGGTGCCATCGGGGCCAAGCGAAAAGACCCAGCCCGGCGCGCCATCCGCCCGCCAGTAACGCCTGCGCACCTGCGCCATGCAGGCCAGCGCTGCCGCTCCGGCGGTGGTATGGCCATCATCGGCGGCCCGTACATAGGTCGCGATCTGGCGGGCCTGCACCATCAGGCGCAGGGCGGGCGGGTTGCACGGCACCCCGTCAAAGCCCAGCCGCTCATGAAACAGCTGCCGCACGGGATCAAATCCCGCATCGATCCATAACGGCAGGGCGGCCTGTGCCAGCCAGTTGCGCAGCCCCGCAGAGGAGTGTGCGCCCGCGGGCCGCTCACCCATTGGCCTGCCCCGCCCCCGCGCGCCGGACCAGCGAGGTGGTCGAGCGGCCATCAATCAGGTCAATCAGGGCCACGCGGCCACCATAACCGCGCACGAAGGGCGCGCCCACCACCTGCTCTTCCGTATAGTCCGCGCCCTTGACCAGCACGTCGGGGCGCAGGGCCCTGATGGCCTCGATGGGCGTCTCCTCATCAAACAGCACGACAAGGTCCACATCACGCAGGGCGCCGAGCACGGTGGCCCGCGCCTGCTCATCCTGCACCGGGCGCGAAGGCCCCTTGAGCGCTGCCACCGAGCGGTCGGTATTAAGGGCCACCACCAGCCTGTCACCCTGCCGGGCCGCACCACGCAGCAGGGCGATATGGCCGGGGTGCAGCAGGTCGAAACAGCCATTGGTGAACACGATGCGCGCGCCATGCTGCCGCCAGTCCGCCACGATGCGCGCGGCCTCATCCAGGCTGACAAGGTTGCCGTGGCCCGTGGTTTCCCCGTTCAGGGCATGTTGCAGTTCGTGGCGCGAGACAGTGGCCGTGCCATGCTTGCTGACCGAGATCGCCGCTGCCGTGGTGGCGATGACCACTGCCGTCTCGAGCGGCAGCCCGGCGGAGAGCATGGTGGCGATGGTGGCCACCACCGTATCGCCCGCGCCGCACACATCAAACACTTCCGAGCGCCGGGCAGAGACATGCCGCATGCTGCCGGCCTGCTGCCATAGCGACATACCCTGCTCGGAGCGCGTGACCAGCACATCGCCACCAAACTGGCTGCCAGCCGCACGTGCCGCCGCCTCCACCTGCACATCCGTGCCAGCAGGCAGGCCGGTGGCGCGGCTGATCTCGACGCGGTTGGGCGTAATCAGCGCGGCACCTGCGTAAATGCCGAATGTCGCGCGCTTGGGGTCCACGATCACGGGCACACTGACAGCCGCCGCCCGGGCCATGATGCCCCGTATCACATCATCCGACAGCACGCCCTTGGCGTAATCCGAGCAGACCACCACCCGTGCGCCCGGCAGGGCCGCATCAACGGCAGCGAGCAGACGCGCGTTGGTCTCAGCGCCGAAGGGGCTGAGAATTTCCTCATCAATGCGGATGATCTGCTGCTGGCCGCCCAGAATGCGGGTCTTGGTGATGGTGGTCCATGCGGGGTCCTCCACCCATCCGGTCGTGTCGATGCCGGGCCATGTGGCCAGTTTTTCACGCAGGGTCCGGGCCGCGCCATCCGCACCCACCACCCCGATCAGGCTGACCGGCGCGCCAAGGGCCGCCGCATTGGCCGCGACATTGGCAGCCCCGCCCGGCGTTGCGTGCTCGCGCGCATGCAGCAGCACGGGCACCGGGGCCTCGGGCGAGATCCGGTTGACCGAGCCGGTAATGTAACGATCCAGCAGAAGATCACCCACGACAACAATCCGGCCGGGTGTGAGTGTATCAATCATCCATGATCCATCAGGACAGAAAAAAAGCAGGCGCACGCGCTACCGCAGCAATAGGATATGGCGGCGTATCTGTCACGTCGCCCCGTTGGATACGGCCTGCCCCGTGGAGGGATTTCAAAAAAGATAAAAGTTTCCGGGTGCCGCCTTTTTTCAAAAAGGCGGCTTTTGGCGAAGCTTTTTGCAAAAAGCTTCTCTCCCGCGCCTTAAACGGCAGGCAGGACGCGGCTGGTGCCATCATGCTCGAGCATATCGATGATGGCGGCTGCCGTTTCCTCCACCGAGCGGTGGGTTACGTTGATGACCGGCCATTTATGCCGCGTGCACAGCCGCCGCGCCCAGTGCAGTTCCTCCTGCACGTTGACCGGGTCGATATAGGGTTTGACCGATGTTTCCGACATGCCGGGAGCCACCATGGAGCGCCCCGGCAGCATCATGCCCACGCGTGAGCGGCGGATTTCAAGCAGGGTATGCGCATCGATGGTAAGGCCGACCACAAGGCCGGGAAAATGTTCCAGCCCCGCAGGTAGCGGCGCATGCGGTACAAGCGGAATATTGGCAGCCCGGATGCCCCGGTTGGCGAGGTAGAAACAGGTGGGTGTCTTGGATGTGCGCGAGACCCCCACAAGCACCACCTCCGCGCGGGTCAGGTCGGTTGTCTTCTGCCCGTCATCATGGGCGATGACGTACTGCATTGCATCAATGCGGCGGCGGTAACTCTCATCCATCACGTACTGGCCACCGGGGTGGCGCTCGGCGGGGATGCCGGTCTGCTGTTCAAGGAAATGGATCGTGCCATCAAGGATGTTCTTGACCTGCACCCCAAGGCGCGCGCACCCCACCCGCAACATGGTCTGCAATTCAGGTGATGTGAGCGAGGACAGGACCGGCCCCGGCTCGTGACTGATCCCGGCCAGCACGCGACCGACCTGCACGCGCGTGCGCACGAGGTTCCAGTTACGGAGGGCAAACTTGGCATCCTGAAACTGGGCGCCACAGGCGCGCATGACCGCCTCGAGCGCCTGTCCCGTCGCCTCGGATACAAGATGCAGGATAATCGGCTGTTCGCTCATTGTCCTGCCTGACAGGCGCGCCCCTGCCCGAAGGCAGGCGACGCGCCATTTTGTTCAGTGTCTATGCCAGCCTGCAGGGATCAGGCGGGGTTGCCGACCTTGTTGCGGGTGGCAAGGGCCGCCTGTGCGGCCGCAAGGCGGGCCACCGGCACGCGGAAGGGCGAGCACGATACGTAATCCAGCCCGACTTCATCAAAGAAGGCGATGGAATCCGGGTCACCGCCATGCTCACCGCAGATGCCGAGCTTGAGGTCGGGGCTGGTCTGCCGCCCACGCTCCACGCCAAGACGCACGAGCGCGCCCACGCCATCACGGTCGATGGACACGAACGGGTCGCGCGGCAGCAGGCCGTTATCGACATAATAAGGCAGGAACGAACCCGCATCATCACGCGACAGGCCAAAGGTGGTCTGGGTCAGGTCGTTTGTGCCGAACGAGAAGAAATCGGCATATTCCGCAATCCTGTCCGCCTGGATGGCGGCACGCGGCAGTTCGATCATGGTGCCGATGTAGTAGTTGAGGTTGGTCCCCTCTTCCTTCAGCACGCGGGCGATCTCGTCTTCCGCGGCGCGACGGGTGGTGGCGAGTTCGGCCTGTGTTGCCACCAGCGGGATCATGATCTCGGGACGGATGGGCCTGCCGAGTTCTTTCTCCACAATCACGGCGGCCTGGATCAGCGCGCGCACCTGCATGGCATAGATTTCCGGGCTGGTCAGGCCGAGGCGGCAGCCACGGTGGCCCAGCATCGGATTGGTCTCGGCCAGGGCTGCGCAGCGGGCACGGACCTCTTCCACGCTCTTGCCCAGCGCCTGCGCCACTTCGGCGGTCTCGGCTTCCTCATGCGGCAGGAACTCGTGCAGCGGCGGATCGAGCAGGCGCACGGTTACCGGCAGCCCGGCCATGATGCGGAACAGGCTGGCGAAGTCATCACGCTGGAAAGGCAGCAGCCCCGCAATGGCCTTCTGACGTACCAGTTCATCATCGGCAATGATCATCTGGCGCACGAGGCCAATGCGGTCAGGGCCGAAGAACATGTGCTCCGTGCGGGCAAGGCCGATGCCCTCCGCGCCGAAGCGCCGGGCGGTTGCGGCATCATCGGGCGTTTCGGCATTGGCGCGCACGCCAAGGCGGCGCACGCTGTCGGCCCAGCCCATGAGCGTATTGAAATCATCGGACAGCGTGGGCGCGATGGTCGGCACGCGACCCAGATAGACAGCCCCCGTACCGCCATCGAGCGTGATCCACTCGCCCTGTGCAATGGTGTGGGTGCCAACGGTCATGGTGCCCGCGGCGTAATCGACATGAATGCTGCCAGCCCCCGCCACGCACACGCGGCCCATGCCACGCGCCACCACGGCGGCGTGCGAGGTCATGCCGCCACGGGTGGTGAGCACGCCACGGGCGGCGTGCATGCCGTGCACGTCCTCGGGGGATGTTTCGATACGGACAAGGATCACATCCTCGCCTTTTGCGGCCCGTGCCTCGCATTCCTCGGCCGAGAATACGACCGCACCGGCTGCAGCACCCGGCGATGCGGGCAGGCCACGCGTCAACTGCACGCGCTCGGCCTTGGGGTCGAGTGTGGGGTGGAGCAGCTGGTCGAGCGAGGAGGCCGGCACGCGGCGGATCGCGTCCTCCTGCGAGATCAGGCCTTCACGCGCCATGTCGATGGCGATCTTCAGTGCTGCCGCGGCGGTGCGCTTGCCGCTGCGGGTCTGGAGAATGTAGAGGACATTGCGCTGGACGGTGAATTCGATGTCCTGCATGTCCTTGTAATGGGTTTCGAGCACCGAGCGCACGCGCAGCAGTTCGGCGTAAGCCTGCGGCAGGGTGGTCTCCATCGGGTGCTGGCCTGCCTCGGCGCGCGCACACGCCATGGGCTGCGGCGTGCGGATGCCCGCCACCACGTCCTCGCCCTGCGCGTTGATGAGGTATTCACCGTAGAAGATGTTCTCGCCCGTGGACGGATCACGCGTGAAGCATACGCCGGTGGCGCAGTCATCGCCCATGTTGCCGAACACCATGGACTGCACGTTGACCGCCGTGCCCCACGAGGCCGGGATCTCGTGCAGCTTGCGATAGGTGTTGGCGCGCGGGTTCATCCACGAGCCGAACACCGCCCCGATCGCGCCCCAGAGCTGGTCCTGCGGGTTGGTGGGGAATTCGGTGCCGGCATGGGTGCTGATAAGGTGGCGGTAATCGGCCACGATGGTGCGCCACTGCTCTGCCGTAATGGCGGTGTCGTCTTCCACCTTGCCCGCGCGCTTGAACTGCTCGAGCACGTCCTCAAAGTGATGATGGGGCACGCCCATCACCACCGAGCCGTACATCTGGATGAAGCGGCGGTAGCTGTCCCATGCGAAGCGGGCATCGCCGGAGGAACGGGCGAGACCTTCCACCGTCTCGTCATTGAGGCCGAGATTGAGCACGGTATCCATCATGCCCGGCATGGACACGCGGGCACCCGAGCGCACCGAGACCAGCAGCGGGGCTTCGGCATCGCCAAAGCGCAGGCCCATGGATTTTTCAACCCGCGCCAGCGCATCGGCAACCTGGGCGCGCAGGTCATCGGGGTATTTCCGGCCATTTTCATAAAAGGCCGAACAGACTTCCGTTGTAATGGTGAAGCCAGGGGGCACCGGCAGGCCGTTTGCCGCCATTTCCGCCAGGTTGGCACCTTTGCCGCCCAGAAGGTTGCGCATCTCCGCGCGCCCTTCGTTCAGGCCATCTCCGAAGCTATAAACCCATTTGGTCATGTCTGTTCGTTCCTACGCGCGCCCGTCTGTCAAAGGATAACGCCTGCTCCGGCACAGGGTAAAAACAGACGACCGTGCTTTTAATATTGTTTGTTGTTGGCAGGTCCGGGCAGTGAATTTAACCGGCACGGGCAAGGGCGGGCAATCACTATTTTTCACCTGCCCCATTGCGCCATGCGGCATGACCTTAAGCGAACGAAGCCGGGCAGAATGCGGAAAATGAAAATAATATTGTTTAATTACAATATGGTATTTTTATAAACCATTAACGCAACCACAGGCGCCTGCAAGGTAAGGCGCATGTTATATTATTTTTAATAATTTTAGTTATTCATTTTATAAATAATTTATACACTCCGCAAAAGAGTCTGTTTTTGCTGCATTACGTTGTGCGTTGCAGCAAAAACATTGCGCGCTGCACAATAATGAAATGTAATTACAAAATAACCTAGCCTATTATTCAAAAAATACTTTCAAAACACCTTTAATTATGTTGACACTCCATCCCGCTTTCCAGAAAATTCGCTGACGGCCACACAAAAACAAGAAGTTCGGTCAACATGAAAAAAACCATACTCCTCCTGCTGCCCTTTGCCGGGCTGCTCTGGGTGCCGCTGTATAACCGGCACGATCCGGTGCTGCTCGGCTTTCCGTTCTTTTACTGGTACCAGCTTGCCTGGGTGCCCGTAACCTCCGTCCTGATCTGGATGGCATGGAAGACGGATAAACAGTCATGATCCCCTCCCTGCCTGATAACGCCGCCATCGGCGTATTTGTCCTGTGTTTTGTGGCCACCATCGTGCTGGGCAGCACGGTGCGGTTCTGGCGCCCGCTGCTCAACCGCCGCAAGGCTGTCACCCATCATAACCAGGGCGAAGAATGGGGTCTGGGCGGGCGCGAGTTCGGCGCCTGGATCACGTGGTTCCTGGTGGGGGGCGACTTTTATACCGCCTACACGGTCATTGCGGTGCCGGCGCTGGTCTATTCCACCGGGGGCTTCGGCTTTTTTGCGCTGCCCTACACCATTATCGTCTATCCGTTCATCTTTGCCGTCATGCCAAAGCTGTGGACCATCGCGCGCGATGGCGGCCATGCCACGGCGGCTGACATCGTACGCGCGCGCTTTGGCAGCCGCACGCTGGAACTCGCCGTAGCCATAAGCGGGCTGGTGGCGGTGCTGCCCTATATTGCGCTGCAGCTGATCGGTATCCGCACGGTTGTCGAGGCACTGGGCTATACCGGCATGCTGCCCCTGCTGTTCGCGTTCGTGTCGCTGGCGGCCTATACGTGGCTGGGCGGGCTGCATGCGCCTGCACTCACCGCGTTCATCAAGGATGTGATGATCTATATCGCCGTGCTGGCGGCGGTCATTATCGTGCCGATCCATCTTGGTGGCTATGGCGCCATGTTCCATGCGGCGACGGAACACCTGCCCGCCATTCCCGGCGGCCACATCGTGTCACAGGACCAGACGGTGCCCTATGCCACGCTTGCGCTCTCCTCGGCTTTTGCCGCCTTTCTGTACCCGCATACGCTGACCGGCATTCTGGCAGCGAAATCCGCTGATACCATCCGGCAGAATGCCGTGTTCCTGCCCATCTACACCATTGTGCTCGGGCTGATCGCGCTGCTGGGGCTGATGGCGCATGCGGCGGGAATCGTCACAACCTCGTCCTCACAGGTGGTGCCGCAACTTTTCCTGGCCATCTTCCCCTCATGGTTCGCAGGCTTCTGTTTTGCTGCCATCGCTGTGGGGGCGCTTGTGCCGGCCTCGGTCATGGCGATTGGTGCGGCCAACCTGATCATGCACAACATCCTGCCCCGCCATAGCGAATCGGTTACCGGCGCGCGCCTGGCCGGGCTGGGTGTGAAAGTGGGCGCGCTGGGCTGTGTCGTGTTTCTCAACGCCAAGTTCGCCATTGACCTGCAACTGCTGGGCGGCGTCATCATTTTGCAGACCTTCCCCGCCCTGATCATGGGGCTGCTGCCGCTGCGGCTGTCGGCCCCCGCGCTGATTGGCGGCTGGGCCAGTGGCTCGCTGTTCGGGCTGGGGCTGTGCTGGATGGACGGTCTCAAGCCCGTGCACCCCATTGCGTTTGGCGGCTTTTCGGCTTCCGTTTCAACCGGCCTGCTGGCGCTGGGCGTCAATATCGTAGTGACCATGGTGCTGGGCAGCGTGATCCGGCTGGCGCTGGGAGCTTCGCCCTCCACCCTCCAGCCACGCCAGAGCATGCGTCGGCAGAGCTGACAGGGTGCATTAATATATAGCATTTCGGGGCGCCGCTTTTTTTAAAGAAAGCGGCGTTTTCTGAAGCTTTTTGGGAAAAGCTTCACCAAAAACTTCTGTTATTTTCTCATATTGGAACATAGCGGCACGCTTTACAGGCGTGCCGTTTTTTTATGCCTTCAATCAGGCCGCTCCTATCTGGCGCAACACGGCTCCATCCTGCCGAGACCACCTGCCCCACGCGACAATGGCACGCCAAAGAGAGAGAGAACATCGACGCCCCGAAGCGGGCCGGAAGCTCGGTCAGATGGCCTGCATATCAGGCTGCACATGCGACATCTCGGGCATGACCATGCGCCCCTGGCGGGCAAGCTGGCGCAGAATGCACACCACACCGGGCACACAGTTGCCGCACTGGGCCCGGCAACCCTTGGATTCATAGACTTCTTTAGGCCTGACCGCGCCATTGCGGGCTGCGGTCTCTACGTCTGTGTCAGTCAGCATATTGCAGGAGCAGACAAACATTTATCCATCCCATTCATGATGTGGGAGCACCATAATCACGAATGAGAACAAATCGCAATAGCGTAAACCTTAAAAAACAGTGTGCGAATGCCGACCGGCGATGCGCAGCATGCTATATAATTTATATTACGTGCGATAACTTTCTATTTTTTAACAAATGCGCCACGCACGATGACGGCCGCCGAGAAATCCCATACCCATACAGTATCTTACCATGACGCAACGGTGCACACGCATGCAGCAGTATTCCGCGCCCGAAACGCGCGCCCTCCTCCCCTTCCCCGCTCTGATCGATGCCCTGGCACAGGCAGCGCACGATGCGGCTCAGGGCCTGATCCTGTGCCCCGAGCGCACCACCATCCGCACAGGCGACCAGCGCGGCGCGCTCATGAGCATGCCCTGCGTGGCTGATGACATCATGGTCACCAAACTGCTGACCCTGTTTGCCAGCAATCCGGCCCAGGGCCTGCCCAGCATACAGGGGCAGGTCATCTGCGCCGAAGCGCAGGCCGGGCGATTCCTGTTCACGCTTGATGGCCCCACCGTCACCATGCGCCGCACCGCGGCCATCAGCCTGCTCGGCATCCGCACATTCACGCATGCCCCCGTGCAGCGCGTGCTGCTGATTGGTACCGGCACGCAGGCCATTGCACATCTGCAGGCCCTTGAGGCCGTCTATCCCGGCATCACCGTTGTCATACGCGGGCGCACGCCCGAGCGGGCGCGGGCCTTCTGCGCGGCACATGCCATGCCCGGCCTGAGCGTGCGCCCCGAACAGGCGCATGAAGAGCCCTTTGATGTGGTGCTGACGCTCACGGCCAGCACATCGGTCATCTATAATGAACCCGCCCACGCATCCTGCCTTGTCATAGGTGTCGGCGCCTACCGGACCGACATGGTGGAAATTGGCCCCACCACCATTGCAGGCAGCGCCCTTTATGTTGATGACCCCGTCGGCGCCCCGACCGAAGCGGGCGACCTGTATCAGGCAGGGGTGGACTGGCAGACTGTCCATCCCCTCGCGCTCGCATTGCAAGGCACGCTTCCGGCCCCGGGCCAGCCTGTGTTTTTCAAATCCGTCGGGTGCGCCGCGTGGGATCTGGCCGCCTGCCGGGTTGCCCGCCTGCAAGGGGGGTAAAGGCTCCCTCAAGCGCCGGCGACACACCGTGCATTGCCGGCGCCGACTCTTGCCCCTGCCGCAA
Source organism: Komagataeibacter xylinus (assembly GCF_009834365.1). Taxonomy (NCBI): domain Bacteria; kingdom Pseudomonadati; phylum Pseudomonadota; class Alphaproteobacteria; order Acetobacterales; family Acetobacteraceae; genus Komagataeibacter; species Komagataeibacter xylinus. Next base: position 1,988,473 of record NZ_CP041348.1, on the reverse strand, counting down.
CGATTCCGATTCCCGTCCAGACATGGCCACCAGAAACGCAGCGGAACCTGCCCCCTCCATAACTGATGCCACCATGCACCTTCATGCTCTCAGAACAAGAAATACACGGTATGTATTCGACTAAAATACAACTTGTATACAAACAGATGTATCTTTTATATCACGATTTTCCGGGGTCCACATAAATCCATAATGTGTTGATTTATAATTACTATTTTTAAAAATCAGATAACTTATTATCCGCCGTCAAGAGCAAAAATACGCCAGAGAGGCCAGAAGTGTGCAAATTCACTATCAATATGAAAAATAAGAATATTCTATAATAATTCTATCGGATTTCTCCGCCACGATTGGTTTGGTTTTTCACAAAGTTAACTTCAAGTAACATTTAACATTGTGTTGCAATGACGCAACATATTTTTCGCGCGATGGGCAGGGGGCATTTTCCCTCTCGCCAATTGTTACGGGCCGCTAATAAATAGCATCACGAGCTATGAATTGCGGGGCATTCGATGAACAGGCGCACTTCTCTTTTGATTACGACTATCTGCTCTTTTGTTTCCTATGGAGCGATGGCCGCCACACCGTCTGGCAGCACGACAACAGCGGATCAGAAGGGAAGCACCGTGCGTGCGCACCACACTGCAACCGCACAGGCGCACGGCCGGGCTGCCACGACCCTCAAGGCCGCCAAGACAGATAATGGGGGCGTGAACAGCTCCGGTGTCGAGCAGATCAGCGTCTCCACCGGTACGCACTCCACCAACCGCAAGGCGCGTGACAGCATGAGCCCGGTCTCGGTCATCAGCGGGGCGGCACTGCGCCGCTCGGGCCAGATGAACCTTGCCGATGCGCTGACCCGCACCAATGCCTCGATCAATGTCAGCGCCATGGGCTCCGATGCGGGCGCGCTGACATCCGCCATCCGCATGCGTGGCCTGAACCCGAACGAAGTGCTCGTGCTCGTTGACGGCAAGCGCCGCCACACCACGGCCAACCTGTATGCGGATTCAGGCCCGGAATCAGGCTCCACCCCGGTTGACCTGAACATGCTCCCCGCCAACGCTATCGACCATATCGAAGTGCTCGAGGACGGCGCGGCCGCCATGTATGGCTCGGACGCGATCGCCGGCGTGGTCAACATCATTACCAAAAAGCAGGATCACGGCTTCAATTTCAGCGGCCAGACCGGTGCCAACGCCTATAATGGTGATGGCTGGAACTACCAGCTCAACGCCGATGGCGGCATGAAGCTCGGTCAGGACGGCTTCCTGCACATCAGCGGGCAGGTGTACCACACCGACCATTTCGTGGCCAACAACGCGCATGATCACCGCCTGCTTGGCTCACAGCCGCCCTATGCCTATAGTAAAACCTACACAGGCCCCAATGCTGGCAAGATTGCTACGAATTCCAACAAGATCATGAGCACGCCGGAAGAAACGCGCGAAAACCTCTCGATCGAATGGGGCAAGCAGTTTACACCCGGCATCAATTTCTATGGGCTGATCACCTATGCTCACCGCCACTCGGAAGCGTACGAAAACTATCGTCTTCCCAATGTAGGTTATGACTCTTCCGGCAACGACAACTGCACCGCGTGCGAAAGCATTGCTCCCTATGGTTTCTCCCCTCTGGAAACCATGGAAGAAAACGATTTTGCCGCCACGTTGGGCCTGAAGGGTGACAACTTCATGGGCTTCAACTGGGATCTCAGCACGACCTACGGCGAAGATATCGACAAGATCGGCAACAAGAACACCCTCAATACTTCCTATGTCAACAGTTACGGTTCCAGCCCCCGCACGGCGCGGGCCGAAACCTACAGCATGACACAGTGGACCAACAACCTTGATTTCCGTCGCCATTTCAAGATCGGTGATGTCGTTCCGATGACATTGGCATTCGGCGCGGAAGAACGCATGGAATCCTACAACATTACGGCTGGTGAGCCCGTCTCCTATGAAAATGGCGGAACGCAGGGCTATGCCGGTATTTCACCGGGTTCGGCTGGCACATGGTACCGTGACATCTGGGCATGGTACATGGATGGCGATTTCCGCCTGACCAAGAAGTGGGAACTCGATTTCGCGGGCCGACTGGAGCACTACACCGACGTTGGCAATACCGAGAACGGCAAGATTTCAACACGCTACAACTTCAACAAGCGCGTTGCCATCCGTGGCACCATCAGCACCGGCTTCCGTGCACCGACACTGGCTGAATCGCATTTCAGCGCCGTCAACGTCTCGCCCACCGGTGCAAGTGGCCTGCTGGCCGCCGATTCCTCCGCAGCACAGGCCATTGGCGCAACCAAGCTGAAGCCCGAGCGTTCAACCAGTGTCAGCGGCGGCATTGTGCTGGAGCCGGTCGATGGCTTCCACGTGGAAGCGGATGTCTACCAGATCAACCTGCGTGACCGTATCGTGCAGGATACAAATTTTGGCGGCAAAACCCTTTATGGCAACACGACTCAAGGTTATATCGCTGCGCAGGCCATTAACCAGCTGGCTTCGCTGCCAAGCGGCTTCTCCGATTACAGCGACGTATATGCCGACTACTTTACCAATGGCGCCAGCACCCGCACGCAGGGCGTGGACATCAAGGCGGATTATCTCTTCCACCTCCATAAATATGGCAATCTGGCACTGTCCATGTCGATCGACCTCAACCGCACCCGCCTACACCACAATGGCGCGAACCTGAACCTGGCGGATATTGCCTCGATCACCTCGGACAACCCGCGCAGCAAGATCATCCTGAACGCCTACTACACCTACAGGAACTGGGATTTCAACATTCGCCAGACCCGCTATGGCCAGACCAGCGACATGGTGCAGTATCAGGATTGGGGCCCCAATTCGACCGTGCAGTACTCCAACAGCGCCCTTCAGCAGTTCATCAACACCCCGCACTGGATGACCGATATCGAAATTGGCGTGCGGTTCCAGAAGAACTGGCACTTCGCTGTTGGCGCGAACAACGTGTTCAACGTCCGCCCACGCATGATGTCACAGGAACTCAATGCCCTTGGCGCCATGCCGTATGATGAGAACTCGGCGCAGATCCCCATCACGGGTGGCTACTACTACGGCCGTATCAACGCCAACTTCTGATCTTTTTCACCTTTCCTGACAGACAATGCCCATGGTGCAGGCCATGGGCATTTTTTGTGTCCCGGTCGGTTTTCAGGCCACATGCGGGCGCCCCCCCCTGCCGCAACAACTTTCTGTCCTGTAGCCGTTATTGATGGGATTGCACGACCGGATTGCGCCCGGAAGCTGCCTTCCCCCGCAGCCACGTTGCAAGCGCAAGCTCACTGATGATGTTGATCTTTTCCCGTGTCAGGCCGCCCCTTCCCTCACCTTCATCGAACGCAGCCGAGACGGGGAATAGCATTAACCACTGGAATTAACGGGAGAACTCTATATATCTCCTTACATGCGCCTGACCCTGCATACTGATTACGCCCTGCGAACCCTGATCTATCTGGGCATCCATACCGACCGCCTGACATCGATCAGGGAGGTCGCGCTGGCCTACGGCATTTCGGAAAATCATCTGATCAAGATCATCCACCGGCTGGGGCAGGGCGGCTTTGTGGAAACCATCCGTGGCCGTAATGGCGGCCTGCGGCTGGGGCGGCCTGCCGCTCAGATCCTGATCGGTGATGTCGTGCGCTATACGGAAGAAGATATGGGGCTGGTGGCCTGCATGCAGCCTCCCCCACCGGAAGGCGTAAACCGCAGGGCGGGCTGCATCCTGAGCGATGTGTGCCACCTGCGCGGCGTGCTGCATGAGGCGCTGGGGTTATTCATTTCCGTGCTGGACCGTTATACGCTGGCCGATGTCATAACCGACCGGGAACGCAAACTGCTCGATAGCCCGCTTTCTGTCTGAGGGCACCTGAAGCCCATGGTGCGCAGACGGTAAATTCCATTTTACCATAACCGCCTTCCATGGGCCAAAGCGGGACAGAGGGCAGAAAACCGCGGTTTCCTGCAAAAAATCTTCGTATCCTTTCCGCCTTGCTGGAGAATCAGCTTTTGCACGTTCGGGGCGTTAGTGATACCTGAAACGATTCTTGCACGCCTGCACGTGGAATATATACTTGACGAAACTCTAAGGAACAGATTGTCCATGGCTTATGCTACGACCAACCCTTATACTGGTGAAAAGCTGAAGACTTTCCCCGATGCTACGGATCAGGAAGTCCAGACCGCGCTGACCGATGCCTATGAGGCCTTCAAGGCCTGGCGTCACACCTCGTTTGCCAAACGTGCGGAAGTGATGAAGGCCGCAGCGGCCATCCTGCGCCGCGACATTGACAAATATGCCCGCCTGATCACGCTGGAGATGGGCAAGACGTATGCGGAATCCAAGGCCGAGACCATCCTGTCGGCAGAGATCTTCGAGTATTATGCCGAACATGCCGAGCGCCTGCTGAAGGCCGAGAAGTTGCCGGTCGCCAACCCCGATGAGGGCGAGGCCATGATCATCCACCAGCCGCAGGGCATCGTTTTTGCCATCGAGCCGTGGAACTTCCCCTACTATCAGGTGGCCCGCATCATTGCGCCGCAGCTTTCGGCCGGTAACACGGTGCTGCTCAAGCATGCCTCCAACGTGCCGCAGTGCGCCGCCGCTTTCGATACGCTGATGCAGGAAGCAGGCCTGCCCAAGGGTGGCTTCCGCAACCTGTATGCCGCCCGTCACCACACCGAAGTGATCCTGAGCGACCCACGCGTGTGTGGCGTTGCCCTGACCGGCTCCGAAGGCGCTGGCGCCATCGTGGCAGGCGTTGCGGCCAAGGCGCTCAAGAAATCCACGATGGAACTTGGTGGTTCCGACGCGTTCGTGGTGCTGGAAGATGCCGACCTGGAAAAGACCGTGAAGTGGGCCGTGTTCGGACGCCACTGGAATGCGGGCCAGGTCTGTGTCTCGGCCAAGCGGCTGATCGTGGCTGATGCGATCTATGACCGCTTTGTGGAGCTTTACAAGAAAGGCGTGGCCAGCCTGAAGGCAGGCGACCCGATGGACCCGGCAACGCAGCTGGCTCCCCTCTCCTCACAGAAGGCGGCGGATGACCTGCGCGCGCAGGTTGAAGAAGCCAAGAAGCATGGTGCCGTTGTGGAAGTGATTGGCGCGCCCGTGCCTGAAAAGGGCGCGTTCTTCCAGCCGCTGCTCATGACCAACCTGCACGAGAACAATGAAGCCCGCCACTGGGAGTTCTTTGGCCCCGTAACGCAGCTTTACCGTGCGAAAGACGAGGCTGATGCCATCCGTATCGCCAATGACTCGCCCTACGGGCTGGGCGGCGCCGTGTTCACGAAGGACACCAAGCGCGGCGTGAAGGTAGCCGAGCAGATCTATACCGGCATGGTCTATGTCAACCACCCGACCATGGTGAAGGCCGACCTGCCGTTTGGCGGCGTGGCCCGCTCGGGCTATGGCCGTGAACTGATCGGCCTGGGCATCAAGGAATTCGTCAATCACAAACTGATCGACGTGGTGAACATCGACGCCCCGTTCTGATCCGGTAAAAACCGGGCACTGGCTGAGGCATAACGTCTTGGCCGGTGCCCAACCGGGCCACTTGGCCACGAATAATACAAAAGCTTTTTTTAAAATCTTTAAAAACACAACGTTATTAAAAGTAAAAAACAAAAAAATTATTATGGCCCTTTAAATCAGGACATAATTTTCCTCGGCATAAACATAGCGCGTATCGCCCCCTCAATACCCAGATGCGTTCCATGGAACAGCACGGCTATGCACGTCACCCCTGGCAGCAGATAAAGCCATAACCGCTGCGGCACAGGCCCGCACGCGCGCCCGAGCACAAAGCCAGCGGCACAGCCCACCATTCCGCCTGTTATCACCTCGAACAGGGTATGGGTATGCAACGCGATCCGGGTGCATGCCACGGCAATGCCAATGCCCGATAACGGCACCAGCATAAGTGCCGGAAAACGCATGAAATACCGCTGCCCCAGCAGCACAAGAAGGCCGCCATACACCATACACGCCGCCGCAACATGCCCGCTGGGGCTGATGATGGCGGTCTGTTCAATCGCGGCATAATAAAGACCGGCTATTTTAAGCAGCAACATGACTGCCAGCATCGTAACGGCAGTCACCGCCCAGACTACGGCGCCGCGCCACCATCCGTACACAGCCATGATAAAGGTCACGGTTACCATCACCGGCAGCATCACGCCCTGATCGGCAAAATCGGTAATGAAATGCAGCATGATGATCCGGGACCCCGTTTTGCGCCTGTCGTGCCTATCACAGACATCGCCCGGTCACCAGCGAGCACCGTTTTACAGCTACAGGGCGCGACATTTCATGCTTGATGGGCTCCCCGTGTGCTATGCTGGTGGCATGCGCTACTGGATCAAACGGATCTTGCTACGATCAGGAGAGGTCGTGATCGAACGCGAACTCCGCGCTGATCAGAACCTCTTCAACGGTCCGGTTCCCGTCGTAGGTGATATGGCAAATGTTGAATGCCGTGGCCGCACATTCGCAGCAAAAGTCGTCTGGGGCAATTGGCCAGACAGCAGTCATGCGCCAGACACGATCGTTCCGCTGCGGGTAGAGGAACACGGCTTTGACGCAGCGAAAACGCCCGTGCGTTTTCCACCTCGGCACAAAAATTAATTATTTCACAAATCTGTTTTTTTACTTCAGCGTTGGATCGAATATTTTTACGCTGACAGCATTTCTAAAGACCAGACCCGGCGGCCCTGCACCCATCAGTGGGGATGCAGGTACCGCCGGGGCTCGGAGCCTTTAGGGGGTCTTGGGCAGTTCCTTGCCCATTTTTTCCACCTGTTCAGCAGTGACACCGTGGTCGCCGCTGCCAAATGTGGCCGTGACGTAGTTCACCACGCTGGCAATCTCGGCATTGCTCAGGCGCTCCACGTCGGAGCTCTGGTTGAAGGCAGGCATATGCACATGCACCTCACCTGCATTACGGTCCACGCCATTGAGCACGGCCATAATCAGGTCATCGGGCCGTGCTGAGCCCACAACCGAGTTATGGAACAGCGAGGGCGCATAATGGTCAGCCGTGCCCGCGCCGTTACCGCCATGGCAGGCGGCGCAGTTCGCATCATAGATCTGCGCGCCATCCATCTGGTCAAGCTTGTCGATGCGGGTAAGCTCACCCGAGCGGACATCCGCCTGTTCGAGCGGCTTGCCATACTGCTCGCGCGGACTGTGCTCGGCCTCGTCATCCTTGGCAGGCACCTGCAGGATGTAAGCTGCAAGCGCATGCAGGTCATCATTGGTCAGGTGACTGGTGCTGTGCTCCACCGCCTCGCCCATCGGACCGGCTGCCTGGCTCAGCCCGGCCACATGGCCGGTCTTGAGGTATTCAACGAGGTTGTCCTCGCTCCAGTTGCCGATGCCGCCCGTCTTGCTGGAGGTGATGTTGGGGGCATACCACCCGAGCAGGCTTGCACCTGCGAGGTAGCTGTCCTCTTTCTCGCTCAGCATGATGTTGCGCGGGGTATGGCAGGTGCCGCAATGCTCAAGGGCACGGGCCAGGTATTTACCCCGGCGCAGCTTGTCATAGGTGGCGGAATCCCCGGTTTCCGGGGTTTCGCTGGTCGCCACCATGTTCCACAGCCCCATCGTGATGCGCAGGTTGGCCGGGAAGTTGAGCGATGTGACCGGCGGCGTCTCGGCCACCGGCTTCACCCCATGCATGAACCAGGTGTAAAGCGCCTTTACGTCACCATCCGTCATTCCGGCATAGGACACGTAGGGCATGGCGGGATAAAGTCTGCTGCCATCACGGCGAATGCCATGGCGCAGGCTCTTCTCGAAGTCCTCTTCCGTGTATTTTCCAATACCATGATCGGGATCAGGCGTGATGTTGGTCGTTACCACATCACCCATGGGCGTGGTGATCTTCAGGCCGCCCGCAAAGGGCTTGCCACCTGGCGCGGTATGACAGGCAACGCAGTCGCCTGCCGTGGCGATATATTCGCCACGGGCCATAAGGTCGGCAGAAGGATCATCCGCCCGGGCGGGAACGGCAGAAAATGTTGCAAGAGCAGTGCCTGCGGTCAGGAATGACCACAGGATCTTGCGCGTCACGTCAGGCATGGGCGAGTTCTTTTTTAAGCGTATCAGCCACGCGCAGGGCAAGTGCGGCGACTGTCAGGGTGATGTTGCCGGTTCCGACCGAAGAGAAAACGGACGAACTCGCGATGAACAGGTTTTCGTGGTCATGCGTGCGGCAGAAGCCGTCCACCACGGAATCCTTCGGGTCGGTGCCCATGATGGTGCTGCCCGCGGGATGGTCCTGCGGGAAGTAACCCGGTGTCCATTCCTCATCCGTGCCATGCATGAGGCCGATCAGGTCGCGGAACAGGCCGCGCGTGTGCTCGCAGCTCTTCACCGTATATTCGGGCAGCTTGTAATAGACCTCGGGGTGCGGAATGCCGAGAATGTCCTTGTTGGTCTTGCTCAGCGTCAGGCGGTTGTCCGGATCGGCCAGGCCTTCGTTATGGCTGAACAGGCGCACGGTGTGCGAGGCGAGATAGCGGATCTGCTCCTCAAGCTCGCGCCCGACATACCCCTTGGAAATGGCAAGCTGCGTGGCAAGGTCAACCTGGTTGTCATCGACCATGTGCACCAGATACGCGCCGCGCTCGTTGCGCCAGTCACCATCGCGGAAATTGTCGATCACGTTGGTTTCCAGCGGGCCACGGCCGGGCCACAGGGCCTTGTCACCACTGATGAAGCTCACCTGCACGCCGGTGTGGTCCATCATGTTGCGGCCAACATGGCCCGAACTGTTGGCAATGCCGTCCGGGCTCTGCTCATCGGCAGAGAACAGCATGAGCTTCGCGGTCTCGATACAGTGCGCCGCAATCACGAAATACTTGCCGGTCACGCGGTGCGAACCCTTGTCGGGATCGTAATAATGCACCGCGGTGACGCGCTTGTTGGCGCTGTCACGCTCGATTCGGTACACCACGGCGTTGGGCACGAACTTCGCCCCCGCCGCCTCGGCATGGTAGACGGAGTAGCTGCCGTTATACATGGCCCCGATCGGGCAGATGGGCATGCAGTTGTTATGCCCCTCGCAGGTCGGGCGGCTGTCATACGGGCGGGTGTTGCGGGCCTGCGGCTCATGCACCACGCGATAGGGCGTTTTCTCGCCAATCAGCTTGCGGAACTGCTGGGCTGCGTAGGAGATGGGCAGCGCATCCATCGGGTAGGGCTGCCTGCGCGGCGAGCCGAGGTCTTCCACCGCAGGGTCGGGGCCGCAGACGCCCATCATCACCTCGGCCTGATAATAGAACGGCTCGAGATCATCATATTTCAGCGCCCAGTCACGGCCCTGGCCATAGCGGGTCTTGAGCTCGAAATCCGATGGCAGGTAACGCCACGCGCAGCCCGCCCAGTGCCAGGTGGTGCCACCCATCATGCGCAGATAGACCTGCTGGTAGGCCTCGGCATCAGGGCCGGTAGTGTGCAGGTACTCGTTGGGGGTGATCTGGTTGGGCGGATGACGCGCCCAGGGCACTGCGGGGAACGGCCCCTGATAGGAAGGCTTGTTCTCGAGATTGCGGAAGTTCTCGACAAAATGCTGGCGGTCGACCCGTGGCCCCGCTTCGAGCACGATGACGGAAATACCCGCGCGCGCCAGTTCGTTGGCAATGGAGCTGCCAGCGACGCCGGAGCCGACGATCACGACGTCAGCAGATAGGTCTTGTTCGGACGGCATAAAGAAAGGCTCCGGATATCAGGTAGGTTCGATCACGAGTTTCGAAGGCGAAAGGGCAGGTTCACCAGTGGGAACAGCCACTTCCGGCGGGGTCTGGGTCCAGTAGAACGGCCCACCCGTTGCATAGGTCTTGGGATAGATCGCGTCCTTGGTGATGTCGAACATCAGCGCGGAGCGGTAGACCACGACCTTGTGGTCGGCCAGACCACGATACCAGCCGGTCATGATATCCTGAATGACATCCTTGAACACGGGGTCCTGATGCTCGGCGGCGGAGGCGAGCGCATGGGCAGAGGCAAAACTGCCGCCGGTCATGAAGTCATGCAGCTTCTGGATCTGATCGCGCCGCTCGGGCACGGCGTGGGTGATGCCGGCATACAGCGCATTGCCAATGCGCGGGTCGAGCGTATCACGGTCCGTCAGGCGCTGCGACAGGGCCATGAACAGCGGCACGACCGTGTCCTGCTCTGCCGTGGCAGCGATGCCCTGCCTGCTGCCTGTCACGACAACGGCTGCCCCGAGCGCGCCGATCAGCGCATCGCGGCGCGACATGCGCAGCGCCCGGTTCAGTCTGATGGCATTGGGGGTGGAACGATGAATACTCGTAGGAAAACAGGGCCGGTCTGCAGCCATCTAGCGTCGCCTCTCATGCACGTTGGTCCAGCAGGAATGCCGGAAGACAGGCATGACCATGCGGGATGCAATAGTGTTTATACCGATACCGCCACTTAATGCAGTCCTGCAACCTTTTATACCCCCATCTCCGCGTATAGCAGCTTCACGTCTTACGAGTAAAAGTGGCCTCTGCCGCAGGAAGGACATGTTTTGTAAAAATATAGTGACATGGGCAGGCCGCCTGCCACCACAACCGCATGGTCCCTCCATGGCGGCAGAACCATGAATGGCAGCCATTATAATGGCACGACGCCTGCTGATTATAAAACGCGTTTAATATGCATTGAAAAAGTATCATTACTATTTCATCTTTTCATGCAAACAATCACTAAATTCCTGTTCTTTTTAATCCTCGACCAAGCTACGACCATGTTCCTGAAGGAGGCTTTCTGAAATAGCTGCCCCGGACACGTCCTGCATCAGTTGAAAACAACATGGAAATAAACGGCGCGACCATAATTATCCATTTCATCAACATATTGCAGATGATCACCGGTTACATAGCGTGGCTGCCAGTTGGCCAGGTTCATGACTTCATATTTCAATGTAATTCCCGGATAAACCTGATGCCAGAAGCCAAGGTTGAAGGTGAGGAAGTTACCAAACCCGTCCGATGCGCCCGGCGTTGCGCCAAAGGAGGTAAAATACTTGCCCGAGTAATTGACGGTGGTGCGCAGCGCGCCTTTTATCTGCGGAATATGCCATGTCATCATGCCATTGGCGATGAAGCTGGGCTGGTAGATCATGGCATTGTAATTGACCACCGATGTGCCGTTTGAATAGCTTTCATGGCCCTTGAGCCACGTCACGTTCGCCTGCAGGTCAATTACCTGGCCAAAGGCATGCAGGTTGCGGTCCATGACATTGAACTCAATGCCATTGCCGCGATTGAACCATTTATCAACCGAAATATCGAAATTGTTGGACCGACGCGGCCTGAGCCGGGCATTGCCCCTGGAGATGGTGCAGTCTGTTCCACCGGGGTCATCATCACCACAACTCTCGGATGCCGCCATGGCGATCTGCCCCGGCGCGAGGCGGCCGATGGACTGACTGTAGGAGGCATGCATCGTTATACTACGGGCTATCACCTTTGACCTATATGAGCCCATTTTCTGAGGCCGATGGATCGGATGGTCTGTGGCAGGGCGGTGAGGTTGTTCCATGCGGTGCATGCGGCTTCGATGATGTGTTCGATGCCGCTGAACACGGTGTTGGACAGCCAGTTGGCGCGTAGGAACTGCCAGATATTCTCGACCGGGTTCAGTTCGGGCGCGCGGGACGGCAGGAAGATCAGGCTGACGTTGCGCGGCAGTCTGAGTTTGGGTGTCGTATGCCAGCCGGCACGATCGAGCAGGACGACGGCATGCGCTCCGCGTGCGACGCAGCGTGAGATTTCCTCGATATGCAGTTGCATGCTGGCCGTGCCGGTAAACGGCAACACCAGGCCTGCCGCCTTGCCGAGTGCGGGGCAGATGGCGCCGAACAGCCAGGCATTCTCATAGCGTTGATCGGCAGGCTGGCGTGGTCGGGTGCCACGCCGCGCCCATTGCCGGACAAGACCGTTTTTCTGCCCGATGCGGGCCTCGTCCTGCCACCAGAGTTCAATCCGCCTGCCTCTGGGCAGATGCCCGGTGTGGGCGCTCAGGATCGTGGGGAAGTTTTTTTAAACGCGTCCATGACGGACGGATCCTGTCCGGGGTGACGCGGACGCGCGCTGACGTGGCTGAACCCAAGCCGCTTCAACAGGGCGGAGACATGGCGTTCGTGATAGGAGACGCCAAAACGCTCTTCGATGACCCGCTGAAGATCGACCCGACGCCAGCGCACCACGCCGTCCCGGGCACGGTCAGGCCCTGTCGTGACCAGCGCCGATAATTCTGCCAGTTGGTCCGCTGTCAGGCGGCAGACCGACCCGTTGCGCCACTGATCGTGCAAGCCATCCGGCCCCGCAGCATTGAACCGGTGCACCCAGTCCCGCAGGGTTTGCCGGTCCATCCCGCCGATCCGCGCCGCTTCGCCCCGGCTGGCACCGTCGCGCACCGCAGCCAGAGACAAAAGGCGCCGTGCAACATTCGCATCCCGCGTACGAGAGGCCAGACGCCGTAACGCAGAAGCCGTATAATCCGTCCGTAAGGCAATCGCACCAGCCATTCCCGATCCTCCCTCTCACGACAGAATCAGAACAGGCCCTTCGCGTCACTTCACAGATGAGTCAGAGACAGTAGCCCTTGGTATTACATCCTGCGGGAAGTGATGCACGACATCAAACGAGGGCAACGGGTTGATGTAAGATCCGCCCTGCTTCGTAAAACCGGGGGAAACCGTCTGCGTCGTGCCGTTGATCTAGGGGCCCAGCCCGCGTAATTGGTGGCATCGGCCCGCACGTCGGCAATGAAGGCGGTATTTTTCCAGATGTAGTGCAGCGAGACATAGCCGTCGAATATGTTCTCGCGGTATCTGTATTTTGAAATACCATTGTTATAAAGTGATTTTTTCTGGTCTACCGTCAGGCTGGACCAGTTGAAGTTATACCTATCGGGGCCGATGAAGGTCTCGGGGTAGACATTGTTCCACGGCACGTGACTGCTCTGGAGCATCTGGCTGGTGAAATTTTCCTTGTTGTCGTAATAGCTTTGCTGCTCATTGTGGTCGAGTGTTTCCACCGTGCGCAGGACCAGCCCATGACCGACATATACAGGTGCTTATCGGCGGGCTTCCATTCCAGCTTGCCCGAGCCGCCAATATTGGTCACGTCATTGGCGTATTCGCCTGTTGAATACTGGCTGGGCCTGACATGCCCGTCCCACGAAGCGCCAGGCGTGGTGCCGCTCGTGCCATCGGCATTGTCGTAATCATAGGCCTGCCAGTTCTTGGTCGTGTTGCGCGCTCCTGGTAGCGCATGGACAGCACGATGCCGAACTCATGGTGCCTGCCAAACGTGTCGGAAAACGTGCCCTTGGCGCCCACGCCCCGCGCTTGCTTGACCAGATGCCGTAGGCATCGAGGTATTTGTACAGACCCTTGTGGTCAAAGGCGCTCATGGGAATGAGGTCGATCACGCCGCCCTTCTGCTCGCCACCTTCGGGTGACGCGCGGTTCTTTTGCGCCGTGCTGGCCGCAGCACCTGAATGGATGATGAAGCCGCCATCATTCACGCTCTCGGCGGTCAGCCCGCTATGGGCGAGTACACGCCGGACCGCCTGTGCAGCCGTCATGTCGCTATTGACTGCATTGACCTGGACAGGACCACCTGCTGCGGCGTGAAAACGATGTTCTGGCCTGTCTGGCGCCCTAATGCCTCAAGCGCCTGCGCCATGGGCTGGGCGGCAATATGGATGCTCCGCGCTTCGGCACGCGCCCATGGCATAACCAGGCTGGCCGTGGCGGCGGTAACAAGTAAAAAGCACGGAAATCACACCGGAAGCGGACTGTCATGTATCATGGTTCCTGTTAGCGGACGCCAGGGGCGGTCATGACAGGGATGACAATCGAAAAAGCGGCTTTCTCCTTTTACGGGCGAACTTTCATTAAACTGTCATATGGAATTCACGGTTAACCGCCGTTCGGGCCGATCGCTGCCCATTGCCCTATGCGTGTTCTGGCTTAAAATTGGCGCGCGTTTTTAAAGGACAGAGGCATGCTGACCCGTAGACAGGCCATGACAGGCACATTGATGAGCATGGCCGCGCTGACGACAGCCCGGCAGGCTTTTGCAAACCCTTCTCTGGCACCGGTGCCTTCTGTCATGGCGCATCGGGGGGCATCGGCCCTGCGGCCTGAACACACGCTCGCCGCCTATGCCCGCGCCATTGCCGATGGTGCGGATTATATCGAGCCCGACCTCGTGCCCACACGCGATGGCGTGCTCATAGCCCGCCATGAAAGCAATATAGCGGGCACGTCCGATGTAGCCGAGCACCCGGAATTTGCCAGCCGCCGCCGCACCATGACCATTGATGGCAAGGCGGAAACCGGCTGGTTCACGACCGACTTTACTTTAGCCGAACTCAAGACCCTGCGCGCGCGCGAACGCCTGCCCACACTCCGCGCCCACAACACCCGCTATGACGGGCATTTCGATATTCCGACATTTGAGGAAGTCATCGACTTCGTCGCAGCCGAAGCCGCAACCCGCGGACGCATGATCGGGCTGATACCCGAAATAAAGAATTCAACGCATTTCCATCAACTCGGCCACACGCCGGAAGAGACGTTCCTGCACGTCATCGCGGCCCACGACTACACCCGTTACTGCCCGCTCGAGGTCCAGTCCTTCGAGACGGCAAACCTGCGCATGCTCCATGGCCGGGTGCAGGCCATCAACCCGCAGGCGCGGCTTATGTTCCTCATGGGCGGGCGCACGGAAACGGTGCCCGACACGCTGGGCACGGCAAGACCTGCCACGTTTGGCGACTTCATGACCCCTGACGGCCTGCGTGGCGTGCGGGCCTATGCCGATGTCATTGGCCCTTCGAACGATGACATCATACCGCGTGATGCCTCCGGCGCATGGCTTGCCCCTACGTCCCTCATTGATGATGCCCATGCAGCGGGCCTGCTGGTGCATTCCTACACCTTCCGCCCCGAGAACCACTTCCTACCCGCCCAGCTACGCAATGGCGAGGGCGACAGCGCGCGCAACGTGCCCGGCGCAATTGCCGAAATACGGCGCCATCTGGATCTGGGGCTTGATGGCTTCTTTACCGATGACCCGGCCATAGGTCGCATGGCGCTGGGACTGTAAAGCCGGGAGGCACCCCATAAGCACAGGGGTGCCATGATATATTACCCGTTCTTTGATACTTTATTTATTACATATTTTTATATTTTATTTGTTGCCAATTTTCTACTTTCTACAAAATGCCAATTATAATAATCATCTCTTGTTTTTGATGATTCAATCCCGATTTTCAGGACATCCTCCCAGTCACTTCCGCATTCATCACATCGAAAGAAAAGAGAATTTGTTGCACTATCTCGTGCAACGCGTACCCATCCCTGGCTACAAACAGGACATACCTCGCGCACTTCTACATAATCAGGCGGCACGGTCATTTTCATTATCCTGTAGTAAAAGATGCACGACGACAGGAAGATTCCGCGCGAAGGCTATCTGTTTTGTGCCTGACAACTATGGAACGAACATTTTCAGCAAAGGCCGCATCTTCCACTTAATCAGGATTGCGCCTAAAAATGCTCTAGCGGATCAGCTTGCGGATGATGCCGAGCAGTTCCTCCATCGTTTCCTCGCCGCCATCTTCCTGCACCGCCTTGCGCACGCAGCCTTTGGCGTGAGAGGACAGGATCTGGATCGCAACCCCGTCAAGCGCTGATTTTACTGCCGAGATCTGGGTCAGGATATCCACGCAGTAGCGGTCATTCTCGATCATGTTCAGCACGCCACCCACCTGCCCTTCAATGCGGCGTATGCGGTTGATCAAGGCTTTCTTGTGAGGCTGTTCCACAACCCTGTCATCCGGTGGGCCGCACTGCATGCAGGAGGCAGGGTCTGTTACCTGCTGTTTATGTCTGGTCACGCGTTGTCGTCCATCCCTTGAATTGTGCCGGGTCATGCAACTATGCAGCAGCATAGGCGAGCGCGCGCACGGAACAGGGCGCAATCGTCATTCCGTTATCGGGCGCGCGGCTTCCAGCGATTGAGCAGCAGCGCGTTGCTGACCACCGAGACCGAACTCATGGCCATGGCGCCTGCCGCCACGATGGGGTTGAGCAGGCCGAAGGCTGCGAGCGGCAGGCCCAGAATGTTATAGATGAACGCAAAAAACAGGTTCTGCCTGATCTTGGCCAGCGTGGCGCGCGAGAGCGAGATGGCATCGCTCACGCTGGCCAGTTCACTCTTCATCAGCACGATATCCGCCGTCTCGCGCGCAATGGCCGTACCGGCCCCGATGGCAAAACCCACATCGGCCGCTGCCAGTGCCGGGGCGTCATTGATGCCGTCACCCACCATGCCTACCACGTGGCCCTGTGCGCGGTAATCTTCAATAATCCGCGCCTTGTCACCGGGCAGCACGCCCGCGCGGTAGTCATCCACCCCCACTGCGGCCGCGATGGGACCTGCTGCCTGCGGGCTGTCACCCGTGAGCATGACAACCCGGATGCCCGCCGCCCGGAATGCGGCTACACTCGCCACCGCATCGGGCCGCAACGTGTCGGACAGGGTGATGTAGCCCAGCAGATGCCCCGCCTGCGCCACGCCAATCACGCTACGCCCCGCGCCCGTCAGCCCGTCTGCCGCATCAGGGTCCAGCGCAACGCCGCGTTGGGCCAGAAAACGCGGCGCGCCAAGGCAGGCAGGCTGCCCATCCACCATGCCTGCAACACCCATGCCCGGCGTGGCCTCAAAAGCAGCCAGCGTGCCGGGCTGCACGCCAAGGTTTGCTGCATGCGCCATGATGGCGCGGGCCAGCGGGTGCTCGGAATCCTGCTCCAGCGTGCAGGCCACCTCCAGCAGGCGGGCCGGGTCCACGCCGGGCCGGGGCTGCATATCATGCACCATGGGCGTGCCCTGGGTCAGGGTGCCGGTCTTGTCGAGCATGATTGTATCGAGTTTCTGGGCCTGTTCCAGCGCATCGGCGTTACGGAACAGGATGCCCGCGCGTGCGCCAAGCCCGGTGCCCACCATGATGGCGGTGGGCGTTGCCAGCCCCAGCGAACACGGGCAGGCAATGACCAGCACCGACACGGCGGCGATAAGGCTGGGTGGAACCTGCCCGCTCACGCCCCACCACACGCCAAAGGTGAGGGCCGCCAGCACCAGCACCGCGGGCACGAACACGCCTGCCACCCGATCGGCCAGACGCTGCACATGGGCCTTGCTGCCCTGTGCCTGCTCCACCATTTTCACGATATGAGCCAGCGCGGTATCCGCCCCCACGCCAGTGGCCTTTACCCGCAGGCTGCCGGTGGTGTTGAGCGTGCCCGCAAAAACCGTGTCATGCTCCCGTTTGGCCACGGGCAGGCTCTCGCCGGTCAGCATGGCTTCATTCACGTCCGATGCGCCATCAAGCACCGCGCCATCCACCGGCATGCTCTCGCCGGGGCGCACGATAAACACATCACCCACCCGCACCTGCTCCACCGGGCAGTCATGCATGATGCCATCGCGTTCCACATGGGCCTGCGCGGGCTGGAGTTTCAGCAGGCTTTCCAGCCCCGCCGCCGTTCTGTCACGCGCGCGGCTTTCCATAAGACGGCCGAGCGAGATAAGCGTGATGATGGCAACGCTGCTCTCGAAATAAAGCGGCTGCGGCAGGCGCAGGAGCAGCACGGCCAGGCTGAAGAAATAGGCAATGCCCGTGCCCAGCACCACCAGCACGTCCATGTTGGCAGCACCGCCCCGCACCGCCTTCCACGCACGCGGATAAAGCTGGCGCGCGCAGTAGAACTGCACCACCGTGGCGAGCACGGCCTGCACCCAGCCGGGCAGCATGAACCCCATGCCCGCCAGCATGCCCAGCATCTGCGCCCCAAACGGCAGCGCCAGCACAAGGGTCAGTGCAAACTGGTTGCGTTCCGTCCGCCAGGCCTGCATGCGCAGGGCGTGCGGGTCCAGGCGCGGTGCCGCATCATCCACTATAGTTGCGCCAAAACCGGCTTTTTCAATGCGGGCAATAAAGGTTTCCGGCCCGCTCACGCCGGGCACGTACGTAACATGCGCGCGCCCGGTGGCAAAATTCACGCTGGCCTGTGTCAGCGGCAGGCGGTTGAGAATTTTTTCAACCCTGGCTGCGCAGGCGGCACAGCTCATGCCGGTAACCGACAGATCCACGCTCTCTTCGCTGGTTGTAAAACCTGCCTTGCCAATGGCCGTAACCATGGCCGGCAGCGCGGTTGCGGGGTCATCGACATCAGCCTGCACCCGAGCGGTGGCGAAGTTGACCGTGGCCTGCACGCCCGCCTGCCGGTTGAGCACCTTTTCAAGCCGCGTGGCACAGGCCGCACAGCTCATGCCACCTACGGGGAAACTGACAGTCTGGGCCACGGCGGCGCTCCTCATGCTCACCGAGCTGACTTTATACCCCCCAATGGTATTTTCAAGGGCAGGCAGCCGGGTCAGGCATGCAGGCCGGGAGCCTCCTGCCCGGTGCGGGCGACATATTCCGTATAGCCGCCATCATACTGGTGGATGCCACCGGGTGTTACTTCCAGCACCCGGTTGGACAGGGCGGCAAGGAAGTGCCGGTCATGGGATACGAACAGCATCGTGCCTTCGTACTGCGCGAGGGACGCGATCAGCATTTCCTTGGTGGCGATATCGAGGTGGTTGGTCGGCTCATCGAGCACCAGAAAGTTTGGCGGGTCATACAGCATCAGCGCCATGACCAGCCGCGCCTTCTCGCCGCCTGACAGCACGCGGCAGCTTTTCTCCACCTCATCACCAGAGAAGCCGAAGCTGCCTGCAAGGGCGCGCAGCGAACCCTGGCTTGCCAGCGGAAAGGCATCATCCAGCGTTTCAAACACCGTGCGGCTGCCATCAAGCAGGTCCATGGCGTGCTGGGCGAAATAACCCAGCTTCACGCTGCCGCCCAGCGTAACCGTGCCAGCATCGGGCTGGGTGGCACCGGTGACCAGCTTGAGCAGCGTGGACTTGCCAGCACCGTTCACACCCAGCACGCAGCACCGCTCGCGCCTGCGGATCAGCAGGTCGAGGTTGTGGTAGATCACGCGGCTGCCATAGCTTTTATCCACGCCACGCAGCTTGACCACGTCCTCGCCCGAGCGCGGCGGGGGCGGAAACTCGAAGCTCAGCGCCTGCCTTCGCTTTGGCGGCTCGACGCGGTCGATCTTTTCCAGCTTCTTGACCCGGCTCTGCACCTGGGCTGCGTGCGAGGCACGGGCCTTGAAGCGTTCGATAAAGCTGATTTCCTTGGCAAGCGCGGCCTGCTGGCGCTCGAACTGGGCCTGCTGCTGCTTCTCGTTCTGGGCGCGCTGCTGTTCATAGAACTCGTAATCGCCTGAAAAGCTGGTCAGGTTGCCGCCGTCAATCTCGATCACCTTGTTGATGACCCGGTTCATGAACGCCCGGTCATGCGATGTCATGAGCAGCGCGCCATCGTAACCGGCCAGAAACTGCTCCAGCCAGATCAGGCTTTCAAGGTCGAGATGGTTGCTGGGCTCATCGAGCAGCATCACATCGGGGCGCATGAGCAGGATGCGGCCAAGGGCCACGCGCATTTTCCACCCGCCAGAGAGGCGGCTGACATCGCCATCCATCATTTCCTGGCTGAAGCCCAGCCCGTGCAGCACCTCGCGCGCCTTGCTGTCAAGCGCGTAACCGCCAAGTTCCTCAAAGCGGGCCTGCACCTCGCCAAAGCGTTCGAGAATGGCGTCAAGCTGGTCGGCCTGCTCGGGGTCGGCCAGTGCCGTCTCCAGCGTGGCAAGCTCGGAGGCAACCTCCGATACCGCGCCCGCGCCTTCCATCACCTCGGCCACGGCGCTGCGGCCCGTCATCTCGCCCACATCCTGGCTGAAGAAACCGATGGTAATGCCGCGATCGGTCAGGATCTGGCCTTCATCAGGTTCGTCCTGCCCGGTGATCATGCGGAACAGCGTGGTCTTGCCCGCCCCGTTTGGCCCCACGAGGCCGATCTTCTCGCCCTTTTGCAACGCGGCTGATGCTTCAATGAAGACCAGGCGCTGGCCGTTATGCTTGCTGATACTGTCGAGACGAATCATGGAACCTCGGGGGCGCGGAAGGAATCCGCGCACTTAATACGAACCGAGGTGGGGCGTAAACCGCAGCCATGCCGTCAGGCAGCCGCGTCCCCTGCCGAGGCAAAGGCATAGGCGCCGCCTTTAATCAGCGCGCGCTGATAGGCAGGCCGTGCATGGATGCGCCGCAAAAAGGCGCCCACATGCGGCCTGCCGCCCAGCGCCCCGGCGCGGGAGGCGGCGGCTTCAAGCGGAAAGCTCATCTGGATATCGGCTGCGGTGAAGTCCTTGCCGGTGAACCATTCGCGCCGGCTGAGCGCCTGCTCCCAGAAATCCATGTGCAGCTTGAGTTGCGGGTTGATGATGCGTGACTGCACCCCGCCCGCAATCAGGCTGGCCACGGGGCGGATGATAAAGGGCACGCGCGTAGGCAGCAGGCCAAACACCAGCTTGAGCAGCAGCGGCGGCATGGCCGAGCCTTCGGCATAGTGCAGCCAGTACAGGAACTGCACGTGCTCGGGCGTGCCGCGTTCGGGCTGCAGGCGGCCATTGCCGTAGCGCTCCACCAGATATTCGATAATGGCTCCGCTTTCCGCCAGAGTTACGTCACCCTCAGTATCGGTAATGATAGGGGCCTTTCCCAGCGGGTGAATTTTGCGCAGGCTTTTGGGAGCCAGCATGGTTTTGGGGTCGCGTTTGTAAAAGCGGATCTCGTAGGGCAATTCAAGTTCCTCAAGCAGCCACAGGATGCGCTGGGAACGTGAATTATCGAGATGATGCACGGTAATCATGGCGGCTGACCTTCCGGGTCAAAAAAAACTGGACCCGCCCGGCACCACGCGCGATGCGGATACAAACGATAAGAAACTTGCCGCCTGTTTGGTTCCGCCTGATCTGCCCGCAGCATGCCTGACCGCCACGGGAAAAGTGAAAGTTTTTGGGTGCCGCCTTTTTTTCAAAAAGGCGGCGTTCTTTGAAGCTTTCCGGGAAAATATTCACCAAAAACTTCTTTATTTTATAAAGACAGTTTCCAAAAACACGCCTTTGGCCTCATAACGCGGGGTCATCTGCCGGGCCAAAGAATTCATAGCGAATCTGTGCAGACGGCACGCCCGCATCCTTCAGCGCGCCCACCATGTCGCGCATGAAGCCATCAGGGCCGCAGATGTAATAAGTCGCATTCCGCTCCACCCGGCCCTTCAGCCATGCGGGCGTGATGCGCCCTTCATGACAGGTCACTCCAGGCGCGGGTGCTGCAGCCTGCGGAGCCTGCCGGGTATAGAAAATATCCGCCTGCAACTGCCCGCCGCCTGCCATGGCGCGGATGGCCGGGCCAAAGGCTTCCGTGCGCGGGGTGCGGGTGGTGTGGATGTAATGGATGGGGGGATGCGCGTCGCTGCCCGTCAGTTCAGCCAGCATGGACATGAACGGCGTCAGCCCCACCCCGGCGCTCAGGAACACGATGGGCCCGGTTGCGGGCGCGAGCGTGAACTCACCGGCGGGGGCGGAAACCTGCAGCAAGGTGCCTTCGCGCACGCTGTCATGCAGCCAGTCCGACACGACGCCGCCATCAATACGGCGCACGCTGATGCGGTATCCCTGCGCAGAGGGCGCGGACGAGATGCTGTAATTGCGCCGTTCACACCCGTGCCCCGGCACATCGAGCCGGAAGCTGAGATACTGCCCCGGCGCATGCCGCATCACGGGGCCACCATCCTGCGGCACCAGTTCAAAGGAGGTCACGGTCTCGCTCTCGGCCTTGCGGGCCTGCACGCGCAAGGACCGCCACCCCACCCAGCCGCCGGGAGCCGCCGCGTGGGCCGCGTAGATCTGTTTTTCACGCCCGATCAGGATATCAGCCAGGAACCAGTACGCCTGGCCCCATGCCTCCATGATTTCAGGGGTCGCAGCATCGCCCAGCACCTGTGCAATCGCGCCAAGCAGGGCCTCGGCCACATACGGGTAGTGTTCGGGCCGGATATTCAGGCCCACATGCTTTTCAGCAATGCGTTCGACAGCCCCTGCCATGGAGCCGAGATTATCGATGTTGCGGGCATAGGCCAGCACGGCCAGGGCCAGCGCCCTAGGCTGCGCGCCATCTTCCTGATGCGAGAGGTTGAACAGATCGCGGATGGCGGGATTGGCCAGAAGGCGACGATACATTTCGGTCGTGATCGCCAGGCCATGGGCTTCAAGTGCGGGTACGCAGGCCTTGATGATGCTGCGGGTTGTGTCATCGAGCGGCGGCGCCATTCTGGCCTCCATTAAGGTGTATTTAATTGAAACCTTTTATGGCGCGGGAAAAAGATGTCAATAGATCATACCTTTATGGAGACATCTGGTCGCGCATGCCTGCCCCGCATCGACAAGACGGAACGCACGGGTGGAAAGACTGAAATTGACAGTGATAATAAGTCGCAATATTTTGCCGCCATTCCACGGAGAGTCTGTTCATGCGTTACGCGACCATCCTGTCCTGCCTCGGGCTTGCGGCCCTCCTGTCCGCCCCACCTGCATGGGCGCAGGACCCCGTGCACCTGGTGGTAAAAGACCATCATTTCAGCCCGGACCATTTTACGGTGCCTGCGGGCACGCGCTTTCTCATCATGCTGGATAACCAGGATGACACGACGGACGAATTTGAAAGCTATGACCTGAAATTCGAGAAGATCGTGGTGCCGGGCAGCACCATTACGGTCCATGCCGGGCCGCTGCATCCGGGCACCTACAAGTTCTTCGATGACTACCACCCCGACCAGGCAACGGGTACCGTTACCGTAACGCAGGAGCCCTGAACATGCTGGGAAGTCTGCTGATCGTTTTTCGCGAGGTCATGGAAGCGGGCCTGATCATTGGCATCGTGCTGGCGGCAACGCAGGGCATAGCGGGCCGGGGGCGCTGGGTGGCGGGCGGCATCGCAGCCGGCGTGGCAGGTGCTGCGGTGGTGGCGGTGTTTGCCGGCAGCCTCTCGGCGGCGCTGTCGGGCAATGGGCAGGATGTATTCTCGGCCACCATCCTGTGCATCGCGGTCGTCATGCTGGGCTGGCACAATATCTGGATGACCCGCCACGGGCGCGAGATGGCGGGCAATATGAAGGCGCTGGGCACGGAGGTGGCAACCGGCCAGCGCTCGCTTGCCGCCATGGCCGTGGTGGTGGCCGTGGCGGTGCTGCGCGAGGGGGTGGAGGTGGTGCTGTTCCTGTACGGCATTGCGGTCTCCACCCATTCCGGCCCGGTGCCCATGCTGGTGGGTGGGCTGCTGGGCATTGTGGCGGGTGGCGGCATATCGTGGCTGCTGTATCGTGGGCTGATCGTCATTCCGCTGCACCGCCTGTTTGCCGTGACCGGCCTGCTCATTGCCCTGCTGGCCGCAGGCATGGCCAGCCAGGCTGCAGCCCTGCTGGCGGGCGATGATATCGTGCCCGCCCTGGGCTACGAGGTGTGGGATACGTCGTGGCTGCTCTCTGATGGCAGCATGGTGGGGCGGGCCGCCAAGGCGCTGGTGGGGTATTCCGACCGGCCAATGGGCATTCAGCTCGTGGCATGGGGCGTGACGCTGGCGGTGATGCTGATCGCGACCCGGCTGGTGCGCAGGCAGCCTGTCGCGAAATAAGAAAAGTTTCCGGTTACCGCCTTTTTAAAAAAAAGCTTTACCAGAAACTTTTGTCTGATAACGCCGCAGGCGGGCTGGCATAAAAAGCTTCCTTTTATGCCCCCCGTGGGTATTATGGGCAACAGTTTGCAACGCTTCGTGGCGGATGGGAGTGCGGAATGTTCAGGGCACGGGGCCGGACATGGGTTGGCCTGCTGGTCTGGCTGCTGATGCAGGCAGGGCTGCTTCTTGGCGCTGTGCCCACCCCTGCTGCCCACGCCCATACACTCGCCTCCGCCTGCGCCATGGCATCTGATTGCATGACCCCCGCCCATGCCCTGCACATGGCCCGCATGCACCACGCCCGCCATGCTCCCGCTACCCCCAGCCAGGACCCGTGCTGCCATGTGCATGCGGGCCTGTCGGATCTGCCGGCTCCCCCTTCGGCCCAACGCCTGACCGGCCTCTCCGCCGAGGGCACCCGCGTTTTCCCTGCATCCCGGCAGGCCCCTGCGCCGGGTGGCGACTGGCTGCCGCCCCTACGGCCGCCCAAAATCCGGAACAGCTAAACACGTCATCGCGTTTCGGCGCCTGTCCTGCCTTGCGCGGGGCGGGAGCTGACTGACCTGTTTCTTTGTCGGATTTTTCTCATGTTGATTCCGTCTCGTAACCGGGGCGGCCTGAGCCGCCGCCGTTTTGTAACGGGGCTGGGCGCAGGGGGACTTATGGCCGCCCTGCCCCGCCCGCTGCAGGCCCACACGCCCGCCGCAGGCCAAGTGCCCCCCACTGCCCGCGCGCGGTGGGACCTGCGCGTAGGCCGCACCCGTATTGAAATTGACCGCAAGGTGCTGCACGCGCCCTGCATCGGCGAAGATGTGCCCGGCCCCATCCTGCGCTGGCGGCAGGGGGATACGGTGAGCATTAACGTCACCAACACGCTGGCGGATGAAGACACCTCCATCCACTGGCACGGCCTGCGCCTGCCCGCCGCCATGGATGGCGTGCCGGGGCTGAGCTTTGCCGGCATTCCGCCCGGCGAGACCTTTACCTACCGTTTTCCCGTCACCCAGAGCGGCACGTACTGGTACCACAGCCATTCCGGCATGCAGGAGGCGCAGGGGCTGTATGGCGCGATCGTCATTGACCCACCCGTGCCCGACCCGCAGCCCTGCGCGCGTGATTACGTCATCCTGCTGTCGGAATGGAGCGATGTCTCGCCCATGGACATGCTGAGCAACCTCAAGATGCAGGATGACTACTATGTCTTTCGCCAGCGCACGCTGGCCTCCCTCCCGCGCGAGGCCAGGGAGGCGGGCAGCACGCTGGCCGCGCTGAAGGACCGGCTGGCCTGGTCGCGCATGCGCATGGCGGCAACCGATATCGCTGACGTAACGGGCGTGATCTATACCTACCTGCTCAACGGCCATGCACCTGACATGAACTGGAACGCCCTTTTCAGCCCCGGCGAGCGGGTGCGGCTGCGCTTCATCAATGGTGCCTCGATGACCTTTTTCGATATCCGCATACCGGGGCTGGAAATGCTGGTGGTGGCCGCCGATGGCAACGCGGTCGAGCCTGTGCCGGTAGATGAGTTCCGTATTGGCGTGGCCGAGACCTATGACGTGATCGTGCAGCCAAGGGAGGCCCGCGCCTACACCATCTTTGCCCAGAGCGAGGACCGCACCGGCTACGCCCGGGGCACGCTGGCTCCGCAACCGGGTATGAGCGGCCCCATTCCACCCATGGACCCGCGCCCCGTGCGCACCATGGTCGATATGGGCATGGACGACATGAAACCCGGCGAAAGCATGAACGGCATGGCAATGCCGGAGCACGGGCACGACATGTCGGCATCGCACAGCCACAGCCACCTCATGCCGCATCATGAAGGCGGCACGATGGATGGCATGGATATGACGGGTCATGCGCCGCAGCACCCCATGGGCGGCATGCAGCCAACCACCCCGCAACAGACACCACACA
The DNA here is from genome assembly GCF_009834365.1 of Komagataeibacter xylinus. Taxonomy (NCBI): domain Bacteria; kingdom Pseudomonadati; phylum Pseudomonadota; class Alphaproteobacteria; order Acetobacterales; family Acetobacteraceae; genus Komagataeibacter; species Komagataeibacter xylinus. The sequence continues at coordinate 1,962,797 of NZ_CP041348.1, read as the reverse complement.
GGCACGACACCCCCACGCCACGCCACGAAGAGGGCGCGATGGCTGGCATGGACATGGCGGACATGCAGCCAGCCGGGCACGGACACGCCATGCCCATGTCTGAACACCGCGTGGATGAACCCGTGCACCACCAGCCGGCTGGCCGCATGCACAGGCCCGGGGCTATGGATCATGACGCGCCCGCCCCCGGAACGATGCCCGTGCTGGAAGTGGATGACCCCGGCCCCCCGCCCCTGAACGTGGAAAACCAGAATATCGCGCGCATGCCGACCGACCGCCTGGGCAGCCCCGGCGATGGGCTGGAGCATAATGGCCGCCGCGTGCTGAACTACAGGCAACTGCGCGCCACCCGGCCGGGAAGCGACCCAAGGCCTCCCACGCGTGAGATCATCATGCACCTCACCGGCAACATGGAGCGCTATATCTGGGGCTTCAACGGGCGCAAGTTTTCCGAATCAGGGCCGATCCGGCTCAGACGCAACGAACGCGTGCGCTTCACCCTCATCAACGACACGATGATGGAACACCCCATCCACCTGCATGGAATGTGGAGCGAACTCGAGAACGGACAGGGTGCCTATCGTCCCTACAAGCATACCCTCATCTCGCAGCCCGGCTCGAAGCTGAGCTACCTCGTCACGGCGGATGCACCGGGCCTGTGGGCCTATCACTGTCACCTCATGCTGCATATGGAAACGGGCATGTTCCGCACGGTGATCGTGGAATGAGGCGCGTGCTCCTTCTTGCAGCCCTGCTGCTGCCCGCCGCCGCCCCGCCCGCGCAGGCCTGTAGTCAGAGCCAGACCACAACCACGGCCCGAAAAACTGCAACAACAGCCCCACGCAAATCTCTGCCAAGGCCCGTCTATCATGCTGCCGATGCCCCCACCAACGCCCCCGTGGCCTATGTGGGCGGCATGAAGCCGGTCATGGACCAGGGCCGCTATTTCCATGGCATTCTCGATCAGCTTGAGGGGCGTTACGCGCCCGGCGGCACGGATTTCCGCTGGGATGGCGAAGCCTGGTACGGTGGCGACTACAACCGGCTGTGGCTCAAGTCGGAAGGCACGCTCGAGCATGGCCGCCTGCATGATGGCGACCATGAGTTGCTGTACAGCCGCGCGGTCTCGCCATACTGGAATGTGCAGGCGGGTGTCCGCGCCGATATTGATGATGGCCCCACGCGCACATGGGGCGCGCTGGGCGTGCAGGGGCTGGCGCTGTACCAGTTCGAGTTCCAGGCCACCGCCTATGTCAGCGACCGGGGGCGCTTCGCTTCCCGTATCGAGGGATCATACGATTTCCTGCTCACCAACCGGCTGATTTTACAGCCCCAGGCGGAGTTCAATCTCTATACAAAATCCGACCCGGCGCGGCAGGTAGGGGCGGGGCTTTCGGATGTCGATGCGGGGCTGCGCCTGCGCTACGAGGTCTGGCGCAAATTCGCGCCTTATGTTGCCGTATCCTATGCGGGGTATCTGACACAGGCCCGCCGCATCGTGCATGACCAGCAGGGCGAGAGCGGGGCGCTGCGTCTTACCTTTGGCGTGCGGAGCTGGTTCTGAGCCGGCTCAGGCGCCAGCAGGCACGCCGTAATACTCACGGTACCAGGCCACGAAGGCATTCACCCCCGCCTGCACGGAGGTGGTGGGACGAAAGCCGGTCAGTTCCTGCAATGCCGTGCAGTCCGCCCAGGTGCGCGGCACGTCACCGGGTTGCATGGGCAGGTAATTGCACACGCATGCGCGCCCCAGCGCGGTTTCGATCGCCTTGATGAATGCCATGAGGGGGACCGGCTCGCCATTGCCGATATTGATCACCCGGTAAGGGGCCACGGGGCTGGCGCCGCAGTCGCTTTCCCCCGGTGCGGGCGCGGGGCGATCTACCAGACGGTGGATCGCCTCGACGATATCGTCGATATAGGTAAAGTCCCGCTCCATATCGCCATTGTTGTAAACGTCGATCGGGCGGCCCGCGAGCGTGTTGGCGGTGAATTTGAACAGCGCCATGTCAGGCCGCCCCCACGGCCCGTACACCGTAAAAAAGCGGAAGGCCGTTATGGGCAGGTTCCACAGATGGGCATAGGAATGGGCCAGGTCCTCGGTCGCCTTCTTGGTGGCGGCATACAGGCTGAGCGGATGGTCGCAGCGCTGGTCCTCGGCAAAGGGAATGGCGGCATTGGCGCCATAGACGGATGATGTCGAGGCAATCATGAGGTGGGGCGTGGCACAGCGCCGGACCTGCTCGAGCACGTTATAGGTGCCCACGATGTTGGCGCTGACATACGAACCCGGATTTTCCATCCCGTAGCGCACCCCTGCCTGGGCTGCGAGGTGAATGACCAGCTCCGGCCTGCACTGCTCGAAGGCGTTATGCAGGGCCTGCGCATCCTCAAGCATGAATTCATTGCAGGTGAAACCCGCCTCCCCTCGCAGCAGGGCATGGCGCGCATGCTTGAGCGTAACATCATAATAGGGGGTCATGCCATCGATGCCGGTCACCGCGTGGCCTTCGCGCAGCAGGCGCCGGGCCATATGGAAACCGATGAACCCGGCGGTGCCGGTAACAAGAATACGCATCATGAACTCCACAAACCCGCAGCCACCTGCCCAGGCCATTGTGTGCGGTCTTAGCGTGACAGGACGGGATTGGTGAGTCCTGTTATCGGGACGCACCCGGTGCATAAACACATGCGCCGCTCCTGCGCCATGCCCTGCCCGGCTTCAGATTGGCAGGTCACGGTTGGCTGCGATCGCCTCCATGGCGATATAGGATGTGACCGTGTCAAGGTCGACCCGGTTGATCAGGGTGCGGTATATATCGTCAAACGAGGCCATGTCCCGGGTGATGATCTTGAGCATGTAATCGTAATCGCCCGCAATGCGATAGAAATCGATCACATTGGGGATGTCATTGACAGCCTTGTGAAACCGCTCCAGCCACTCACGCGAATGGCTGCGCGTGCGGATCATGACAAAAACCGTAAGCCCCAGCCCCAGTCTTGCCGGGTCAAGCCGCAGGGTGCGCTCGCCTGCAAGACCGCGTGCGCGCAGGGCGTTGAGCCGCCGCCAGCAGGCATTCTGTGACAAGCCGACCTGCTCGGCGAGTTCGCGCTGCGACAGGCCCGCATCCTTTTGCAGGGCGCGCAATATGGCACGATCAAAATGATCCATTTTTTCGCTCATAACCGATCATATGACACCATTTTTCTGCATGGGTAGCATGAAATAGGGAAACATATTGCCCAAAAGCCGATTAAAATCTTTCTGCAACGCGCTTTGGGGGGGAATCAGGCCATGCAGATGGATGACACGTCTTTTTCGGATTTTGCAGCCAGCCTGCGGGCAGGCGGGCATGAGGGCCTGCGTGCCGGCCTGATCGGGGAAGGCGCGCCCGTTCCCGGCCCGTTTGGTGTCAAACCCCTGGTTTATGCCGATTATGTCGCCTCGGGCCGGGCGCTGAAGCAGATCGAGGAATTCGTGCTCACGCGCGTACTGCCCTATTACGCCAATTCCCATACCGAGGCCTCGTTCTGCGGTGGGTACATGACCCGCATGCGCCACGCCGCGCGGGCGCAGATCGCCCATCTGTGCGGCGCGGGGGCAGGGTTTTCCACCGTGTTCTGCGGCGCGGGAGCCACGGCGGGGCTCAACCGGCTGGTGCACCTGCTTGGCGTGCCCGAGGCGGCGGAAGCAGGAGGCCGCCCCGTGCTGTTCATCGGGCCGTATGAGCATCACTCCAACATCCTGCCCTGGCGCGAGAGCGGGGCGGAGGTCATCACCATTGGCGAAGCCCCGGAAGGCGGCCCGAACCTTGAACAGCTTGACCGCGCCCTTGCCGCCACCGACCCCACGCGCCTGCGTATCGGGGCCTTCTCGGCCGCCTCGAACGTGACGGGCATCATCACCGATGTGGATGCGGTGACAAAAATACTCAAAAGCCATGGCGCGCTGGCGGTGTGGGATTACGCCGGTGGCGGGCCTTACCTGCCCATCAACATGCGGGCGGGCACACCGTATGAGAAGGATGCGGTGGTGCTTTCGGCGCATAAATTCGTAGGCGGGCCTGCGGCATCGGGCATCATGATCGTGCGCGATGCCGCCGTGTCGCGCACGCGCCCGGTCTTTACCGGCGGCGGCACGGTGCGGTTCGTCTCGCCGTGGGGGCATGATTATTCCACCAGCCTCGAAAGCCGCGAGGAAGCGGGTACCCCTAATGTCATTGGTGATATCCGCGCAGCCCTGACCTTCATGGTCAAGGACGCGATGGGGCAGGACTGGCTCGATGCCCGCCACCATGCCCTGCGCAGCCGCGCCGAGCAGGTCTGGCGACACAACCCGCATATCGAGATCGTGGGCAATGCACAAGCGCGGCATGCGCTACCCATCTTCTCCTTCCGCGTGCATGGGGCCGAGGCTGGCGAGATGGTGCACCAGCAGCTTTTCACGCGCATGCTGTCCGATGGGTATGGCATTCAGGCCCGTGGCGGTTGCGCCTGCGCGGGGCCCTATGCGCATAACCTGCTTGATATTGATGAGCCCCTGTCGAACACCCTGCGCCACGCCATTCTCAACGGTGAGGAGATCCGCAAGCCGGGCTGGACGCGGCTGAACTTCTGCGCCCTGATGGATGATGCCAAGGCGGACTTCATCATCCGCTCGGTCGATGAACTCGCCCGCAACCCCGCCCCTCTGGCGCAGGCCTATGTGTGCGACCCCGAAACCGCCCGCTTCCGCGCGGCAACAATGCCGCAGACCGAAGCTATAGCTTGAAAAGAATAAGAGTTCCGGGGTGCTGCCTTTTTGCAAAAAGGCGGCGTTCCTTACCCCAATAAAACCGGCGCATCGCCTTCTCGCCACGGGGCCACGCGCTCCATGACCCGCCCGAACAGCGGCGTGGTCACAAACGCCTCCAGCCACCCTTGCACGCACGGCAAGGGACACGTGGCAAACCAGTCCGGATCGGTCGCCACGAACTGGCGCACAAAGGGCGCGATGGCGGCATCCGTCATGCCAGGCCGCGCACCGTGCAGAAACGGGCCTGAGTGCAGCACCGCTTCAAGCTCGTGCAGAATGTGCAGGGCTTCCGCCCGGTGCCGCAGCGCATCTGACTGGTAGCGGGTCGCGTATTTGTAGCGGTCGAGATGATATTTGAACGGCCCGTCATTGCGCGCGATCAGGTCGCGCCGCGTGCCGGGCAGCCAGTGCTGCGGGTCGTGGCGGGCCAGCGCCCAGTCCATGATTTCCAGGCTTTCGGCCATTACCCGGCCATCGGGCAGGACCAGCACCGGCACCGTGCCCTTGGGTGATGCCCGCAGCATGGCGGCAGGCTTGGCTGCCAGCCTGACCTCGCGCAGAACGCAGGGCGTTTCACTTGCCAGCAGCGCCAGCCGCGCCCGCATGGCATACGGGCAGCGACGGAAACTGTACAGCACGGGCCGTGTCATCGCGCCTGCCCTTATTCCTCATGATCCGTATCGGTCAGGCTGTGGGGAAAGGCGCGGGGGTTGGTCATGGCCACGACCAGCCCCACCACCACCGTGATGATGGCCATGGGCGTGAGCACGCCAAAACCCGCAGCCGTCAGAACCTGCCCGCCCACGGCAGACCCCATGAGAATGCCCACATTGCTCGCGGCATTGATCCCGGCCCCGGCCACGTCAGGCCGCGTGGCCCGCGCACGGATCGCGCCCGACATGACGCAGGGAATGACCGCCGAATACCCCATACACCACAGACCGACCGGCACCACCGCCGCCCAGCCCGAGAGGATGTGCCCGTACATCAGCCCCATGCCGATCAGCATGGCGCCGCCCCCACCCAGCAGGCCCGTTGCCGGTCGGGTGTCGACAAACTGCCCTGCCCCCCACAGACCCACGATGCTGACGCTGCCGGTCAGCAGCAGGGCAATGCTCAGGTCGCCCGTCGCCAGCCCGTGATCGAGCAGCAGCGGGGTGACATAGGTATAAAGCAGGTTATGGGCAAAGAAGAGGATGGCATTGACCGCGATCACGACCAGAAAAATCCGCATGGCCCGGCTCGGCCCGGCCGAGGGCAGCCCGTTCCTGACCTGCACCGGTGTTGTGACCGGCGGCAGGAAGAAGGCGATGCACAATGTCAGGATAACCGACAGGCCCGTCATCACGTACATCGCCATCCGCCAGCCCGCCAGATGCCCGATGGCCGCCGCCCCCGGCACGCCCAGCACCGCGCCAAGCGATGTGCCGCCATAAACGAATGAAATGGCCCGCCCGGTCATTTTGGCTGGCACCAGCCGTGCAGCATAGGCCGATGCGATGGACATGAGCAGCGCGTGCGCAATGCCACCAATCAGCCGGCCTGCGCACAGAATGACAAAGGTGGGCGCTGCCGCCACCACCAGGTTTGACACCACATAGCCCAGCAGCGACACCAGCACGAGGCGCTTGCGGTCGATATGCGCGGTCATGATGGTCAGCGGCACGGCGCACACCGCCACCATCAGGGCAAAGGCACTGACGGCCAGCCCGGCTTCGCCTTCGGGGATATGAAAGCCGCGGGCCATGTCGATCAGGATGCCGACAGGCGCCACCTCGGTTGTCAGGGCCGTGAAAGTACATGCAAACAGGGCGCAAAGACCGATAACGGCTTCAGCCGGGAGGGTTTTGAAAAGCATGATTGCCTGCAGAAATATAACGACACAACATCATGTCGCTTCACTTGTGGGCGTTCTGGCACTTCCCGCACTGTAGTGGAAGTGTCTATTATGCCAAGGCAGTACAGACCTCCGGTTCATAGAAAAACCTGCATAACGTCTATTGAACCGATAAGCGCTGCAACAGGCCATGCGCCAGGGCCCGGATACCGCCCGGCAAAACCCGGCTGCCCCTGCCCCGCCACGCTCAACCCGACCATAACGGACCCAGACGCCCCACACGGCTTTCGGGCTTAATCATGACAATACGGCAAGAAACCCGTCTCGATTATGAGACAGTTGCCCCATGCCCGGACACAGCTGCGTGAAGCCCGCGTGGTAGGGCATGGCATTTTGCGCCCCCCTCATGCTGAACAGCAGGTTCTGGCTGGGCGCAATAGGCAACCCAATACCTACGCACGTAGCACAGCTTTGGAAAACTACGGAAAGAAACGCGGCATGCGAGAAACCACCAAGAGGTTGTTATCCATCATAACCTCCGTCTTGCTGGCCCTGATCGGGCTTTTTCTATTCTTTGGCGGCGCCCAGCTTCTCCTGCTGGGTGGCTCCTGGTTCTATGTGCTGACAGGCTGCGTCCTGCTGGCCGCCGCAGTTCTGGGGCTGAAGCAGCCCAGGCTGGCGAGCAGCCTGTATGCCGCCCTGCTGGTGGTTGCCACCATCTGGGCACTGGTCGAGACCGGCTTCAACATCTGGGGCCTCGAGGTCCGGCTGATGACGCTGGTGGGCATTGGCGTCTGGCTGCTGCTGCCGCAGGTGTGGCGCGTGAGCGAAAGCTGGCTGGCTGACAAGAAGGCGCTGCTCGGCGCAGTTGGCGTGTCGTGCCTTGTGCTGCTCATCAGCTGCTTCTCGTCGTATTCCATTGATGGCACGGTCCCGGCTGAGCGCATGGCAGCGCAGGGCCAGCCGGAATCAGCAGCCGAGAACATGCCCGATGGCGACTGGCAGGCCTATGGCCGCACCGCGGGCGGCGACCGCTATTCCCCGCTGGGGCAGATCACGCCTGCCAACGTGGGCAAGCTCAAGCGCGCATGGATGACCCGCACGGGTGACGTGCAGCAGGCGGGCGAAGGCACCGTGGCCGGTCCCGACCAGGGCCATGAGTTCAACCTTGAGGTCACGCCCATCAAGATCGACAACACGCTGTACATGTGCACGCCCCATAGCTGGGTGATTGCGATGGACGCTGCAACCGGCAAGGTGAAGTGGAAGTTCGACCCCCACCCCGACACCGCCGACCTTGCCAAGAACGTCTATCTCGCCTGCCGTGGCGTGTCGTATTACCGCATCCCCGACGAGATCCAGACAAGCTGCCGCACCCGCATCTACTCCCCCGTGGCGGATGTGCGCATGGTGGCGCTTGATGCCGAAACCGGCAAGCCGTGCGATGATTTTGGCGATCACGGCTTCATTTCCCTGCGTGAATATCTCGGCCACGTGCCGCATGGCTTCCACTTCGTCACTTCGCCGCCGCTGGTGGCCAAGAACCGCCTGATTACGGGTGGCTGGGTGTTTGACAACCAGGCCAATTTCGAGCCGTCCGGCGCCATCCGTGGCTTTGACGCGACAACCGGCGCGCTGGCCTGGGCATGGGATGCGGGCCACAACCCCGAAACCTGGAAGCCCAACCCCGACGAAGTCCTGACCCGCGACACCCCCAATGCCTGGGGCGTGTACACCGCCGACCTCAACCTCGGCATGGTCTACATTCCCACCGGCAACTCCCCGCCCGATAACTGGGGTGGCACGCGCCGCCCGTTTGATGATGCGACCTCCTCGGCCACCATCGCGCTTGATATCGTAACCGGCGAACGCCGCTGGACCTACCAGACCGTGCACCACGACCTGTGGGACATGGACATCCCCTCCGGCCCGTCGATGGTCGACCTGCCCGGCCCCAATGGCGAGACCATCCCCGCCCTGGTGCAGAGCACCAAGCGCGGCGAGTTCTTCGTGCTCGACCGCCGCACCGGCGAGACCGTGCCCGGCTACCCGGTGGAAGAACGCCCCGTGCCGACCGCAGGTGTTGCACCTGACGACCATGCCTCCCCCACGCAGCCCTTCCCGGCGGCCATGCCCAGCCTTACGCCGCCGAACCTGAAGGAAAGCGACATGTGGGGTGCAACCCTGCTCGACCAGATGCTGTGCCGCATCGAGTACCGCCAGTCCGCCTATGAGGGGCAGTTCACGCCGCCGCATGTGGGCCAGACCACGGTCGTCTACCCCGCCTTCTATGGCGTGGTTGACTGGCAGGGCATCACCATCGACCCGCAGCGCAAGATTATGCTGGCCAATGCGAGCTACCTGCCCTTCCGCATCAAGCTCGACCACCGCCAGAAGCTGGAAGGCAACGGCACGCTGCCCAAGTGGAACGGCCAGGGCGAGGAACCTGCCGCCAAGGGCGATGCGCTTTCCGTCTCGCCTGATTACGGCACGCCTTACATCGCGCTGACCAACCCGTGGCTGAACCCGCTGCAGATTCCGTGCAAGGGCCCGGTCTGGGGCACGCTGAGCGCGATCGACCTCGTGACCAAGAAGATCGTGTGGCAGCACCCTGTTGGCACCACGCGCGATACGGGTCCGTTCCGCACCCACAACAACATCCCCCTGCCGACCGGCATGTATAATACTACGGGCTATCACCTTTGACCTATATGAGCCCATTTTCTGAGGCCGATGGATCGGATGGTCTGTGGCAGGGCGGTGAGGTTGTTCCATGCGGTGCATGCGGCTTCGATGATGTGTTCGATGCCGCTGAACACGGTGTTGGACAGCCAGTTGGCGCGTAGGAACTGCCAGATATTCTCGACCGGGTTCAGTTCGGGCGCGCGGGACGGCAGGAAGATCAGGCTGACGTTGCGCGGCAGTCTGAGTTTGGGTGTCGTATGCCAGCCGGCACGATCGAGCAGGACGACGGCATGCGCTCCGCGTGCGACGCAGCGTGAGATTTCCTCGATATGCAGTTGCATGCTGGCCGTGCCGGTAAACGGCAACACCAGGCCTGCCGCCTTGCCGAGTGCGGGGCAGATGGCGCCGAACAGCCAGGCATTCTCATAGCGTTGATCGGCAGGCTGGCGTGGTCGGGTGCCACGCCGCGCCCATTGCCGGACAAGACCGTTTTTCTGCCCGATGCGGGCCTCGTCCTGCCACCAGAGTTCAATCCGCCTGCCTCTGGGCAGATGCCCGGTGTGGGCGCTCAGGATCGTGGGGAAGTTTTTTTAAACGCGTCCATGACGGACGGATCCTGTCCGGGGTGACGCGGACGCGCGCTGACGTGGCTGAACCCAAGCCGCTTCAACAGGGCGGAGACATGGCGTTCGTGATAGGAGACGCCAAAACGCTCTTCGATGACCCGCTGAAGATCGACCCGACGCCAGCGCACCACGCCGTCCCGGGCACGGTCAGGCCCTGTCGTGACCAGCGCCGATAATTCTGCCAGTTGGTCCGCTGTCAGGCGGCAGACCGACCCGTTGCGCCACTGATCGTGCAAGCCATCCGGCCCCGCAGCATTGAACCGGTGCACCCAGTCCCGCAGGGTTTGCCGGTCCATCCCGCCGATCCGCGCCGCTTCGCCCCGGCTGGCACCGTCGCGCACCGCAGCCAGAGACAAAAGGCGCCGTGCAACATTCGCATCCCGCGTACGAGAGGCCAGACGCCGTAACGCAGAAGCCGTATAATCCGTCCGTAAGGCAATCGCACCAGCCATTCCCGATCCTCCCTCTCACGACAGAATCAGAACAGGCCCTTCGCGTCACTTCACAGATGAGTCAGAGACAGTAGCCCTTGGTATAACGTCGGTGGCAATATTGTGACCAAGGGTGGCGTTGTCTTCATGGGGGCCACGGCGGATGATTACCTGCGTGCCTTCGATCTCGCGACCGGCAACGTGCTCTGGACCGACCGCCTGCCCGCAGGCGGCCAGGCAACCCCCATGTCGTATGAGGTCGGTGGCAAACAGTATGTCCTGATTGCGGCTGGCGGCCATGGTGGCCTGGGCACCCGGAGCGGCGATTACATCATCGCCTATACGCTCGATGGTGCGCAGGCTGGCACTGCAGCCCAATAAAAAACAATAACCGTGCAGGTATCCGGTCTATGCCGGATACCTGCTTTTCATCAGGGAAGCCCCTCCCATGTGTCTGCCCCAAAGATCGGCATGGCTCCATGCCATGCTGCGCCTTACCCTTCCTTCGGCCATACTGTTCCTTACGCCAAAGGCCCACGGCGCAGACGTCACCCTCGGGATCATCGGCCCCCACGAATATGACCTGCCCGTCGACTTCAAGCCCTTCAACGTGCTGGTGCAGTATGGCGATGGCAATGCGGCGGGCCATTCCTACAACAGCCTGGGGCAGCGCAAGCCAGAAGGTGGCAGCCACACGTGGTCGGGCATGACCAAATATGTCCATTTCCGCAGTTTTGACGCCATTCCCCACGTGGGCTTCGCCTTCGAGCTGATCCAGACCGAGAGCTACAGCCTGGCGGATGGCACGAATTACGGCGGCCTCGGCCCCACCATCGTAGGGCCTGCCGCGTGGTTCAAACCCAACAAGCACAGCACGTTCGGCATCCAGACCTTCATGCAGACGGCCGTGGGCACGCGTGATGCGACCTCGCCCAATTACTGGTCGAACATCTCGAGCTTCATTTTCGATTATGAATGGAAGCATTTCAGCTTTGATGGCGATGCCGGCACGGTGGCGGGTGCGGCCAAGCACGTCAAGGGCGGCCATACCTATTCGCCCGGCGTGGTGTTCTATACCAACCTGCGTTTCAGCTGGAAGGCGACAAAACTGTTCGAGCCCTTCTTCGCGCTGGACTGGCAGAACGTGAAAGGCACCTACGACCGGACCGCAAGCCAGTACATGGATAATTCGGACAGCCGTGAAATAACGCTGGGCGCGGGTGCCATGCTCAATATTTCAAAGCATTTTTCCTTTACAACACGCTACTCGCATTCTGTTGATGGGCGGAACATACCCGAGAGTAATGCCTATTACGTGAAAGTCGTTTATCTGTGGTAGCGTGTCCCATCTGGCGCAGGCAGGCTGGCTGGCGCCCGGCGTTCATTTTATGTCATGTGGAATGACTGGCGATAAATATATACAATTATAACCAGACAGGCCATTACGGCAGCCATGCCGCAAGCAGACCGACATTCAGAGGCAGGGAGAAATGAAACCGCATTGCCATAACCCCGCCCGGCCGCCCCTCATGGGCCAGACACTGCGCCCTGCTGGCGCAACAGAAGTCGCCAAGTCGTGGCAGCGCTGCGTTGCATCCTATAATCTCGACCCCGCGCAGGGGTGGCAGGCCGATGTGCTTTCAGGCGCAGAACTGCGGCATGTCAGCACCCGCTCCGCCAGCCTGCTCCGTATCGCCATGCCGGAAATGCAGCGCCTGTTCAGCCTTGTGCAGGGGCTCGACTTCATGGTGCTGCTCGCTGATCCTGATGCCACCATCCTCGCCCGCAACATAGACGAAGCCCATATGGGCCTGTGCCGCAGGCTTGCCCTGCGCGAAGGTGCTGTCTGGAGCGAACGCATGGCGGGCACCAACGGCATTGGCACGGCGGTGCAGGATGGCTGTCCCATCTTTCTGGGTGAAGGCGAGCACTGGCGCTTCTGCTTCTCGCTGCTGGCAAGCTATGCCGTGCCGGTCTTCAACGCGCATGGTCAGGTTGCAGGCGCGATCAACCTTGCCGCCTTCAATGGCGATACCTCGCGCAGGCTTGCTCCGCTCGTGCTCGACACCCTTTTGCAATCAGGCCGCCGGATCGAGGAGCAGCTCTTTCGTGAATACCATGAAGGTGCACGGGTGCTGACGCTGGGCCTGGCCGAAGGATGCTCGGCCCCGCTTGTCGCCATCAATGCCGAGGGCGAAGTGACCGGGGCCACCCATGCCGCCCGCAGCCTGACCGGCTGGACGGATGACATGATCCGCACCCACCCCAACCTGCTGCACCGCCTTGAGGTGGAGGATCGGGTGAGCTTTCGCAAGGCGGAAGAAAATGTCATCCGCTCGGCGCTCGCACTCGCGCATGGCAATGTTACGGCCACAGCCCGGCATCTTGGCATTGGCCGGGCCACGCTCTACCGCAAGATGAAGGCGCTGGGCATGCGCTAGGCGCTCACTCGATATCGCCCCGCACCTCCGTCTGCCCGCTACGCCTGAGCAGGGCCATGGCCAGCACATAGACCACCAGCCCACCGGCTGACAGCACCGCCCCGCCAACGCCCAACGCGCCATAACCGAACTGCCGCGCCAGCAGGGCGCTGCCCAGTGACGCGCCAAGCGCATTGGCAATGTTGAAGGCCGAATGGTTGAGCGAGGCGGCAAGCGTCTGCGCATCACCCGCGAAATCCATCAGCCGGGTCTGCAATGCCGGGCCCAGCGCATTGACGAAGGCGGGCACGAGCAGCACATCGAGCATGAGAGCCGGCTCATTATGCAGCACAAACGGAAAGGCCAGCATGACCATGGCACTGCCTGCCAGCGCCAGCAGGGCGGCGCGGTCGAGGTTGCGGTCCACGATCCACGCGCCCACATTCGCGCCGATCAGCATGCCCGCGCCGCACACGATCATGTAGATCATGATGCGCCATTCAGGCACATGCGTCACGTTGAGCAGCACGCTGGTCAGGTAGGTGTAGATTGCGAACATGCCGCCAAAGCCGATCGACGCCGTGACCAGCGTCAGAAGCACCTGCGTATTGGCCAGCGCACGGATTTCCTTGAGCGGGGAGTTCTTGCGGTTGGGCGGATCGGCGGGGATATAGCGCCAGATGCCTGCCACCGTCAGCAGCCCCAGTGCCGCGATGATGAGATAGGCGATGCGCCAGCCAAAATGATCGGCGGCAAACGTTGAGAACGGCGCACCCACCAGGGTGGAAATGGCAATGCCCGACAGGATGCGCCCCACGGCCCAGCCACGCCGCGCACGCTCCACCATAGAGGCCCCGACAAGCGCCGAGATGCCGATCAGCGCGCCATGCGGCAGGCCGGTGATGAAGCGGGCCACTTCCACCAGCCCCGGCGTGGGCATGGCCACGCTGAGCAGGTTGGCACAGCAGAACAGGACAAACAGGATCAGCAGCAGCTCGCGCCGCGACAGGCGCGCGCCAAGGATGGTGATGAGCGGCGCGCCCACCACAACACCCAGCGCATAGGCCGTGATGGCATGCCCCGCATCAGAGGCGGACAGCCCGAGCGAGGAGGCGAATTCGGGCAGCATGCCCATGATGGCGAACTCACCCGTGCCGACCACGAACGTGCCGAAGGTGAGGATAAAGAAAGCAGCTTTCGCGCCATGGGGCGCCGCAATGGGGGCGACCCCGCCTGCGGGGGGTGCGGTCTGGGTCATGATGGCAGGTCCAGGTCAGATAAAGGAGGCGCTCAGGCCCCGAGCGTGTTGGCGGCGATGCGGGCGATCGCGATATCATCTTCCGTAGGCGCGCCAGAGACGCCAATCGCGCCGACCACGCTGCCATGCGCGCCCCTGAGCACGAGACCACCGCCAAAACTGGTCAGGCCGCCATTGGTGTTTTCCAGCGTGTAGGCCGCGCCATCGGGGCGGGCGATCGTGGCCAGATCGGCGCTGTCCATATGGAACAGGGCCGCCGTGCGCGCCTTTTTGGTTGCAACATCGATCAGGCCCAGCGGCACGCCATCCATGCGGGTAAAGACCAAGGGCCAGGCGGCAGCATCAACGATGGAAATGCACACGCCAAACCCGCGCTTTCGCGCCTCGGCCAGGGCGGCCTCCATCATGGTCATTGCATCGGTCAGTTTCATGTCGGCTTCCACGGCTTGCATAAAAAGCGCAGCCTAGCCTTGCCCAGTGCGGGCGTAACGCACCAATTACCAAAATCCCGATTTGTTCAACATTGCTGAACCGTGGCGCGCGCCACATGCGTCATCATCATCCATGCCAGCCGCACCAGACGCGGGCGTGGCAGGTCGGCGCAGGAGCCGGTCAGGGCAATGGCGGCCCGGACCTCGCCGTGCTCGCGCCACGGCACGGCCACCGCGTTCTGGCCGGGGCGGTAGCTTTCAAGGTCAAGCGCGTAACCCTTAAGGCGCACGGCCTCGATCTGGTCGCGCACGCCCCCGTCAAGCGCATGGGCGCGGGTGCTGAGCACGCGCTGGCCCATGCCGGGCACAAAGGCCAGGAACACCAGCCCCACCGCCGACCCCTCGATGGTTTCGCGCCGCTGCGCGGCCGTGGCAGAATCCTCGGGGGCGTGCGGGTCCACCCGGTCCAGATAAACGGCTTCATCCCCGCTGGGCACGCCCAGGTGCACGGTTGCCCCGCTGTGCCGCGCAATGGCTTCAAGCGTGGGGCGCATGCGCGCACGCAGGCCATGGTCATCGCCCATGATGCGCGACAGGTTGAGAATGCGCCCGCCCAGATGGTAGCGCATGTCGCCCGGACGGCGCTGCACGTAACCAAGGTGGTCGAGGGTCTGGAGAATGTTATGGGCGGTGGTTTTTTCCATGCCCGCCCTGGCAGCGATCTCGCCAAGCCGCGCGCTGCCACCTGCCTGCGCCATGATTTCCAGAATGGCGGCGGCGCGCACGATGGACTGGATCCGTTTTGGCACGCTGGCCATGTCACCCTCCTGCATACCCTCCGGCACGGCATGACCGGACAGGCCCGGACCATGCCCTTACCTGAAAAATAACCGGCCACAAGGGGGAGCGGCACAACGTCCCTGCCCCATGCCGCGGTCCGTGCCGCATGGACAGGACGCGCATGGCCGTGAAGCGCGCGGCGTCAAGCGCTCCGCACGCAGGCTGGCTTGACCGTGCGAGGCAGACGGGATCACAGTCACGCCGCAATGCATGACCGGATACAGGCGGGAAACACCATGATGACTCCAAAGATCCTTGTTGTCGGCGCCGGGGCCGTGGGGGGGTATTTTGGCGCGCGCCTGGCGGCAGCAGGCCATGACGTGACATTTCTCGTGCGCCCACGGCGGCAGGCGCAACTCAGCGCAACAGGGCTGTGCCTTGTCAGCCCGCTGGGTGATGCCACGCTGCCCCCGCACATGATCACGGCGGATCAGATCATCCACCCCTACGACATCGTCATCCTGAGCGTAAAAGCCTATTCCCTTGCCGCCGCGATGGTGGACATGGCGCCTGCCATCGGCCCGCAGACGCGCATCATACCGCTGCTCAATGGCATGCGGCACCTTGATGTGCTGGCCAGCCGCTTTGGCCGCGAGGCGGTCATGGGGGGCACCTGCTTCATTGTCAGCAGTCTCGACGGCGAAGGCCGCATCCATCAGGCTGGCGTTACCCCCCGACTGGTATTCGGCCCGCTGGTGGCGGGGCAGGACGCCAATGCCATGACCGATGCCCTGAGCGCGCCGGGGTTCGAGACGGTGCCCTCGCCGCACATCTTGCAGGATATGTGGAACAAATGGACGCTCCTGGCCTCGCTGGGCACGCTATGCTGCCTCATGCGCGCAAGCGTGGGCGAGGTGGCCCGCCTGCCCGGTGGCACCGATTTCGTGCATGCCACGATCAAGGAATGCACCACGACTGCCGCAGCCGTCGGCTATCCCCTCGCGCCTGATACCATCAACGCCATTACCAAAAGACTGACGCAACCGGACTCCACGCTGACATCTTCCATGTTCCGTGACCTCTCGCAGGGCGCGCCGGTTGAAGCACAGCAGATTATTGGCGATCTTGTCGCCCGCGCGCGTGCCCATGGCATTGCCACTCCCATCCTCGACCTGACGGACCTGAACCTGCGCGCTTATGAACTGCGCCGTGACACCCGGTAAAACTGAAGCCGGATGCCATGATGTAACTGCAGGAGACTGTTTAAAAACAAATCATCAATCAAAAAAAGAATAGTTTCCGGGTGTCGCCTTTTTTTCAAAAAGGCGACGTCTTTCGAAGCTTCCTGGGAAAAGCTTCACCAAAAATTTTATAATTCCAAAATATTATATTGCTGCCGTTCAAGGACTATCAGGCCCGGCACAGGGAAGCGACGGGGTAGGGCTGTTTTGTCATTGACGGGCCTTTTGCCCTCAATTAAACGAAACTGAACCGTTCCGTTCAAGGAAACGAATGCCCCTGCTCTCCTTTCACTGGATCATGTGATGAACCACTTCCGGCATACAGGCCTTGTGGCCCTCGCCAGCTTTCTGGCCTTTCAGGGCACGGCGCAGGCCGCGTGCGAGGCCACCGATGCCCGGATCGAACTCTCGGCGCGCCATATCGCGGCAGGGGTTGGTTACGTCTGGGGCCGGGGCACGCTGTATGACGGCACGCACGCCTATCCCTTCACCATACGGGGCGGCGGCATGCTGAGCGTGGGTGGCATGGCGCTGTCAGGTCAGGGCTGCGTGCGCAACCTTGGCCGCCTGCAGGATTTCAATGGCACGTACTGGAGCGTGGGCGGCACGGCCACCATCCATCATGGCACGGCTGGTCTTGTCATGGAAAATGGCCGGGGCGTGGACATCAATCTCGTAGCAAATACCCGGGGCGCTTTCCTGTCCGGGCAGATCGCGCGGCTTACCTTTCGCCTCAAGGGCGGCATGTAGCCCGGAACCCGGAGGCGCCACCCATTTGCAATGACCATTTGAACACGCGCCCCCATTCTGGCATCCCCATGGCAACAGGCAGGATTGCACGGCTGAATGACACCAGGCCCGCATATCATGTTATGCTTCGTGACATAATGTGACTGACTGATGACTGGAGTTAAGGGACGAAGAATGTCTGACGTATCATCAAGACCGCCACATACGGGCGGACGCCCGACGCCTGAAGGCTCGGCGCAACTCGACCGGCATGTTCTTGAAGTTGCAACGGCATTGTTCATCAAGCAGGGTTACGCCGCCACATCGCTGGAGCAGATCGCGCGCGTGGCGGAGTGCAGCAAGGCCAGCCTGTACCGACGCTACGCATCAAAGGAAGACCTGTTCCGCGCGGTGGTGGCGGCGCGGGGCAAGCTGCTGCTCGAGGCGGCAGGCGCGGTCGAGGCTTCCTCTACCGACCCGCTGGTTGCCACGCGCGAAATCAGCCAGTTCTTCCTTGACTTCATGCTGCGGCCCGAAACGCTTGAAGCCTACCGCATTGTCATTGCGGACGGGCACCGCATCGCTTCTGTCGTGGATGACATGATGCACACCATCGCGGAGCCCTTCGTGGCCACGCTGAGCCGTCTGATCAAGGCCGCGGCCGATGCCGGGCGCATCCACTCCACCGACCATGAAGAGACGACCCGCATCCTGATCAGCCTGTTCCTGGGCTGGCCGCTACAGAACACCATGCTGCGCCTGAACAAACTGCATGATCCGCAGACACGCGCGCGCTTTTTTGAACGCGCATGGCAGATCTTTACTTCAGGCATCTGCATCCGGGAGAAATAAGGTTTCGGGGTGCGGCCTTTTTGTTCGGGAAGGCGGCATTGTCCTGATTCTTTTCAAACACCGCGACAGATCGTTTTTTATAGGGGTTTCCTCCATGTTATATTGAGATACGATACGGTATCGTATATATAAGCGTTAAAATGACGTACCCTTGCCGGGTAGCCACAAGATGGAATGAGGGTGGTGCCGACCAATGCGATCCTGATGGTCAGAAACGGCGCGCACCGGCTGATGGCTGCCCACATTGGAACACCAGGATGCAACGCCGCCCGGCATGGGGGCAAATCCTTGACGAACACACAAAAACAACGCGCCCCTGCATATAGATGTTCATGATGTTCAGAGATTTCACGCTTACTGACAAAGAACGGGAGGCGTTGAACGCGATCTCCACGAAAATACACAAGCCCGCGAAGCGCCGTATCTATACCCAGGGCGAGGCGGGCAGATATGTCTACCGCATCCGTTCAGGCGCCGTGCGGCTGGAACATCACCTGCACGATGGCCGTAACCATATCTTCGCCTTCATATGGCCCGGCGACATGTTCGGCACCATTGAAGACGGGGTCTATCCCGCCTCCGCCATTGCGCTGGTGGATACCTACCTGTTCCAGATCCCCTATGCCGCCCTGCTCAAGCTGATCGAGATCCATCCACGCATCCAGACCCTGTTCCTGCAGCAGGCACTCAATTACACCAAGGCAGCACAGCGCCACCTGCTGCTGGCCACCTACCCGCTTGTGGTCAAGCGGCTGGCGGGTTTTCTGCTTGAATGCAGCAAGCAGGCCGATTTCTATGACCGGCACTCCAATATCCTGACCCTGGCCATGGACCGCAAGGATATTGCCGATTACCTGGGCTTTGCCGTTGAAACGACAAGCCGCATGCTCAAGGAACTGGAAGACATGCGGCTGATCAAACGCCTCTCGTCACAGCGCATCGTGCTCGACCGGCATAAAATCATGGAAATATTTTAAGGGCCCGCAAGCACCTGACCGGGGCTGCCGCGTGTTCAATCCGCCTATCTGCCCCCTGCCGCGCCATCTTGCCACGCCCCGCCACCTGCCTATGCTAGGCCGCTACAGGCGTTGTCTGCAGGGAGTTCGAGAGCATTGGCCACACCACAACCCATTGACACAAGGCTGACCCAGGCCGCGGTTTTTCTTGTCCTGACCCTCAGCGCCGACACCGAAGTCGGCCCGCAGGTGCGCGACCTGATGGGAGACCTGTCCTCGCTTGTACGCGGTGTCGGATTCCGTATTGATGATGGTCGGCTGAGTTGCATAACCGGCATAGGCTCACAGGCGTGGGACCGCCTGTTCGGCGCACCGCGCCCGATGGACCTGCACCCGTTTGCCGAGATCAATGGCGTGCACCATGCCCCCTCCACCCCGGGCGATCTTCTGTTCCATATCCGCGCGACGCGGATGGACCTGTGCTTTGAACTCGCCACCGCCATCGTCTCGCGGCTTGAAGGTGTGGCCACGGTGGTGGATGAAGTGCACGGGTTCAAGTATTTCGATGCCCGCGACCTGCTCGGTTTTGTCGATGGCACCGAAAACCCGGTCGACCAGCCCGCCCGTGATGCAACCCTGATCGGTGATGAAGACCCGGCCTTCAAGGGCGGCAGCTATGTCATCATCCAGAAATACCTGCACGACCTGAAAAAATGGGATGCCATACCCACCGAGGTGCAGGAGCACATCGTTGGCCGCAGGAAGGTATCGGACATTGAACTGCCCGAGGCCGCCAAGCCCAGCTACGCCCATAACGTGCTGACCAATATTGAAGAAAACGGCCAGCAGCTCCAGATCGTGCGCGACAACATGCCCTTTGGCACGGTGGGCACGGGCGAGTTCGGCACCTATTTCATCGGCTATGCCCGCTCGCCCGCGCGCATCGAGCGCATGCTCAGCAACATGTTCGTAGGCCTGCCGCCGGGCAATTATGACCGGCTGCTTGATGTGAGCACGGCAGTGACCGGCAACCTGTTCTTCATTCCCACCTCTGATTTTCTTGATGCCGCACCCGACCTGCCCGCGCCACAGCCCCCCGTGGCCGCAGCGCCGCAGCCCGTGGCGGCTCCGGCCGGTTCGCTGAGCATCGGATCACTGAAATAAAGGACACCAGACATGAACAACCTGCACAGACACCTTGCCCCCGTTTCATCCGCCGCGTGGACCGAAATCGAGGACGAAGCCACCCGCACCCTGCGCCGCCACCTTGCCGGCCGCCGCGTGGTTGATGTTTCCGAACCCAAGGGCACGGCCTTTTCTGCCGTGGGCACGGGGCGCGAGCGGCGCATCGATGCCCCGACCGACGGCGTGCAGGCCGTAATACGCGACGTGCTGCCGGTGGTGGAACTGCGTGTGCCCTTTACCCTGTCACGCGCGGAAATCGATGCAGTCGAACGCGGTGCGTGCGATGCCGACTGGCAGCCGGTGAAGGATGCGGCAAAGAAAATCGCCTTTGCCGAGGATCGTGCCATTTTTACAGGCTACACCGCAGCCGGCATGGCCGGGATCGCGCAGGCGACATCGAACGCGCATGTCAAGCTGCCCGCATCGGTCAAGGATTACCCGCATGCCATTGCCGATGCCCTTGGCGCACTGCGCCTTGCGGGCGTTAACGGCCCCTATGCCATCGTGCTTGGTGCCAAGGCGTATGAGGCGGTCAGCGGCGGTGATGATGCAGGCTACCCGGTGCGCAAACACATCGAGAGCCTGATTGAAGGCAAGCTGGTCTGGGCGCCCGCCATTGAAGGGGCCTTTGTCATCTCCCTGCGCGGCGGTGACCTGCAGCTTGATATCGGGCAGGATTTCTCGATCGGCTATCTGTCCCATACGGCTGACACGGTCGAACTTTACCTGCAGGAGAGCTTTATCTTCCGGGTGCTGACCAGCGAGGCAGCCGTCGCCCTCGACTGATTTCAAACCGAATACGCTTTCAAGGACATGATCATGCAGAACCCCCTGGCCACAACACCCGAAACCGAAGCCCGCATCACCGCCAAAGCCCAGGAACTGTGGGAAGCCGACGGCAAGCCCGGCTGTGGTGCTGCTGCCTACCGTGAAGCCGCATCGGAACTGATCGGGATGGAAAGCAACCCCGATGCAGGCCAGATCCCCGTTGACTCACCCGTGCCGCTCGATGCCAACGGAGAGCCCATCGAGCAGGCCTGGCTGGAGGAAAATCTTGGCAATTCCGGCGGCAGCATGGATGAACTTGATGACAAACAGGAAGTGCCCTTCGCCACGCGCGAGAAAGAGGCAAAGGCCCTGAAAGACCAGGACTGACCCTGCCGTGCAGGATGGAGAATTTCCATCCTGCACCTGCCTACCCCCCGAGCATGACCCGCACCAGCGCCATGCTCGCGCCAAGCAGCCCGATCAGTGAAATGCTGACCGTGACCATCAAAGCCCTGCCAGCCCGCAGAACGGCCCGGAGTTCAACGCCCAGCCCGAGGGCCGCCATGGCGAGGATGGTCAGAAACGTGGCCCAATAGTTAAGCGGCATGACAAGCCAAGCCGGAATTCCCCCCGCCGACCGCACCGCCATCATGGCCACAAAACCGATGATGTACCACGGCACCAGCCGGGTCACGGGCGGCAGGCATGCGCCCTGCGCCGCCTCACGCGCGCGCCATGCGCTGGCAATCAGGGCCAGCACAACACATACCGGCCCGAGCATCAGCACCCGCACCAGCTTGACCAGCGTGCCGACATGCACGGCCGCCACGCCAAAAGGTGCTGCCGCTGCCACAACCTGCGGCACGGCATAAACCGTCAACCCCGCAAGCGCGCCCTCCGCGCCCTTGGGCAGCCCCAGCAAGGGCACCACCAACGGCAGCCCCAGCACCACCACAAGACCACCGGCTGCCGTAAAGGCAATGCTTGCGCCCACGTCGTCATCATCGGCCTCGATAATCGGGGCGGCTGCCATGATGGCCGAATTGCCGCATATGGAATTGCCGCAGGCCACCAGCAGCGTCTGCCGCGCGGGTAACCCCGCAAGCCAGCCCACACAGCAGGTAAAAACCAGACCGAACGCCACGATGCCCACGGCTCCCGCCACAAGCCCCGGTCCGATCGCGCGCACCGCCCCCACGCTGAACGCGGCCCCGAGCAGCACGATGGCGATATTGAGCAGGGTGCGGGCACAAAAGCTTATGCCGGGCAGGCACGCAGGCCTGGGCCGCCAGATTGCGCGCACGCCCACGCCAAGCAGCAGGGCCAGGTTAAGGGCTTCGAGCCACGACTTGCCAAACAGCGCCGCCTGCGCCCTTTCAAGCCCGATGGCGAGTGCGCCGATGGCCAGGCACAGCCCGATACCCGGCGCGACACGCGCTGGAAAATCAATGTTTCGCAACGGGAACAGCGGTCTGCATGGCATGGTCGTCACGGTATCCTCCCTTTCGCCACGCAGGTTAGGGGGCGGATATTCAATCAATCAAATGCATAGTTTTTCTTGTTTCAATCGTTTTTTATGATTGGTTGTGGTAGGGCTGGGACATGACCCTTGAACAGCTCCGCCTTTTCATTGCCGTGGCCGAACGCGAGCACGTCACCGCTGCCAGTCGGGCGCTGAACGTGACGCAATCCGCCGTGTCCGCCGCCATCGCGGCACTTGAAGAGCGCCATGGCATCAAGCTGTTCCACCGCATCGGCCGCGGCATCAGGCTGACGGAAGCCGGCCGCCTGTTCCTGCCCGAAGCCCGGGCAGTGCTGGCCCAGGCGGCAGCGGCTGAAAACATGCTGGAGGAATTCAGTGGCCTGAAGCGGGGCACGTTGCGCGTGGTGGCCAGCCAGACCATTGCGGCCTACTGGCTCCCGCGCTTTCTGGTGTCATTCCGCCAGCACTATCCGCACATTGTCGTTGACGTCGCCATCAGCAACACGGAGGAAGCAGCAGGACGGGTGCGTGATGGCGTGGTTGACCTTGGCATTGTCGAGGCCCTGATCGATGACCCAGCCCTGGCCCAGTGGCCTCTGGGCACCGACCGCCTGACCCTGATACAGGCCGCCCCCTGCCCGCCCGCCCATGCCGGCACGCAGTGGCTGCGCACGGCCACATGGGTCATGCGCGAGCCGGGCTCGGGCACACGGGCCACACTGGAGCACCAGCTGCGCCAGTGGGGCATTGCGCCGGAAGAACTGAAAATCGGGCTTGTCCTACCCTCCAACGAAGGCGTGCGCACTGCGATCGAAGCCGGGGCTGGCATTGGCGCGCTGTCTTCGCTGGTCATCGCCCCCGCATTGCAGGCGGGCACGCTGCATGCCGTGCCGCGCGAACTCGGCCTGCGCGCCTTTTACGGGCTACGCCACAAGGAACGCTACCGTAGCCCGGCGGCGGAAGCCCTGCTGGCCCTTATTGGCCGGGAGGCAGGCTGAAACGCCATGCCTGGCGGGCGTGATCCCACCGGTTCTGCCAATGCGCCAGATAGGCCTGCGCAAGGGCAAGATCATCCCAGATCACCAGGGCGTTTTCACTATTCTTGCGCTGCGCACCCTTGGTGAAATTGAATGAACCGGTCTCGACATTCCGACCATCGGTAATGATGACCTTGTCGTGCTGCATGGCGTAGACATCATCCATCCTGACCTGAATACCGGCATCCCTGACCCGTGCGATGGCCATCTGGTTGCCCTTGCCCTGATTGCCTTCCTCATCAAGCACGATTGCCACATCCACCCCGCGCTGCCTGGCCTTGATCAGGGCATCGACCACATTATCGGCGCTGAAGAAGAACGCCATCATGCGGATCTGGCTCTTTGCACTCCTGATCACGTTCAGCACCAGCTCAGTTGCCGATCCTTCGGGCGAGAAACCGACATCGATATGCGACTGGGCATAAACCGGCGTTGTCAGGCCAATACAGAGAAGGGCTATAATAATGCTTTTCATGCTCTCTTCTTTATCTACGAATATCTGTATAAATTCTTGCGCTCAGCCATGTGCTCCAAAACCATAAGGGCACGCCCAACCCGCTCTCCCCGCGCCGCACAGGCTGCCACGGGCGCCGTATCCGGCCCGTGTATCCCTGCTTTGCGGATTGATAAATATCAACGACATCAATGTCCAAAAATCGCGCTATGTTCAGCAGACTTTCCCATCGGGGGAAAAGGCAGGGCCGTGATGCATGGCTCCAACAAGGCGCAAATTCCATGAGATATGCCCATAGCAATTTTGAAGCATTCGTCCGCCCCGAAAAGCCCGCCGGGATTGAGACCCGCGCAGCCTGGATCATAGGCGGCGGCCTTGGTGGCATGGCCGCCGCCGCCTTCCTGATCCGTGATGCGGGCATGCCCCCGGCACGCATCACCATTCTTGAAGCCTCAGGCGACAATGGCGGCGCGCTTGATGGCACGGGCAATGCCGAGACCGGCTGGCTCATTCGCGGCGGGCGGGAAATGGAAGAGCAGTTCCAGTGCCTGTGGGATCTGTACCGCTCGATCCCGTCGCTCGAAGTGCCCGGCGCCTCCGTGCTTGATGAGTTCTACCGCCTCAACCGCGCCGACCCCAGCAGCAGCCCCATCCGCGCCATGCAGCCCCTGCCCCCCGCCCGGCCGCCCCTCATGGGCCAGACACTGCGCCCTGCTGGCGCAACAGAAGTCGCCAAGTTGGCAGCGCTGCGTTGCATCCTATAATCTCGACCCCGCGCAGGGGTGGCAGGCCGATGTGCTTTCAGGCGCAGAACTGCGGCATGTCAGCACCCGCTCCGCCAGCCTGCTCCGTATCGCCATGCCGGAAATGCAGCGCCTGTTCAGCCTTGTGCAGGGGCTCGACTTCATGGTGCTGCTCGCTGATCCTGATGCCACCATCCTCGCCCGCAACATAGACGAAGCCCATATGGGCCTGTGCCGCAGGCTTGCCCTGCGCGAAGGTGCTGTCTGGAGCGAACGCATGGCGGGCACCAACGGCATTGGCACGGCGGTGCAGGATGGCTGTCCCATCTTTCTGGGTGAAGGCGAGCACTGGCGCTTCTGCTTCTCGCTGCTGGCAAGCTATGCCGTGCCGGTCTTCAACGCGCATGGTCAGGTTGCAGGCGCGATCAACCTTGCCGCCTTCAATGGCGATACCTCGCGCAGGCTTGCTCCGCTCGTGCTCGACACCCTTTTGCAATCAGGCCGCCGGATCGAGGAGCAGCTCTTTCGTGAATACCATGAAGGTGCACGGGTGCTGACGCTGGGCCTGGCCGAAGGATGCTCGGCCCCGCTTGTCGCCATCAATGCCGAGGGCGAAGTGACCGGGGCCACCCATGCCGCCCGCAGCCTGACCGGCTGGACGGATGACATGATCCGCACCCACCCCAACCTGCTGCACCGCCTTGAGGTGGAGGATCGGGTGAGCTTTCGCAAGGCGGAAGAAAATGTCATCCGCTCGGCGCTCGCACTCGCGCATGGCAATGTTACGGCCACAGCCCGGCATCTTGGCATTGGCCGGGCCACGCTCTACCGCAAGATGAAGGCGCTGGGCATGCGCTAGGCGCTCACTCGATATCGCCCCGCACCTCCGTCTGCCCGCTACGCCTGAGCAGGGCCATGGCCAGCACATAGACCACCAGCCCACCGGCTGACAGCACCGCCCCGCCAACGCCCAACGCGCCATAACCGAACTGCCGCGCCAGCAGGGCGCTGCCCAGTGACGCGCCAAGCGCATTGGCAATGTTGAAGGCCGAATGGTTGAGCGAGGCGGCAAGCGTCTGCGCATCACCCGCGAAATCCATCAGCCGGGTCTGCAATGCCGGCCCAGCGCATTGACGAAGGCGGGCACGAGCAGCACATCGAGCATGAGAGCCGGCTCATTATGCAGCACAAACGGAAAGGCCAGCATGACCATGGCACTGCCTGCCAGCGCCAGCAGGGCGGCGCGGTCGAGGTTGCGGTCCACGATCCACGCGCCCACATTCGCGCCGATCAGCATGCCCGCGCCGCACACGATCATGTAGATCATGATGCGCCATTCAGGCACATGCGTCACGTTGAGCAGCACGCTGGTCAGGTAGGTGTAGATTGCGAACATGCCGCCAAAGCCGATCGACGCCGTGACCAGCGTCAGAAGCACCTGCGTATTGGCCAGCGCACGGATTTCCTTGAGCGGGGAGTTCTTGCGGTTGGGCGGATCGGCGGGGATATAGCGCCAGATGCCTGCCACCGTCAGCAGCCCCAGTGCCGCGATGATGAGATAGGCGATGCGCCAGCCAAAATGATCGGCGGCAAACGTTGAGAACGGCGCACCCACCAGGGTGGAAATGGCAATGCCCGACAGGATGCGCCCCACGGCCCAGCCACGCCGCGCACGCTCCACCATAGAGGCCCCGACAAGCGCCGAGATGCCGATCAGCGCGCCATGCGGCAGGCCGGTGATGAAGCGGGCCACTTCCACCAGCCCCGGCGTGGGCATGGCCACGCTGAGCAGGTTGGCACAGCAGAACAGGACAAACAGGATCAGCAGCAGCTCGCGCCGCGACAGGCGCGCGCCAAGGATGGTGATGAGCGGCGCGCCCACCACAACACCCAGCGCATAGGCCGTGATGGCATGCCCCGCATCAGAGGCGGACAGCCCGAGCGAGGAGGCGAATTCGGGCAGCATGCCCATGATGGCGAACTCACCCGTGCCGACCACGAACGTGCCGAAGGTGAGGATAAAGAAAGCAGCTTTCGCGCCATGGGGCGCCGCAATGGGGGCGACCCCGCCTGCGGGGGGTGCGGTCTGGGTCATGATGGCAGGTCCAGGTCAGATAAAGGAGGCGCTCAGGCCCCGAGCGTGTTGGCGGCGATGCGGGCGATCGCGATATCATCTTCCGTAGGCGCGCCAGAGACGCCAATCGCGCCGACCACGCTGCCATGCGCGCCCCTGAGCACGAGACCACCGCCAAAACTGGTCAGGCCGCATTGGTGTTTTCCAGCGTGTAGGCCGCCATCGGGGCGGGCGATCGTGGCCAGATCGGCGCTGTCCATATGGAACAGGGCCGCCGTGCGCGCCTTTTTGGTTGCAACATCGATCAGGCCCAGCGGCACGCCATCCATGCGGGTAAAGACCAAGGCCAGGCGGCAGCATCAACGATGGAAATGCACACGCCAAACCCGCGCTTTCGCGCCTCGGCCAGGCGGCCTCCATCATGGTCATTGCATCGGTCAGTTTCATGTCGGCTTCCACGGCTTGCATAAAAAGCGCAGCCTAGCCTTGCCCAGTGCGGGCGTAACGCACCAATTACCAAAATCCCGATTTGTTCAACATTGCTGAACCGTGGCGCGCGCCACATGCGTCATCATCATCCATGCCAGCCGCACCAGACGGGCGTGGCAGGTCGGCGCAGGAGCCGGTCAGGGCAATGGCGGCCCGGACCTCGCCGTGCTCGCGCCACGGCACGGCCACCGCGTTCTGGCCGGGGCGGTAGCTTTCAAGGTCAAGCGCGTAACCCTTAAGGCGCACGGCCTCGATCTGGTCGCGCGCCCCCGTCAAGCGCATGGGCGCGGGTGCTGAGCACGCGCTGGCCCATGCCGGGCACAAAGGCCAGGAACGCCCCACCGCTCGATGGTTTCGCGCCGCGCGCGGCCGTGGCAGAATCCTCGGGGGCGTGCGGGTCCACCCGGTCCAGATAAACGGCTTCATCCCCGCTGGGCACGCCCAGGTGCACGGTTGCCCCGCTGTGCCGCGCAATGGCTTCAAGCGTGGGGCGCATGCGCGCACGCAGGCCATGGTCATCGCCCATGATGCGCGACAGGTTGAGAATGCGCCCGCCCAGATGGTAGCGCATGTCGCCCGGACGGCGCTGCACGTAACCAAGGTGGTCGAGGGTCTGGAGAATGTTATGGGCGGTGGTTTTTTCCATGCCCGCCCTGGCAGCGATCTCGCCAAGCCGCGCGCTGCCACCTGCCTGCGCCATGATTTCCAGAATGGCGGCGGCGCGCACGATGGACTGGATCCGTTTTGGCACGCTGGCCATGTCACCCTCCTGCATACCCTCCGGCACGGCATGACCGGACAGGCCCGGACCATGCCCTTACCTGAAAAATAACCGGCCACAAGGGGGAGCGGCACAACGTCCCTGCCCCATGCCGCGGTCCGTGCCGCATGGACAGGACGCGCATGGCCGTGAAGCGCGCGGCGTCAAGCGCTCCGCACGCAGGCTGGCTTGACCGTGCGAGGCAGACGGGATCACAGTCACGCCGCAATGCATGACCGGATACAGGCGGGAAACACCATGATGACTCCAAAGATCCTTGTTGTCGGCGCCGGGGCCGTGGGGGGGTATTTTGGCGCGCGCCTGGCGGCAGCAGGCCATGACGTGACATTTCTCGTGCGCCCACGGCGGCAGGCGCAACTCAGCGCAACAGGGCTGTGCCTTGTCAGCCCGCTGGGTGATGCCACGCTGCCCCCGCACATGATCACGGCGGATCAGATCATCCACCCCTACGACATCGTCATCCTGAGCGTAAAAGCCTATTCCCTTGCCGCCGCGATGGTGGACATGGCGCCTGCCATCGGCCCGCAGACGCGCATCATACCGCTGCTCAATGGCATGCGGCACCTTGATGTGCTGGCCAGCCGCTTTGGCCGCGAGGCGGTCATGGGGGGCACCTGCTTCATTGTCAGCAGTCTCGACGGCGAAGGCCGCATCCATCAGGCTGGCGTTACCCCCCGACTGGTATTCGGCCCGCTGGTGGCGGGGCAGGACGCCAATGCCATGACCGATGCCCTGAGCGCGCCGGGGTTCGAGACGGTGCCCTCGCCGCACATCTTGCAGGATATGTGGAACAAATGGACGCTCCTGGCCTCGCTGGGCACGCTATGCTGCCTCATGCGCGCAAGCGTGGGCGAGGTGGCCCGCCTGCCCGGTGGCACCGATTTCGTGCATGCCACGATCAAGGAATGCACCACGACTGCCGCAGCCGTCGGCTATCCCCTCGCGCCTGATACCATCAACGCCATTACCAAAAGACTGACGCAACCGGACTCCACGCTGACATCTTCCATGTTCCGTGACCTCTCGCAGGGCGCGCCGGTTGAAGCACAGCAGATTATTGGCGATCTTGTCGCCCGCGCGCGTGCCCATGGCATTGCCACTCCCATCCTCGACCTGACGGACCTGAACCTGCGCGCTTATGAACTGCGCCGTGACACCCGGTAAAACTGAAGCCGGATGCCATGATGTAACTGCAGGAGACTGTTTAAAAACAAATCATCAATCAAAAAAAGAATAGTTTCCGGGTGTCGCCTTTTTTTCAAAAAGGCGACGTCTTTCGAAGCTTCCTGGGAAAAGCTTCACCAAAAATTTTATAATTCCAAAATATTATATTGCTGCCGTTCAAGGACTATCAGGCCCGGCACAGGGAAGCGACGGGGTAGGGCTGTTTTGTCATTGACGGGCCTTTTGCCCTCAATTAAACGAAACTGAACCGTTCCGTTCAAGGAAACGAATGCCCCTGCTCTCCTTTCACTGGATCATGTGATGAACCACTTCCGGCATACAGGCCTTGTGGCCCTCGCCAGCTTTCTGGCCTTTCAGGGCACGGCGCAGGCCGCGTGCGAGGCCACCGATGCCCGGATCGAACTCTCGGCGCGCCATATCGCGGCAGGGGTTGGTTACGTCTGGGGCCGGGGCACGCTGTATGACGGCACGCACGCCTATCCCTTCACCATACGGGGCGGCGGCATGCTGAGCGTGGGTGGCATGGCGCTGTCAGGTCAGGGCTGCGTGCGCAACCTTGGCCGCCTGCAGGATTTCAATGGCACGTACTGGAGCGTGGGCGGCACGGCCACCATCCATCATGGCACGGCTGGTCTTGTCATGGAAAATGGCCGGGGCGTGGACATCAATCTCGTAGCAAATACCCGGGGCGCTTTCCTGTCCGGGCAGATCGCGCGGCTTACCTTTCGCCTCAAGGGCGGCATGTAGCCCGGAACCCGGAGGCGCCACCCATTTGCAATGACCATTTGAACACGCGCCCCCATTCTGGCATCCCCATGGCAACAGGCAGGATTGCACGGCTGAATGACACCAGGCCCGCATATCATGTTATGCTTCGTGACATAATGTGACTGACTGATGACTGGAGTTAAGGGACGAAGAATGTCTGACGTATCATCAAGACCGCCACATACGGGCGGACGCCCGACGCCTGAAGGCTCGGCGCAACTCGACCGGCATGTTCTTGAAGTTGCAACGGCATTGTTCATCAAGCAGGGTTACGCCGCCACATCGCTGGAGCAGATCGCGCGCGTGGCGGAGTGCAGCAAGGCCAGCCTGTACCGACGCTACGCATCAAAGGAAGACCTGTTCCGCGCGGTGGTGGCGGCGCGGGGCAAGCTGCTGCTCGAGGCGGCAGGCGCGGTCGAGGCTTCCTCTACCGACCCGCTGGTTGCCACGCGCGAAATCAGCCAGTTCTTCCTTGACTTCATGCTGCGGCCCGAAACGCTTGAAGCCTACCGCATTGTCATTGCGGACGGGCACCGCATCGCTTCTGTCGTGGATGACATGATGCACACCATCGCGGAGCCCTTCGTGGCCACGCTGAGCCGTCTGATCAAGGCCGCGGCCGATGCCGGGCGCATCCACTCCACCGACCATGAAGAGACGACCCGCATCCTGATCAGCCTGTTCCTGGGCTGGCCGCTACAGAACACCATGCTGCGCCTGAACAAACTGCATGATCCGCAGACACGCGCGCGCTTTTTTGAACGCGCATGGCAGATCTTTACTTCAGGCATCTGCATCCGGGAGAAATAAGGTTTCGGGGTGCGGCCTTTTTGTTCGGGAAGGCGGCATTGTCCTGATTCTTTTCAAACACCGCGACAGATCGTTTTTTATAGGGGTTTCCTCCATGTTATATTGAGATACGATACGGTATCGTATATATAAGCGTTAAAATGACGTACCCTTGCCGGGTAGCCACAAGATGGAATGAGGGTGGTGCCGACCAATGCGATCCTGATGGTCAGAAACGGCGCGCACCGGCTGATGGCTGCCCACATTGGAACACCAGGATGCAACGCCGCCCGGCATGGGGGCAAATCCTTGACGAACACACAAAAACAACGCGCCCCTGCATATAGATGTTCATGATGTTCAGAGATTTCACGCTTACTGACAAAGAACGGGAGGCGTTGAACGCGATCTCCACGAAAATACACAAGCCCGCGAAGCGCCGTATCTATACCCAGGGCGAGGCGGGCAGATATGTCTACCGCATCCGTTCAGGCGCCGTGCGGCTGGAACATCACCTGCACGATGGCCGTAACCATATCTTCGCCTTCATATGGCCCGGCGACATGTTCGGCACCATTGAAGACGGGGTCTATCCCGCCTCCGCCATTGCGCTGGTGGATACCTACCTGTTCCAGATCCCCTATGCCGCCCTGCTCAAGCTGATCGAGATCCATCCACGCATCCAGACCCTGTTCCTGCAGCAGGCACTCAATTACACCAAGGCAGCACAGCGCCACCTGCTGCTGGCCACCTACCCGCTTGTGGTCAAGCGGCTGGCGGGTTTTCTGCTTGAATGCAGCAAGCAGGCCGATTTCTATGACCGGCACTCCAATATCCTGACCCTGGCCATGGACCGCAAGGATATTGCCGATTACCTGGGCTTTGCCGTTGAAACGACAAGCCGCATGCTCAAGGAACTGGAAGACATGCGGCTGATCAAACGCCTCTCGTCACAGCGCATCGTGCTCGACCGGCATAAAATCATGGAAATATTTTAAGGGCCCGCAAGCACCTGACCGGGGCTGCCGCGTGTTCAATCCGCCTATCTGCCCCCTGCCGCGCCATCTTGCCACGCCCCGCCACCTGCCTATGCTAGGCCGCTACAGGCGTTGTCTGCAGGGAGTTCGAGAGCATTGGCCACACCACAACCCATTGACACAAGGCTGACCCAGGCCGCGGTTTTTCTTGTCCTGACCCTCAGCGCCGACACCGAAGTCGGCCCGCAGGTGCGCGACCTGATGGGAGACCTGTCCTCGCTTGTACGCGGTGTCGGATTCCGTATTGATGATGGTCGGCTGAGTTGCATAACCGGCATAGGCTCACAGGCGTGGGACCGCCTGTTCGGCGCACCGCGCCCGATGGACCTGCACCCGTTTGCCGAGATCAATGGCGTGCACCATGCCCCCTCCACCCCGGGCGATCTTCTGTTCCATATCCGCGCGACGCGGATGGACCTGTGCTTTGAACTCGCCACCGCCATCGTCTCGCGGCTTGAAGGTGTGGCCACGGTGGTGGATGAAGTGCACGGGTTCAAGTATTTCGATGCCCGCGACCTGCTCGGTTTTGTCGATGGCACCGAAAACCCGGTCGACCAGCCCGCCCGTGATGCAACCCTGATCGGTGATGAAGACCCGGCCTTCAAGGGCGGCAGCTATGTCATCATCCAGAAATACCTGCACGACCTGAAAAAATGGGATGCCATACCCACCGAGGTGCAGGAGCACATCGTTGGCCGCAGGAAGGTATCGGACATTGAACTGCCCGAGGCCGCCAAGCCCAGCTACGCCCATAACGTGCTGACCAATATTGAAGAAAACGGCCAGCAGCTCCAGATCGTGCGCGACAACATGCCCTTTGGCACGGTGGGCACGGGCGAGTTCGGCACCTATTTCATCGGCTATGCCCGCTCGCCCGCGCGCATCGAGCGCATGCTCAGCAACATGTTCGTAGGCCTGCCGCCGGGCAATTATGACCGGCTGCTTGATGTGAGCACGGCAGTGACCGGCAACCTGTTCTTCATTCCCACCTCTGATTTTCTTGATGCCGCACCCGACCTGCCCGCGCCACAGCCCCCCGTGGCCGCAGCGCCGCAGCCCGTGGCGGCTCCGGCCGGTTCGCTGAGCATCGGATCACTGAAATAAAGGACACCAGACATGAACAACCTGCACAGACACCTTGCCCCCGTTTCATCCGCCGCGTGGACCGAAATCGAGGACGAAGCCACCCGCACCCTGCGCCGCCACCTTGCCGGCCGCCGCGTGGTTGATGTTTCCGAACCCAAGGGCACGGCCTTTTCTGCCGTGGGCACGGGGCGCGAGCGGCGCATCGATGCCCCGACCGACGGCGTGCAGGCCGTAATACGCGACGTGCTGCCGGTGGTGGAACTGCGTGTGCCCTTTACCCTGTCACGCGCGGAAATCGATGCAGTCGAACGCGGTGCGTGCGATGCCGACTGGCAGCCGGTGAAGGATGCGGCAAAGAAAATCGCCTTTGCCGAGGATCGTGCCATTTTTACAGGCTACACCGCAGCCGGCATGGCCGGGATCGCGCAGGCGACATCGAACGCGCATGTCAAGCTGCCCGCATCGGTCAAGGATTACCCGCATGCCATTGCCGATGCCCTTGGCGCACTGCGCCTTGCGGGCGTTAACGGCCCCTATGCCATCGTGCTTGGTGCCAAGGCGTATGAGGCGGTCAGCGGCGGTGATGATGCAGGCTACCCGGTGCGCAAACACATCGAGAGCCTGATTGAAGGCAAGCTGGTCTGGGCGCCCGCCATTGAAGGGGCCTTTGTCATCTCCCTGCGCGGCGGTGACCTGCAGCTTGATATCGGGCAGGATTTCTCGATCGGCTATCTGTCCCATACGGCTGACACGGTCGAACTTTACCTGCAGGAGAGCTTTATCTTCCGGGTGCTGACCAGCGAGGCAGCCGTCGCCCTCGACTGATTTCAAACCGAATACGCTTTCAAGGACATGATCATGCAGAACCCCCTGGCCACAACACCCGAAACCGAAGCCCGCATCACCGCCAAAGCCCAGGAACTGTGGGAAGCCGACGGCAAGCCCGGCTGTGGTGCTGCTGCCTACCGTGAAGCCGCATCGGAACTGATCGGGATGGAAAGCAACCCCGATGCAGGCCAGATCCCCGTTGACTCACCCGTGCCGCTCGATGCCAACGGAGAGCCCATCGAGCAGGCCTGGCTGGAGGAAAATCTTGGCAATTCCGGCGGCAGCATGGATGAACTTGATGACAAACAGGAAGTGCCCTTCGCCACGCGCGAGAAAGAGGCAAAGGCCCTGAAAGACCAGGACTGACCCTGCCGTGCAGGATGGAGAATTTCCATCCTGCACCTGCCTACCCCCGAGCATGACCCGCACCAGCGCCATGCTCGCGCCAAGCAGCCCGATCAGTGAAATGCTGACCGTGACCATCAAAGCCCTGCCAGCCCGCAGAACGGCCCGGAGTTCAACGCCCAGCCCGAGGGCCGCCATGGCGAGGATGGTCAGAAACGTGGCCCAATAGTTAAGCGGCATGACAAGCCAAGCCGGAATTCCCCCCGCCGACCGCACCGCCATCATGGCCACAAAACCGATGATGTACCACGGCACCAGCCGGGTCACGGGCGGCAGGCATGCGCCCTGCGCCGCCTCACGCGCGCGCCATGCGCTGGCAATCAGGGCCAGCACAACACATACCGGCCCGAGCATCAGCACCCGCACCAGCTTGACCAGCGTGCCGACATGCACGGCCGCCACGCCAAAAGGTGCTGCCGCTGCCACAACCTGCGGCACGGCATAAACCGTCAACCCCGCAAGCGCGCCCTCCGCGCCCTTGGGCAGCCCCAGCAAGGGCACCACCAACGGCAGCCCCAGCACCACCACAAGACCACCGGCTGCCGTAAAGGCAATGCTTGCGCCCACGTCGTCATCATCGGCCTCGATAATCGGGGCGGCTGCCATGATGGCCGAATTGCCGCATATGGAATTGCCGCAGGCCACCAGCAGCGTCTGCCGCGCGGGTAACCCCGCAAGCCAGCCCACACAGCAGGTAAAAACCAGACCGAACGCCACGATGCCCACGGCTCCCGCCACAAGCCCCGGTCCGATCGCGCGCACCGCCCCCACGCTGAACGCGGCCCCGAGCAGCACGATGGCGATATTGAGCAGGGTGCGGGCACAAAAGCTTATGCCGGGCAGGCACGCAGGCCTGGGCCGCCAGATTGCGCGCACGCCCACGCCAAGCAGCAGGGCCAGGTTAAGGGCTTCGAGCCACGACTTGCCAAACAGCGCCGCCTGCGCCCTTTCAAGCCCGATGGCGAGTGCGCCGATGGCCAGGCACAGCCCGATACCCGGCGCGACACGCGCTGGAAAATCAATGTTTCGCAACGGGAACAGCGGTCTGCATGGCATGGTCGTCACGGTATCCTCCCTTTCGCCACGCAGGTTAGGGGGCGGATATTCAATCAATCAAATGCATAGTTTTTCTTGTTTCAATCGTTTTTTATGATTGGTTGTGGTAGGGCTGGGACATGACCCTTGAACAGCTCCGCCTTTTCATTGCCGTGGCCGAACGCGAGCACGTCACCGCTGCCAGTCGGGCGCTGAACGTGACGCAATCCGCCGTGTCCGCCGCCATCGCGGCACTTGAAGAGCGCCATGGCATCAAGCTGTTCCACCGCATCGGCCGCGGCATCAGGCTGACGGAAGCCGGCCGCCTGTTCCTGCCCGAAGCCCGGGCAGTGCTGGCCCAGGCGGCAGCGGCTGAAAACATGCTGGAGGAATTCAGTGGCCTGAAGCGGGGCACGTTGCGCGTGGTGGCCAGCCAGACCATTGCGGCCTACTGGCTCCCGCGCTTTCTGGTGTCATTCCGCCAGCACTATCCGCACATTGTCGTTGACGTCGCCATCAGCAACACGGAGGAAGCAGCAGGACGGGTGCGTGATGGCGTGGTTGACCTTGGCATTGTCGAGGCCCTGATCGATGACCCAGCCCTGGCCCAGTGGCCTCTGGGCACCGACCGCCTGACCCTGATACAGGCCGCCCCCTGCCCGCCCGCCCATGCCGGCACGCAGTGGCTGCGCACGGCCACATGGGTCATGCGCGAGCCGGGCTCGGGCACACGGGCCACACTGGAGCACCAGCTGCGCCAGTGGGGCATTGCGCCGGAAGAACTGAAAATCGGGCTTGTCCTACCCTCCAACGAAGGCGTGCGCACTGCGATCGAAGCCGGGGCTGGCATTGGCGCGCTGTCTTCGCTGGTCATCGCCCCCGCATTGCAGGCGGGCACGCTGCATGCCGTGCCGCGCGAACTCGGCCTGCGCGCCTTTTACGGGCTACGCCACAAGGAACGCTACCGTAGCCCGGCGGCGGAAGCCCTGCTGGCCCTTATTGGCCGGGAGGCAGGCTGAAACGCCATGCCTGGCGGGCGTGATCCCACCGGTTCTGCCAATGCGCCAGATAGGCCTGCGCAAGGGCAAGATCATCCCAGATCACCAGGGCGTTTTCACTATTCTTGCGCTGCGCACCCTTGGTGAAATTGAATGAACCGGTCTCGACATTCCGACCATCGGTAATGATGACCTTGTCGTGCTGCATGGCGTAGACATCATCCATCCTGACCTGAATACCGGCATCCCTGACCCGTGCGATGGCCATCTGGTTGCCCTTGCCCTGATTGCCTTCCTCATCAAGCACGATTGCCACATCCACCCCGCGCTGCCTGGCCTTGATCAGGGCATCGACCACATTATCGGCGCTGAAGAAGAACGCCATCATGCGGATCTGGCTCTTTGCACTCCTGATCACGTTCAGCACCAGCTCAGTTGCCGATCCTTCGGGCGAGAAACCGACATCGATATGCGACTGGGCATAAACCGGCGTTGTCAGGCCAATACAGAGAAGGGCTATAATAATGCTTTTCATGCTCTCTTCTTTATCTACGAATATCTGTATAAATTCTTGCGCTCAGCCATGTGCTCCAAAACCATAAGGGCACGCCCAACCCGCTCTCCCCGCGCCGCACAGGCTGCCACGGGCGCCGTATCCGGCCCGTGTATCCCTGCTTTGCGGATTGATAAATATCAACGACATCAATGTCCAAAAATCGCGCTATGTTCAGCAGACTTTCCCATCGGGGGAAAAGGCAGGGCCGTGATGCATGGCTCCAACAAGGCGCAAATTCCATGAGATATGCCCATAGCAATTTTGAAGCATTCGTCCGCCCCGAAAAGCCCGCCGGGATTGAGACCCGCGCAGCCTGGATCATAGGCGGCGGCCTTGGTGGCATGGCCGCCGCCGCCTTCCTGATCCGTGATGCGGGCATGCCCCCGGCACGCATCACCATTCTTGAAGCCTCAGGCGACAATGGCGGCGCGCTTGATGGCACGGGCAATGCCGAGACCGGCTGGCTCATTCGCGGCGGGCGGGAAATGGAAGAGCAGTTCCAGTGCCTGTGGGATCTGTACCGCTCGATCCCGTCGCTCGAAGTGCCCGGCGCCTCCGTGCTTGATGAGTTCTACCGCCTCAACCGCGCCGACCCCAGCAGCAGCCCCATCCGCGCCATGCAGGAGCGCGGCCAGCCCCTGCCCGACCGTGACAGCCTGACCCTGACCGGCAAGGCACGGCGCGAAATCCTGACCCTGATCCTGACGGATGAAGACAGGCTCGATGGCAAGATGATCAGCGATGTACTGTCAGCCGATTTCATGAAATCGAATTTCTGGCTGTTCTGGCGCTCCATGTTCGCGTTCGAGACATGGCATAGCGCCATCGAGATGAAGCGCTACCTCGCCCGCTTCGTGCATCAGATCCTGGGCCTCAAAGACCTGCACACGCTCAAATTCACCCGTTTCAACCAGCAGGAATC
This sequence comes from Komagataeibacter xylinus, assembly GCF_009834365.1. Taxonomy (NCBI): domain Bacteria; kingdom Pseudomonadati; phylum Pseudomonadota; class Alphaproteobacteria; order Acetobacterales; family Acetobacteraceae; genus Komagataeibacter; species Komagataeibacter xylinus. The sequence continues at coordinate 1,925,133 of NZ_CP041348.1, read as the reverse complement.
CCTCAGCAAGCCGCTCGCCACGTGGCTGGCCGAGCAGGGCGTGGTGTTCCGCCATGGCGTGCAGGCGACCAATGTGCGTGTCGATACGGCAGGCGGGAGAAAGGTCGCAACCCGCATCGACCTGCTCGAGAATGGCCAGTCCAATGGGATCGACATCAAGGCGGATGATCTGGTGTTCGTGACCAATGGCTCCATGGTGGAAAACTCCCGCTGGGGCGACCACCATACCCCTGCCCCGATCGAAACCGGCATTGCCGAGGGCAATATCTGGCAGTTGTGGCGTAACATCGCGGCACAGGACCCTGCTTTCGGGCGGCCTGACGTGTTCTGTGGCGACACCACGAAATCACGCTGGGAGTCCGCTACCGTCACCACGCGCGATGCGCGCATTCCAGATCTCGTGCGCAAGGTCACGGGGCGCGATCCCTTCTCTGGCCGCACGGTTACGGGCGGGCCGATCACCATCCGCGATTCTGCGTGGCTGATGAGCTGGGTGGTCAGCCGGCAGCCGCATTTCAAGGGCCAGCCTGAAGGGCAGATGGTGGCGTGGCTGTACGGCCTGTTCAGCGACGTGCCGGGCAATTACGTCAAGAAACCCATGCAGGAATGCACCGGCGAGGAAATCACGCGCGAATGGCTGTTCCACATGGGTGTGCCGGAAGACAAGATTGACGACATGGCTGCAACGGGTGCCACCACCCATCCGTGCATGATGCCCTTCATCACCGCGCAGTTCATGCCACGCGCGGCAGGCGACCGGCCAAAGGTGGTGCCCGAGGGCAGCATCAACCTCGCTTTTCTGGGCCAGTTTGCGGAAACCCCGCGCGATACGGTGTTCACGACCGAATATTCGGTCCGCACCGCAATGGAGGCGGTCTATACGCTGCTCGACATTGACCGTGCCGTGCCGGAAGTATTTGGCAGCGTTTACGATGTACGCATGCTGCTACAGGCCGCAGCCGAACTGCGCGATGCGCGCAAGATCCCCGCATCGGGCGTGGTGCACCACATGACCGAGGGCACGGAAATTGGCGACCTGCTCTCCCGTTATGGCCTGATCTAGCAAGCAGCCTGCACAGGCGTTACAGAAAAAGCGCCGCCTTTTGAAATAAAGGCGGCGTCCGATCGCGTTTTACTCTTTTGACCTGTTTTTCAGAACTCCAGGCAGATCTTGCCAAAATGCTGGTTGCTTTCCTGATAACGGAAAGCCGCCACAATATCTTCAAGCGCAAAGCTGCGGTCGATGATCGGGCGAATGCCATTGCCCTCAAAGGCCCGCACCATGGAACGCTGGTCAGCCCTGCTGCCCACCAGCACGCCCTGCAGCCGGAACTGCTTGAGCAGCATGGGCACCACTTCAAGCTGCCCTGCAACACCTGTCAGGATACCAATGACGGAAATATGGCCCGCGACCCGGATGGCCGCCATCGACTGCGCCAGCGTGGCAGGGCCACCGACCTCGATGATATGGTCCACGCCCCGGCCGCCGGTCAGTTCCCATGCGGTGGCACCCCATTGCGGGTTTTCGCGGTAATTGATGACATGGTCTGCGCCAAGGGCGCGCAGGCGCTCGAGCTTGGCAGCGCTCGATGAGGTGGCGATGACCGTAGCCCCTGCCATCTTGGCAAATTGCAGTGCGAAGATCGACACGCCGCCCGTGCCCTGCACCAGCACCGTATCACCGGGCTTTACGGCATCATCAACAAACAGCGCGCGCCATGCCGTCAGCCCCGCCGTGGTCAGCGTTGCCGCCTCGGCATGCGACCAGCCGCGCGGCGCATGGGTAAAGGAGGTGGCGGGCGCGGTCACGTCCTCGCGTGCATAGCCATCCACGCCATCACCCGGCACGGTGGTGAAGCCGATCACCTCTGGCGCGCCACCAAGCCAGGTGGGGAAAAACGTGCTGACAACACGGTCACCGGGTGCGAATTCGCTTACGCCCGCGCCTACCTCCAGCACTTCACCCGCGCCATCGGCCATGGGGATGCGCGGCACCGTGGGTGCCCACATGCCGCTGACAACCGCATAATCATGATAGTTCAGCGAGGAGGCATGCAGCCTGACCCTGATTTCACCATGGCCCGGCGCGCGGGCAGGCTGGTCAGACATGGTAACATGATCGAAGCCGCCGGGCGGCTGCACAATAACCGTTCTGGGCATCGCGGGTATCTCCTCACTACAGTGAAAGGCAAGATACCAGATACAGGCCACGCACTCCAATATGACCTGCTGCGGCAGCGCGATAGCGCGCAGGGCAAGCCATGCCCGGTCCTGGGTGCCAGAAGCAGCGTGTTTACCGGCACATGCGGCGCTTAACGGATTATTGGTTTACGCTTTTTGCTTCCACCAGGAAAACACAGGCAGGCGAAGCCGATACAGTTGCCGGGGCAATAAGCCATGCAGGGCAACTGTTGACCCTGCCCCCGTCATGCGTGGGGCAGGAGATCAGGTAACAGCAGAACAAAAATGCACATGCCCATCAAGAGCACGTGCAACAGTATTGGATCAGAGCTTGAAGTTGATGCGACCGTAATAATAGCCACCGGTCATCGGCACCTGAGACGACATGGAATCATACACGTTGGCACCAAGCTGGTTGACCACACCGGGCACCTTGCGGGGGCGGATGTTGAACACGTTGTTCGCACCAACCGCAACATGCCAGCGCGGTGTCACCTGATAACCGATTTCAATATCGGTCAGCCAGCGCGGGGTGTTCTTGAACTGGTAGAAGCACTGGTTGGAGTTTTCAAGCGCCTGCGAACCGCAGGTTGCATTGGTCGGGGTCCAGTCCTGATACTGCATCATGTCAGTCGTTTCGCCATAACGCGTCTGACGGATGTTGAAGTCCCAGTTCTTGTAAGTATAGAAGGCATTGAGGATGATCTTGCTACGCGGATAGGACGTGGTCAGCCACGCGGTATTTTCCGCATTCAGCAGGGCATCACCCGTGCTTGACGTACCGTTATGGTGCAGGCGCGTCCTGTTCAGATCAAGCGACATGGACAGCATCAGGTTGCCGTATTTGTGCATACGGAACATGTAATCAGCCTTGATGTCCAGGCCCTGCGTGCGCGTGCTTGCACCATTGGTGAAGTAATAGGTCTGCACGGAGTTGGCGGACTGGGCATCAAACGCAGGCAGGCTCACACCCATCTGCTGCAGTGCATTGACGGCGGCCTCACCTGTTGTCACGCCACCCTGCACGATACGGTCACGGATATTGATCTGGTAAACATCGGCCTCGATATGGAAACCATCAACCGGCTCCAGAACGATACCGCCACTTACACTGGTCGAACGCTCGGGCTTGAGCTTGGATGCCCCGGTCCCGATTGCTTCGGGCGAATTGACCGGCAGCAGGCCGAGCGCCGTGGTCGGACCCACGTTGACGGCGCTATAGTGCTGCTCCGCCATGGTGGGCGCGCGGAAGCCGTTGCTGATGGTGCCACGGATACCGACACGCCGGTTGAAATCGTAGCGGGTCGAGACCTTGCCGTTCTCGGTGTTGCCCACGTCGGTGTAATGTTCAAAACGGCCGGCAAAATCAAGATCCCACTTACGGGTCAGCTTGAAGTCACCATCAATGTAACCGGCCCAGACGTCACGGTCCCACTTGCCGGCATCCTGCGGGGTCAGACCGGCAAGTGCCTGGCTGCCACCATCGATGTAGGATGCAGGATCACCTGCCTTGATCTGGTATTCTTCCAGCCGGTGCTCGGCGCCGAAGGCCAGCGTCATCGGCACGGCATGGCCAATATTGAAATGACGGCGGAAATCGGCGTTATTTGTCCACTGCGACATGCGATAGGACGCGGCACGCACCTTCTGGGGCGAATAACCGGTATCAGCGTACAGGTTGGGGTTGACGGTATCCTTGACGCCGATCTTGTCTTCATCCGCACCATAGGTGGTGCTCAGGTCCCAGTTGAACCCCATGAAGTTGTCGCCCTTGAGGCCAAGGGTCGCGGCGTAATCGTTTTCCTCGTTGGTTTCCAGCGGCGAATACCCTTCGGGATAATATGCCGGCACGCTGTTGGACGCCCCCGAAGGCAGACGATAGTTTTCATACCCTTCCGCATGCCGATGGGCATAGGTGATCAGGCCATAGAAGTTGATGCCGGGCGTAAACTGCTTGCCCCATTCAATACCCAGGTTCTCGCGCGTTTCTTCCGGCGTGCTCATGATCTGGTTGGAATAGGGCGAGACCTTGACGTTACCGGTATACTGCTCGTTGGCAGCACCCGGAGGCGTGTACCCATTCAGCCGGTTGTCCATCGCCTTCGTAACGAAGTGATCCGTATGGTAAACCTGCCCGCTGATGTGCAGGAAGCCGTTCTCGCCGAGCTTCATGCCGCCATCGGCATTGACCTGATACTGCCAGCCATCGCCGTTATAGGCGTTGGCACCCGTCTGGAAGCTGGCATCAAAGCCATGGTCCTGCTTCTTGGTGATGATGTTCACCACACCTGCAATGGCGTCCGAGCCATACATGGCGGCAGCGCCATCTTCCAACACCTCGATATGGTCGATCGAGTTGGCGGGAATCATGTTCAGGTCAACCGGGGTTGAACCGAAGTCGGGGCCTGCGTCAGCGTTGATGTTACCGGTCGTGTGGCGGCGCTTGCCATCAACGAGCACCAGCACCTGGTTGGGTGTGAGGCCGCGCATGCGGATGGCCGATGTCAGTGCGCCCGCATCCGTGCCCATGGTGCTGACATTGATCGAGGCATAGGTACGCGTCAGCGCATCCGCAAGGTTCATCTGGCCCGAACGGCGCAGCGTTGCCCCCGATACGACAGTAACAGGACTGGTGCTGTTACGCGCCCGCTTGTTGCTGGAGTGGGTTCCCGTCACGATCATGACTTCAGGCGCGTCGGTGGCGGCGCGGCCACCCGAAGCAAGTGTATGCTGGGCACGGCTGGGCGTGGCGGCCTTGGTGGCAGCATGCCGCACAGGCTTGGGCTTGGCTGCAGGTTCAGCAGCAGTCTGGGCGAATGCGTGCACCGCATCGAAACATCCGGTCACACATATGGTGGCTGCGAGTAGCTGTCGTCGGAATACCATGTCAATTCTGTCCTTCGGCATGAACGGATATATCGACCCGCCTTTACTTTGTTACTACGTATCGGGATTTTTTTACTTGGAATTATTTGATAATATAATTCGTAACGATTCTGCAACTATCAAAGTCGCCCGCTTCAGATCATCCAGCATGACGTGTTCATCAGCACGGTGACCATTGGCATCCTGTAGTTTCCGCGGCCCTGCGCCATACAGCACGGTCGGGCATCCGGCTGCGCTGTACAGTCGCGCATCGGTAAAAAGCGGCATTCCCTTTATTGGAATTTCCTCGCCCAGAACTTCCTGCCCCGCCTGGCGGATTGCATCCGTCAGAACTTTCTGCTCGGCAACCGGCACCAGCGGACGGGCCAGCAGGCAGCGATCGATCTGAAAGCGGATATGGGGATACGGAGCCAGAGCATGCGCAATCACATCGCGCAGTTCCCGCTCAACGTTTTCAGGGCTTTCATCTGGCAGAATACGCCGCTCAAGACGGAAAGAGGCCTGCTCGGGCACGACATTGGCCGCAACGCCGCCCTGAATCGTGCCAATAACCAGCGTAGGCCCGTCAATCCCGTCGATGGCGGAGACATTCGAAGCGATTTCCTTGCGCCATGCATAGAGCACCGACAGCACGGCGTTGGCGGCTTCAAGAGCGTCATGCCCGGTTTCAGGCCATGCGGAATGCGCGGCCTTGCCTGCCAGGTGCACATCAAGCTGCAGGCTGCCATTATGCGCGATCATGACCGCGTAGGTGAAACCGGCGCTGATCACGTAATCCGGCTTTGTCAGCCCCTGCTCCAGCAGCCAGCCCGGACCGAGCAGGCCACCGGTTTCCTCATCATAGGTAAAGTGCAGTTCAACCGTGCCATTCAGGTCAGGACAGCATTTGACCAGGACACGCAGCGCAAAGACATAGGTGGCAAAATCCGCCTTGGAGACGGCAGCGCCACGCCCATAAAGCGCGCCATCCACAATCTCGCCGCCATACGGGTCATGGTGCCACCCTTCTCCTGGCGGCACGACATCACCATGGGCGTTCAGGGCGATTACAGGCCCCTCGCCCGTGCCAAAACGCTGGCGGACAATCAGGTTGGTCACGGTTTTCATGCCATAACGCGCAACCTGTTCCTGCGGAACGGGATGACGTTCGACCTTAAACCCCAGCGCCTCGATCAGGCTGGCGGCCACGAGCGCATGGGGCGCGCAGTCACCCGGCGGATTGTCAGACGGAACCCGTACCAGTTCCTGCAGAAACGGTATCTGCCGCGTGCGGTGTTCCCGGTCGATCTCAAGCTCAAGGTCGCGAACGTAATTCATGCGGCTCATGCAATCTCTCCCAATTCTTCAGTAGAATTAAGGAATTCGGTCAATTGTTACATTCACGGCACAAATCTAGTCTGCACCAACCCGGACCCCACCTCCCTCCGGTGCTCGTGACATACATGCAGCCGACAGGGTGGGTATGCGAATTGTATACCTTTCATATCTGAACGTGTAAAGCGAAATGAAAAGGTCATATCGGCCAAAAATAGCCTTTTTATTTATAATCAATGTACAAGTCGGAACGAATCTGAGCATCGGCAGCGAGATTCGGCAGGAAAGGGCTATTGCGCCCTGCTACACCATGGAATGTACAAAAAAAATCCCTCCCCAAGAGTGACCTAAACGCCACAGGGGAGGGATATTTGTACTGTAATTCTACAAATTATACGTAGGTACGGGCAGCAGGAGCAGGCTCGGCGTCCGCTCCTGCAAATACCCGTCAGTTCCCCTTGAGCGGGGCAACAAAGCTGCCATCGCCTTCTGCAGCGAGGATGGCATTGTCACGCATGCCGATCCTGCCGCCAGAAAGGGTCATGACCGGCCAGCCCTTGACCTGACGCCCCTCATACGGCGTGTAGTCAATGGCATGGTGCAGAAGGCTGTTGGTGATTGTCACCGTCTTTTCGGGGTCCCACAGCACGATATCCGCATCGGCGCCGGGCGCGATCGTGCCCTTGCGCGGGTGCAGCCCATACCGGCGGGCCGGATTGGTGGAAACAAGGGCCACAAACTGGTTGAGCGTAATGTTGCCCTTGTTCACGCCCTCATCAAAAATGAGCGGCAGACGCGTTGCCAGTCCCGGTATGCCATTCGGCACGAGGGAGAAAGGCGCATCACGGCCAAAGCGTGATTTACCGAGCGGGCCATCATAGCTGTAACCGCAGTGATCGGATGAAATCACATCGATCACCCCACGCCGCACATAGGACCACAGGCCAGCGGAATCTGCCTTGGTGCGCGGCGGCGGGCTGCACATGTACCGTGCGCCTTCAAAGCCGGGACGGTCCATATCCGCGCCTGTCAGGACAAAATACTGGGGGCAGGTTTCAGCCACCACGGGCACGCCGCGCTTGCGGGCACGGTCAATCTCTTCCACCACTTCGGGGCAGGATACATGGAAGATCTGGATCTTCTGCTCGATCAGCCCGGCAAGGACCATGGCGCGATACGTGGCCTCACGCTCCAGGCACGGCGGCCGGGACAGGGCATGATAACGGGGTGATGTCTCGTTACGGGCAAGACATTCCTTGATCATGAAGCTGATCGCTTCATAATTCTCGCAATGTACCGACACGATCGTGCCAGCATTGCGCGCGGCCTCGAGCACCTTCAGAAAATCACCATCGCCGAGATGGAAGTCATCATAGGTCATGAAGACCTTCAGCCCCGCGACACCCCGGCGCACCACTTCGGGGATACCTTCGGCAATGGTCTGTTCATCCGCGTTCGTAATGATCTGGTGGATGGCGTAATCGATCCGTGAGCGCCGTCCCTTTTCCACATATGTTTCGAACTGGTCGACAAGCGACCGCCCATTGGGCAGATGGGCGGAGAAACAGACAACCGTTGTCGTGCCTCCCGCAAGTGCTGATGCACTGGCGGTGCTGAAGCTGTCCTCATGCACGCTGCCATCGGCTTCGTCCTGCTCGATATGGCAATGGCCATCCACACCACCGGGCATGACCAGCAGTCCCTGCGCATCGATCGTCTCACGCCCTTCAAGGTGCTGCCCCACGGCTGCGATCTGCGTGCCATTGATGCCTACATCGCCACGAAAGGTTGCATCTGCCGTAACGATGGTGCCGTTACGAATTACAATATCATATGTCATGTCATGATCCTGTCAGACGGAAGGAGCCGGAATGGACTGCCCTGCCAGCGCCCGGGCAGGGAAAATCCGCTCCCGACAAAATTGTATCAACAACCCGCCGCGGGCGCGCAGGACGGCAATGCCACAGGCAGGCGCTACATGCCGCGCAGCGTGGCGACACAGTCCGATGCGACATTGCGCAGGTGATTGAGCATGGCGGTCTTGGCGCTTTCCACATCCTCATCCAGAAAGGCATCCAGCAGGGCCAGATGTTCTGCGGTCGACGCGGGCACGCGGCCCAGGGGATTCGTTACCTCACACAAACGGGTCGATGTGCGCAGGTCGGTTATGGTGCGTGACAGCACGATGTTACCCGATGCATTGGCAAACATCTGGTGCAACTGATCATCCAGCTTCCAGTGCGCCGCGGTCTGCTCGGGGTATTTGCCCAGTTCCACAACCGAACGGCGCAGCGCCAGTATCCGGTCCTTGTCAATCTTGTTATGGGCAAGCGTGATCGCTTCACATTCCAGAATTTCACGGATACGGATGCTCTGGAAGAATTCGGCGGCCGATACACCCCGCACGGCAAAAGAGCGCGACCCCCGCTTGACCAGCAATCCTTCTGCCGCAAGACGCATCAGTGCCTCACGGATGGGCGTGCGGGAAATCTCCAGATGGTCAACCATCCGGTTTTCCACCACCGACATCCCCCCTGGCAATTCGCGTTCCAGGATCATACGCCGTATCTGGTCGTATGCCTGCTCAGCCAGGCTCAATTCGCGCTCTGTCACCGTTTTCCTGTCCCTTATCAACCTTCCCAGCGAACGGCTTTTTCCAAAGCCGCCCCCAGCACGCGATTTTCTTCGGGCGAAAGAACTTCGGCTTCCCGTCGCGTCCGCGCCGATGGCCACACCCCGAGATGAACCAGACATGCCTTGAGCCGGAGACTAGCCCGACTACCGGGTGCGCAGCCATAGATAAGGTTGGCGAGGGGCTGAATGTGCTCGTTGATCACGCGGGCCTGTTCAATATCGCCGCTGTCAATGCTTGCCTTGAGCCTGACAATGGCCTGCGGAATGACCGCGGCAAGGCTGACCATGCTGCCCGTGGTGCCAATGGCAAAGCAGGGCAGCAGGTGCTCGTCACCCGATGCCATGACCTCGACCTGCGGTGCCACGCGCTGGACAAGGCGAAGGTTTCGGTCGTAGGTCGCACTTTCCCAACTGCCTTCCTTGACCGCAACAACACCGGGAATGCGCACCAGCCGCTCAAGAATGGCGGCGCTATAAGCCATGCCCCCACTCCCGACAGAGGACTGGTACAGCACCACCGGAATATCAACCGCACGCGCCAGCGCCTCATGATGGGCGACGATCACGGCCGCATCCTGCGCCACACTCCATGAAAACGGCGGGAACACCAGAATGGCATCTGCGCCAGCATCCTGTGCGTCGCGGGCATGGGCCACGGCTTCATCAAGCGATTCCGACAGCACGCCAGAAACGATGATGCGGCTCGCCCCGATCGTGGCTGATGCAATCTCCACCACCTGCCGGCGCTCGGCACGGGTCAGGAGATGCACCTCGCCCGCATGGCCGTTGCACAGCACGCCAACAATCCCGTCAGGCGCGGTACAGCTGCGCAGGTGCTCCGCCAGCCGGTCCGGTTCAATGGCACCGGAAGCATCAAGGGGCAGCAGCGTGGCTGCATAAATACCGCGAAAGGGAAACGCCTTACTGGGAAGCATTATTTTTCCTCTTGGGAAACGGGACTGGCCATTGCGGTAAAGCGGCCGATATCAAAGGCAGCAAGGTCCACATCCTCGCCCAGTATGTGCCGCGCAAGGAGCGCGCCCATATACGGACCACTGGTAAAGCCGGAATGGACACAGCCAATGACAAACGCGTTGTCATAAGTGGGGATGGAACCAATGATCGGCATTGCGTCATCGGTTTCCGATTCAAGGCCAAGCCACACGCGCACGATGCGGCTTTGATCCAGGCGGGGAATGGTGTGGCGCGCCAGACGGACGTTGCCCTGCAGGTTTTCAGGAATGACGCGGGTGCCACCCTCGTCGATGTTGCCCTCGCCCTGCCAGCCGCCGCCAATCAGCACGGTGCCATTCTGGAACTGCTTGAGGGAAAGCAGGCCATTGGCGATACTGATCACGTTATTCATGACCGGTGGCATGCGCTCGGTCACCACCAGCTGGTTGATCAGGCAGCGTATCCGTACATTCAGGCCCAGCCATGCCAGCATGCGCTGCAGCCACACACCGCCGGCAAAGACGACGCGCGTGCCATGCACCACGCCCGCGCGGCCACCCGTTACGATATCATAACCACCACCATCACAGGGCCTGACATCGCTCACGGGGCAGTCTTCAAGCACGTCAACACCGGCCTGCGCGAGCGCGCGCGCATAGGCCTGCCCCACCACATAGGTCGGGATGAAGCCATCCAGCGGGCAATAGGCCGCCGCGAGCACGTCAGGATTGGCGCCGGGTTCGATTTCGCGCGCCCGCGCGCCCGATATCACCTCGATCGGCGCACCCATTTCCCGGCGAACCGTCGCGCGCTGTTCAACCAGTTCACATTCAGCCGGGGTAAAGGCCAGTGACAGGCCCGGCGTTGCCGTGGCCCCCACGTCACGCCCCAGCCACTCACGCGCGTTGAGCCACATTTCACGCCCGCGCATGGCATGGGGGATCAGCCCCGCACGGATCATGTGCAGGGTCAGCGTGCCGGCATTGACACCCGATGCCTCGCGGAAAATGGAGCGCCGGTCCACCAGCGCGGTTTTCAGCCCGGCACGGCCGAGCATGAGCGCCGTGGTGGCCCCCATCACGCCGGACCCGATGATCACGGCATCATAACGATGGGTGGAAGAAGTCCGTACGCTCATAGCGGTGCAGCCTTGGGCAGCGGAATGTCCGCGTAAGTATAGGTCCCGGTCACGGCCTGTACAGGCAGGGGCCGCAGGGGCATGCGGGTCGTGTAATGCCCGACGGCATCAGGGCTCTGGTGCGTGCGGTGCGCGAGCAGCTGCCGCACGCTATCCTCGCACATCCTGCCCTGGCACGGCCCCATGCCGCAGCGGGTCCATGACTTGACCTGGTTGATCTCGTGCGCGCCATCATCAATGGCCTGCTCGATCGTGGCACGACTGACACGCTCGCAGCGGCAGACCGGCGTATCCGCCTCGGTATTGGCCAGAACGATGCTGCCGGGATTCATCAGGCGCACCATCTGCCGCGATACGACATCCAGCCTGCGCAGGCGGCTCAGGACAGGACGGCACAGATCGGCGAATGTAGCGCTGTCGATCCGCCCCATGTCATGGGCAATGGCATGTCCGCTCAGGATGCCGCGCAGCCGGGCAACCGATGCACCACGAATACCTGCGCCATCACCCGAGACATAAAACCCGCTGATGCTCGACCGCCCGTACGGGTCTGCCGCGCACTGCCAGTACCCGGCCGCCGCGTCATAATCATGGCGTGCATGCAAAAGACGCGACAGGTCGGTGGAAGGACGCAGGCCATACCCGCACGCCACGGCATCCGCCTCGATGGTCACATCGCGGTCTTTGCCCGCAAGCGAGCGGATGGCGACATCCACCACGTTGCCCCGCCGCGTGACAGAGCGCACGCAGGCACGATGATGGATGGGAATCTTGCGCCGCCGGATCTCGCGCATCCACGCAAGGCCCTGCCCCATGCGCGCGGCATCAAGCACAAGGGTTGCGCCCATGCGGGCCCATTGCGCAGTGCCTGCCGTATCGACAATGGCTGCGACCTCGCCGCCAAGCTCCATGATCTGGTGCGCGACAGAAAACAGCAGCGGCCCGCTGCCCGCCACAACCGTGCGCTGTCCGGGCAGGATGCCGCCCGCGCGCAGCAGGATGCTGGCAGCGGCAAGCCCCGTGACTGCCGGGTCGGTCCAGCCTTCAAACGGATGGAAGCGCTCGGTAGCTCCTGTCGCCCCCACAAGCACGGGCGCCGACAGCGAGGCCATCGCCTCGTCATGGCACAGCTCCACCCGGAAACCCGCCGTGACCGACCATACGCCATGGCCGCTGCGGATCTCGATGCCCGATGCACGCAGCTTGTCACGCAGGTGGTCGCCTTCGCGCCTTTCGGCATCGGCAGGAACATGGGCGCGGGCATAAGGTGAAGGCTGGCGGTAGACCTGCCCGCCCGGCGTGGCATTGTCATCCACCACGATGACATGCAGCCCGTGGCGCTGCGCCACGAGCGCCGTCATGGCGCCCGCAACACCGGCCCCTACGATAATACAGTCGCAGTCGTGTTTCATTGTTCGTTCAGGCCTGTCTCGACACGCATGCCCTGCCGCACGATCTGGCGGCAGGCATTCGCGGTTTTTCCATCAATGCGAACCACACATTCCTGACACACGCCCATCATGCAGAACACACCGCGCGCCGCATCATCAACCGGGGAACGACCAAGAGTGAGAATATTATTCCGCCGCAATGATACAGCGACTGATTCGCCTTCCGCCGCACGGATTTCCTGCCCATCAAACCAGAACGAAATTGGCAGATCACCTGATTTTCCAGAGGTTTTTTTCAATTCAGTATCCCGGAAAGATGCGATATCGACATAAAAAAGTTGCCTTTGTATACAACTCGCATATCATGCCTAACCTGAACGCAGTATGATGGCAACCAAAATATAAAAGACGGCGGGCATGACACCAGAAGTGCAGAAAAAGCTGAAAAAAATGCTGTATATCGCCGCATTCTGCCTTGCGGGGCCTCTCTTTGCCCCAACCACACTCCATGCGCGCGATCTTGACCGAATCATTTCGGATGGCGTTCTGAATGTGGGGGTCAACCTTGCCCTGCCCCCACTCGGGGCTTATGGCCCCACAAACACGCCTGAAGGTTTCGACATCGATATGGCAGACCAGATTGCGCACCTGATGGGCGTGAAGGCGAACTTCATTCCCATTACATCAGGCAACCGCATTCCCTACCTGCTGGCCAACAAGATCGATATCGTGCTCGGCGGCATGACCCGCACGGTTGACCGGGCACTCGTCATCGATTTCACCGCTCCGCTCTATGCCGAGGGTTTTGGCATACTGAGCGTAAAGGGACATGACTATAAGGACTTCACGGACCTCAACAGCGAGAGCGTGCGCCTTGTTGGCGTACGCGGCTCATCCGCCCTGCCGTTCGTACAGGCCAACATGCCCAAGGCGCAGCTGCTGCTGCTCGACAGCTATGCCGATGCCATCATGGTACTGGCCCAGAACCGGGCCGACGCGCTGGTTGACGTGATGGAATACATGGCCCCCTATACACGTACGCACCCCGCAGTCGCATGGCAGACCGCCAACCCCGCCGATGTGGCGCTGGGTTATGACTGCATCGGCCTGGCACGGGGCAACGACAGCCTGCGACGCTGGCTGAACCTGGCCATCTTCACGCTGCACGACACGCACGTGATCGAGGGCACCTACAGGAAATGGTTTGGCCTGGACGATCCGCACCCGATTCACATGTCTCCGGCTTTCTGATCCATGGGGCACGGACTGCATTATCAGCGCGTGCTGCAGGCACTCCCCTACCTGCTCGGTGGCGCGGGGGAGAGTGTCATGCTTGCGCTCATGGCCTTCCTCATGGCGCTGGTGCTCGGGCTGGGGCTGGCCATTGCACGCATGGAATCTGGCGGCGGCCTGCGCCCGGCGGCATCGGGCTTTGTCATCTTCTTTACCAACACGCCGCAACTTTCACAGATCTTTGCAATGTTCTACTGCCTCCCCATGGCGGGCATCAATCTGTCGCCTTTCGTGTCCGTGCTGCTGGGCATGACCCTCAATGCCTCGGCTTACCTGTCCAACATCCTGGTGGCGGGCATCGGGCAGACGCCGCGCATCTATCATGAAGCCGCCGACACACTGGGGCTGAACCTGCGCCAGAAATACATGCGCATCATCGTGCCTCATGTGCTGCGCATCATGTATCCGGCGCTTAACAACCATTTCGTCATCATGCTGCTGGGCACGTCCATGGCGTCCATCTTTGGTGTGGAGGAACTGACCGGGCGGGCCTATTACCTTGCCTCCGTCACGTTCCGCTCGTTCGAGGTCCTGTCCATCACGGCGGTGCTGTATGTGGCCATGTCGTTCCTGGCCTCGCGCTTTCTCATGTCCCTGCGGCGGCTGGTCTAGATCATGACCCAGCCCTTCACGTCCTATGATGTGCTGCTGCTGTGGCATGCCTTCCTGACAACATTCTACCTCTCGCTGTGTGGCGGCGCGCTGGCCATTGCGGGGGGAACGGGCATGGGACTGATCTGCTTCTCACGCGCACGCCTGTTCGCGCCGCTGCGGCTTGTGGTGGGCGGCGGGTGCACGGTCGTCCGCCGCATCCCGTTCATTATCGTGCTGTATCTGGTGTTTTACGTATCAGGCATGAGCGGGCTGGATATTTCCGCCGTCACGGTCTCGATCCTGGCCATCGGCCTGATCGGCAGCACGTATATTACCGAGATCGTGCAGGGCGGCCTGCGTGCCGTGGGGGCTGACAAGATCGAAGTCGCCCGGACCATGAACATGGGCAGCGCGGCCATCCTCCGGCACGTCATTTTGCCGCAGAGCCTGCCGCTCATCGTGCCGCCTATGCTGGGCTACCTTGTACTGTTCATCAAGGACACGGCACTTGCATCCCAGATCGGGGTCATTGAACTGAACCAGGCCGGCATCATCCTGACCAACCGGGGCCTGCCAACCTTCCATGTCTTTTTCACCATCCTGATCCTGTATTTCGTGATTTCATTTCCGTTGACGGTCATGATCCAGAAAATGGAGAAGAAACTTGTCATATCTTGAGTTCAGGAACGTGCAGGCCAGTTACGGCGCCAACCCCATCCTGCTCGGCGTTGATCTGGATATCGAAAAGGGTGAAATCGTCAGCCTGATCGGCCCCTCCGGCTCGGGCAAGAGCACCATGCTGCGCGTCCTGATCGGCCTGACGCCGCTTTCGGGGGGGGAAATACGGCTTGAGGGCAAACCGATCGATTACGCCACGAAGGCTGGCCTGCGCGCGGTGCGCAGTCGCATGGCAATGGTGTTCCAGAGCTTTGGCCTGTTCGACCATCTGACCGTAGAACAGAACCTGCTGCTCGCCCCCACGGTGGTAGGTAAAAAGAAGCGCGCCCCCCTGCTCGAGGAAATGCACGAAGTCCTGCGCCTGACCGACATGCAGGGCCATGAAGGCAAGCGCCCGCCCCAGCTTTCAGGCGGGCAGAAACAGCGCATCGCCATTGCCCGCGCCCTTATGCTTCACCCGGAAATCCTGCTGATGGATGAACCGACTTCCGCGCTGGACCCCATCCGTATCGCCGCCATGTCAGACCTGTTCGGGAAACTTGCGGCCCAGGGTGTGACGATCATACAGGTCTCGCACAACATGGATGTGGTCCGCTCCCTTTCCGACCGTATCGTGCTGATGCACGACGGTCGCATTGCCGCTACTGCCAGCCCGAAACGGGACCAGGACGACAATGCCGCGATTGCCCGCTTCATGGCAGCCGAAGCCCATCAAGCGTAACAGGAAGGCAACCGCCCATGTAAGACAGGTTAAAGCATACGATCTGAAACATGCGCGCAGGCTGCGCGCGATGGGGCCTGGCAGAACCGATGCCCCGAAATGATGAAATATGGACATGAAAACAATGAAATTCCGTGGCACTTACACAGTCATGATCACCCCGTTCGATGAACAGGGCGCCGTTGATATTCCGGCCCTGCGCCGTTTTGTTGACTGGCAGATTGAAAGTGGCATCCACGGCCTCGTGCCGCTTGGCTCCACGGGGGAATTCCTGTCACTGACCGATGATGAACGCGCCCTGGTGGCCCAGACCGTCATCGATCAGGCCGCGGGCCGGGTGCCGGTGCTGATTGGCACGGGTGCGGAAAATACGCTTGATGTCATCCGTTACAGCAAAAGCGCTGAACAGATGGGTGCTGATGGTGTCATGATCATCCCGCCCTTCTATTCCACGCCCACCGATGACGAACTGTTCGTGCATTACGACCGCATTGCACGCGCCATCAACATTCCCATCATGCTGTACAACAACCCGGCCACGGCCAATGTGGATCTGGTGCCCGAACTGGTCAGCCGCCTGTCGGAAATCGACAACTGCACCATGATCAAGGAATCCACCATGGATGTGACGCGCGTGCGTGACATCATCCGCCTGTGTGGCGACAGGCTGGACGTGTTTGGCGGCATCATGGGCTTTGAAAGCTTTATTGAAGGCGCCGTGGGCTGGGTGGCCGTGGCCTCCAATGCGGCACCGACACAGATGAGCCAGATCTTCAACCTGTGCCAGAAGGCCGAGACCATCGCCGCGGCCCGTGACCTGTATTATGAATACACCCCGCTCATCCGCTTTGTGGGCGGGCAGGCCTATGTTGCGGGTTCAAAGGCGCTGCTGCACCACATGGGTCTTAAAGTAGGCCAGCCGCGCGCGCCCCGCCTGCCCCTGCCTGCAGCACTGGACAAGCAGGCCGCTGAACTGGTGCGCCAGTACAAGCTGGCTTACACGCCAGCATGATGCCACGGCGCTTTCTGTCCTTTTTCGGCATGCTGTCACTTGTTGTGGCAGCACCTGCCGGGCAGGCCCTTGCGGCCTGCCCGACGGGGCTGGACACCCATGCCATGGCATCACCAGGGCAGTTGGTCATGGCCACCAATCCCTCCCTGCCGCCGCTGCAGTACATGCGCATCGACGGGCACCTGCATGGCATGCGTATCGAACTGGGCACAGAAATCGCCCGGCGGCTCTGCCTCAGGCCCACCTACATTTCCACGGCCTTTTCCACCATGATCCTCGGCCTGCTCGAGCGCCGGTGGGATGTGGTTGATACCGGCATGTTCTATAAACATGAACGCGCCCGCATGCTCGAACTGATCCCCTACGAGATCCAGTCCATAAGCGTCAGCATGGCCGATACCGATACACACCATGTCAGCAACATCATGGATATGGCGGGCATGGCCGTGGGCGTGGAACTTGGTGGTTTTGAAGAACAGCGCACACGCGACATTGACCGTCAGTTACGGGCCGCTGGACACAAGGGGCTCGAGATCCACACCTTTGATGATTTCTCGGTTGCCTTCATGGCCCTGCGCGCAGGCCAGGTCGCGGCTGTCACGTCAATCGATGCGGTCGCGACCCGCATGGCACAGGAAGGCGGCCTGCACCCCGCGCTGTCCGGCCTGTTCCCGACCCCGGTTGTCCTGGCCGTGCATGACCATGCGCTGGCCATGGCCATTACAACCGTTCTCAATGACATGCGCATTGACGGCACGCTTGAACGCATCATGCAGCCTTATGGAATTCACCCGCCACCTGGTGAAATCAGGCTGTATGGCCCACAGACAGATGCAACCAACCCCTAACCGGATCATACAGGTGAACCGGGGCGCATGGCCGTTCCGTTTTGTCCTGTCACAGGCGCCTTACCTACAGGGAACATTTTAATGCAGATATGGAACTGGCACGGCTTTTTCATGTATCTGGGCAGCGGTTTCATATTCCGTGGTGCACTTGTTACATTGATGCTGACAGTCTTTGCCACCTGTGCCGGTTTCGTGCTGGGCACCGTGGTGGCGGTCATGAAACGGTCACGGCATAAAGGCCTGTCGCTACCCGCGCGCTTTTATATCTGGCTGTTCCGGGGCACGCCGCTTCTGGTGCAGTTGATCATCATCTATACCGGCCTGCCAAAATTCGGCATCCGGCTCGATGTCACCACGGCCGCCCTGATCGGACTGAGCCTGAACGAAGCCGCCTACCTGGCCGAAATCATCCGTGCGGGGCTGGATGCCGTCTCACCGGGACAGATTGCAGCAGCCCGCGCGCTGGGGCTGGAAGAAGGCCAGATTGCCCGGTACATCACCTTTCCGCAGGCATTGCGCATTATCGTGCCGCCCCTGGGCAACTCGGTCAACGGACTGCTCAAGACAACCTCCATCACATCCGTCATTTCCATGGAGGAACTGCTGCGGCGCGCCCAGTTGCTGGTGCAGGAACATTTCATGGTGCTGGAACTGTTTACGGTCACCGCCATATACTACCTGGCCATGACAAGCGCGTGGGACATGATCCAGCGCCGCCTTGAGAACTACGTCAATCGTCCCTACCAGCGCACGGCCTCGCCAGTCCTGCTGGAACCCGAAGCCAATATAGCAGTGACCTCATGAGCAAGCAGATCAGTTTCCTGTTTGAAGGCCAGACCGTTACGGCCCGGACGGGGCAAAGTGTAACCGCAGCCCTCCTGCAGCATGGCAAGATGACCCATCGCATCACGACGGATGGCACCCCGCGTGGCCCCCTGTGCGGCATTGGCGCCTGCAATGA
Source organism: Komagataeibacter xylinus (assembly GCF_009834365.1). Lineage (NCBI taxonomy): Bacteria > Pseudomonadati > Pseudomonadota > Alphaproteobacteria > Acetobacterales > Acetobacteraceae > Komagataeibacter > Komagataeibacter xylinus. Next base: position 1,906,528 of record NZ_CP041348.1, on the reverse strand, counting down.
ATGCCTGCTGCAGATTGACGGGCGCATTGCGCAGCGCGGCTGCATGACCACCGTAACGCAGGGCATGGACGTGCGCCGCCTGCCTGCCCGGCCGGACCTGACCCAGGCCGCCCCGCTGGCCGCCTGCCCTGACGAGCCCATACTCACCACGACATGCGATGTGCTGGTGATCGGCGCCGGGCCTGCGGGCATCGCCGCCGCCACCGCACTGGCGCAGGGAGATGTCCGGGTTATCGTAACGGATGAACGCCATATGGCAGGGGGCCAGTTCTTCAAGCAGGATGGGCTTGGCAGCGCACCCTGTGATGAACAGCAGCGCCGCGGCCAGCAGGCTCTGGCCGCCATGCAGGAAGCAGGCGCGCAATGCTGGACCGACACACTCATCTGGGGCGCCTTTCGTGAAAAGGACGGACTGGTCATTGGCGCCCTGCGTAATGGGGAGGCGCTGTATATCCGCCCCCGGTTTGTAGTTATCGCGACGGGTGCACAGGAACGCCCTGCCCCCATACCGGGCTGGACCCTGCCCGGCGTCATCACCACCGGTGCCTGCCAGACCCTTATGCGCGCCAATGATGCCCTGCCCGGCCAGAATATCCTGATTACCGGCAATGGCCCCCTCAACCTGCAGGTCGCGCGTGAAATCCTGCGGCGCGGCGGCCATGTTGCCGCACTGGTCGAGGCGGCGGCGGCTCCTTTCCGCCGTCCGGCCGAGGCGACCCGCCTGGCAACCCTCAACCCGCGCCTTGCCCTGACCGGCCTGAGCCAGATTACGGCCCTGCGGCGCAACAGGGTACCGGTTCTGTGGTCACACCGACTTGTGCGCATTGAAGGACAGGACCGGGTCGAGGCCGCCATTGTGGTCGATGCCAGGGGCAACGAAACCCGTATCGCAACAGATACGGTGTGCATTGGCGATGGCTTCGTGCCCGCCAACGAACTGCCGCGCCTGCTTGGCTGCATACATGATTTCCGTGCCATCCCCATGCCGCACCTGACGGTGCGCCGTGACGGTAATGGCGCGACATCACAGGCCGATACATTCGTCATTGGTGAAGCAGGCGGCTTTGGCGGGGCCGATATCGCATGGGGCCAGGGTCATCTTTCAGCCCAGGCCATATTGCGCCTGATGGGGCGCCCGGTCGCATCCGCTACGCCATGGGCGCGTAAAACCACCCGCGCGCGCGCCTTCCAGAAGGCCCTGTGGCAGCTTTATGCAGCCCCTCCGCCTCCCTCGCCCGCAACCCTGCCTGATGACCAGATCATCTGCCGGTGCGAAAACATTACACTGGGCACGCTCCGCGCCCGTATCGAACAGGATGGCATTACCGACCCCGCAACCCTCAAACGCGCCACGCGCTGTGGCATGGGCCGGTGTCAGGGGCGCTTTTGCAGCGCAAGCGTTGCCAGCCTGACCGGTCATATCACAACGGAAAAAGAGTGCGTTGCCCCCCAGATGCCCGTGCGCCCGGTGCCACTGGCCGCCCTGGCGCGCGAAAAGCCGGAGTGGAAAGGCCATCGCCGCACCGTCCTGCCAACCGACAGGCCTGCAGCCATACGCGCCACCCCCGCACAGACAGCTGATGCGGTTGTGGTTGGTGCAGGCGTTGTGGGTGCCTTTACGGCCCTGTTCCTGGCGCAGTCCGGCCTGCGCGTCACCCTGCTGGATCGGGGGCACCCTGGCGCCATGGCATCGGGCGGCAATGCAGGCAGCCTGCATGCCCAACTGCTTTCCTTTGACTACGGCGCACCGACACAGGGGCTTTCGCCCGCGGCACGCACCATGCCGTTACAGAAGGCTTCGATCGCGCTATGGGAAAGCCTGCGTGATTCCTTCGACCGCGACATAGAAATGAAACGTACAGGCGGCCTCATGATCGCGCAGAGCGAGGCTGACCTGGAGCGGATGCGGCAGAAGGTTGCGGTTGAACAGTCCATTGGCGTCAACTGCTCGCTTGTAGGGGCCGATGAACTGCGCAGGCTGGAACCAGCCCTGACACCGCAATGCCTTGGTGGCGCATGGTGCCCCGATGAAGGCAAGATCAACCCGCTTTCAGCCACCCTCGCCGTTCTGTCAGCCGCACGCAGGCATGGCGTACAGATCGTGCCAATGGCCGATGTCCGTGCCATCACCCGCACGGGCGACGGGTATACTGTTGGAACGACGGCCGGAACATGGTCGACGGGCACGGTCGTCAACGCCGCCGGCTCCTTTGCCGCGCGCATAGGGCAGTTGCTGGGGCTCGATGTGCCCGTTCACGGCGCGCCCCTGCAGATGATCGTAACCGAGCCGGTTGCGCCCATGCTCCATAACCTGATTGCCCATGCCAGCCGTCACCTGACAGTCAAACAGGCCGTGAATGGTTCCATCCTGATCGGGGGCGGATGGACGGCGGGGCTGGACCCGGTCCATGCCCATCCCCGCCCGCAACGCGATAGCCTGGAAGGCAACCTGTGGGTGGCGCGCTCCCTGCTGCCGGGTCTTGACCGGCTTCATATCATCAGGTCATGGGCTGCGATGAATATTGATATCGACGGCGCGCCCATATTGGGGGAACATCCCGACTGCCCCAATTTCTATAATGCCGTTACAGCCAACGGCTACACCCTCGCCCCCATGATGGGACGGATCACGGCCGACCTGATCGTAAACCGTTCCACGCCCACCGATATTTCGCCCTTCACGATGGCACGCTTTGCGGACAGGACGCCATGATCAGATTTGAAAACGTATGCAAGTCCTATGGCTCCTTTCAGGTGCTCAGGAATTGCAGCGCCGATATAGGCCGTGGCGAGGTTGTGGTCGTCTGTGGCCCTTCCGGTTCCGGCAAATCCACGCTGATCAAATGCGTCAATGCGCTGGAAGGCTTCGATAGCGGGCAGATCTTTGTTGATGGCACGCCCGTGCGCGATCCTGCCACGTCCCTGCCGCGCCTGCGGGCACGGGCGGGCATGGTGTTTCAGGGTTTTGAACTGTTCCACCACATGACCGTGCTGGAAAACATCATGCTTGCGCAGCGTGTCGTGCTTGATCGCAGCGCGGAAGATGCGCGCGCGCGGAGCCTGAAGCTGCTCAAACGCGTGGGCCTTGCGCACCATGCCATGAAATACCCGGTCAACCTGTCAGGCGGGCAGCAGCAGCGTGTGGCGATTGCCCGCGCCCTGTCCATGGACCCGGTTGTGATGCTGTTCGATGAGCCGACCTCTGCCCTCGACCCGGAAATGGTGGCGGAAGTACTGGCGGTCATGACAGAACTGGCACAGGCGGGCATGACCATGATGTGCGTAACCCATGAAATGGCATTTGCCCGCCAGGTGGCCACGCGCATCCTGTTCGTGGATCAGGGAGAGATCATAGATGATATGCCCTCGGCCGATTTCTTCTCGGGTCAGTGCAGCGATCGGGCACGCAACTTTCTCGAACGCATTCTGTAGGCTGCCACGTTCCATCAAAAAAGGCTGGTTGCCAGCATTCCTGCCCGACAACCAGCCCTGGATGCACTTTTACAGATAAGAATATCAGTCGTTATAGGCGGCAAGGGCAGCATCAACGCCGCTGCCTGCGCTAAAGCCGTGGCCTTCATGGCGCAGCACGGTTTCAAGCGCGCCCATGGTCAGCAGCACCTTGTGCTTTTCAGCGTTGTAGCCCATGGCCCCGATGCGCCAGATCTTGCCCTGCAGCGGGCCGAAGGCGGAGCCGATCTCGATCTCGAAATCCTCGCGCATGCGCGCGCGCACCTTTTCCCCGTCAATACCTTTGGGAATGTACACGCCGGTCACGTTGGTCATGCGGTGTTCATCGCCGCCAAACAGTTCCAGCCCCATGGCGCGCAGCCCGGCGCAGACCGCGCGCGATGCTGCTGCATGGCGCGCGAAGCGGGCCTGCAGCCCTTCCTCAAGCGCCACGCGGGCAGCTTCACGCGCGCCGTAGAGCATGGTGGTGGCCTCGGTGTGATGGTTCAGGCGCTTTTCGGACCAGTAATCCATGACCATGGCCAGATCGAAATAGTTCGACGGAATGCGCACGCGCGTGCCATCGGTCGTGTCGCTGCCCCGGATGCCGGCCTCGACATGGCGGCGGGCGAAAATGTGCTCGGCCGCGCGGTCTGAGATGGTGATGGGCGCGGAACCCGGCGGGCCACCCATGCATTTCTGCAGGCCCGAACTCACCACATCCACGCCCCAGCGGTCGGTGGCCACTTCCATGCCGCCCAGGGTGGCCGTGGTATCGACATAGGACAGCACGTCATACCTGCGGCACAGCGCGCCTACCCCATCGAGCGGCTGGGCCATGGTGGTGGACGTATCGCCATGAATGCACGCCAGCACGTGCGGGCGATGGGTCACGATGGCATCCTCGATCTGTTCAAGGCTCGCGACCTCGCCCCAGGGCAGGTCCAGCGTCACGATATCGGCGCCGATGCGCTGCGCGATCTCGGAGAGAAGCAGGCCAAAACGCCCCGCGCGCACGATCAGCAGCTTCATGCCCGGCTCGACCAGCGAGACCAGCGCCGCCTCGATCCCGGCCCGCGCCGTGCCATCAACCAGCAGGGTCCAGCGGTTGTTGGTCATGAACACCTGACGGTAGAGTTCCATCGTCTGGTTCATGTAGTCGGTCATCTCGGGGTCGAACTGGCCCAGCATGTCGGCCGCCATGGCGCGCAGCACGCGCGGGTGCGCGTTGACCGGCCCCGGCCCCATGAGCAGCCGGGCAGGTGGGTTGATCTGGCCGAAAAAGGTCTGGGTCATCTGAAACACACCTCACAAAAATACTCTGATAGAAAGTATAGTTTGTTAAATATAATCTGATATAAAAACAATCAATGATATATGTTCGATTATTTATTTAAGAACTGACAAATTTTTATCTTAAAACAGACGCAAGTCATCACAAAACGCATGTTCTGTATACAGAACACGCTTATTTGATAAACCTAATCCAGTTTAAGGGATGACTGTAATCATATGAGCAAAAAACATGTGATTTTTGCGTTAGAATACTGAAAGCACATGCACTCTGAGGCGTTTGCAGCCTACGCTACCGAATTGGACAGCCCCTGGTTTTCCAGACGCCTTGAGCATTCAGCATGTGCTTCTGTACAATATTTCGATATAATCAAAAACATCCTGTCTGGCGCAGGATGCGCTTGAGCGATGAGAAAAAGCCCTGCGGATATAGGAAATGTCTTTGACCCATGCCTTGTCTCGGCTGCCTCGACATCAGGGAGCCAATCTGTGCCTTGATACCCGCCAGTTCTGTCAGCCACGCCACGCGGGTTGGGCAGCAGGTCTCATCCTGATCGAGCAGATCATCGCGTAACTTGCGTTAGCCATGACTTTGCCGCTGCTGTTCCGTGCATGACAGATCAACCTGGTTTATCAGGCGTCTTCGCAGGCCTGTCAGGTCAACATCTCTTTCAGTCAGGCTCGGCACATCGCCTGAACTTCGAACCGATCGCAGTGCTCGGCAATAAAAGTGTATCTCACTTTGCATGCCTGGCGAAATACGCGATGGCTTTTTCAAGATACTGCCGGATATCGGCATCCGTGTCACAGCGCCCGATACCATCTGCGCAAATTGCCAATCCCGAACTGCAACGAAACTTCCGCTACCGGATATCCCTGTCCGGTGATCAGCGCCACCATACCTCGCCTGAACCCACCACTGAAATCGATCTGCTCCATCAACGCCTCCTGTGGAGTCATGACGTTCAGAAATGCAGGAGGCATTCAGTTGCATGAACCTCCCGCAAGGCTCTAACCAACAGGATCAAGCACGGGCATGAAATGGATTGAACTGTTCTGGCTTTCGGTCAGCGCACTCAACAGACCACGTTGCGTGATTGTATTGTGCAGGATCATAATCCTTCTGGCCTCCACGGGATCATGGGCCTTGAGCGCATCCACGATCTGGATATGAAGGTCCTTGGTCTCATCACTGATGTCGCGGTTCTGCGCACCAATGACAAAAAAGCGCTGCAGTTCATCAAGAACCTGTATCACCATATGGAACAGGCGATTGTTACCAGATGCGCGGGCTATGCCTTCATGGAAAGACCTGTTTGCCTGAACAAAGTTTTCGACACTCACATGCTCGGAGGAATCGTAAAGAATGTTGGCCAGTTCTTCGAGTTTTTTTGCATCGCCTTCAGATATGTTCTGGCTGGCCAGTTCCGCTGCACGCCCTTCAAGCATGTTACGGACTTCGAAGAGCTCATTCATGTCCTGAAAAGTCACATGCGCGACCTGATATCCACGCCGTGGAAAGCTCTGGACCAGCCCTTCCGCCCGCAACTTCGACAGCGCTTCACGCACGGGGGTCTTGCTGGTGTTGTACCGCTCGGCAAGCGTTCCCTCCGACAATTCGGCTCCTGGCCTGATCCGGCAGGAAAGAATTTCGTTCCTTAGCAATAAGTAAATCTTATTCGTAAGGGACTGCGCTACACGGCGAGGCTTGGTTGCCATAATGAACCTACTTGTTTATCCGTCTGTTTAACGGCATACCAAAAAGAGTGGATGAAAACTTACGTCTGCCATTTTCCCATCCACCAACAATCTAACCACACTGTCGCGGCACGTTACCATTGTCAGCGTTGCAGCCCATATATACCTGATTTGTGCTCACCCGCCAATCCAATCCCTAAGCTGGGCCTGCGCCAACCATGCCGAAGGCGCATGCCTCACGACACCGTGCAGGGGATAAGGCTTTGGTTGGGTTATGGGCAAAGGTAAGTCCTTTTCATCCCGGCTGACAAGATAATCACTGATCGCCCTGCCAAATACGGAAGTCAGGGCAACGCCACGGCCATTGCAGCCAATGGGAGCGTAAAGACCGGTATCCACATTCCACAAACGTGGCATGAAGTCATTGGTTACCGCAATACGGCCATTCCATGCATATTCCGCCTGCAGGGGCGGAAGATCAGGAATAAACCGGGCCAGCCGCCGCAGGAACGCCTTTGCCATCCGGTCCACTGCGCCGGGATCATGTATCTTGGCCGCGCCCCCGGTAATCAACCGACCGTCGGGACTCCATCTTACGGCGAAAGGATGCAGCCGCAGGTCAACAAAGGTCTGGTGTCCCGGCAGTATCCTTTCACGGACCCCGGCATCCATGCGCTGTGTCGCCACCTGATAGGCCCATACGGGAATGATACTGCGCGCGACCTTTGGCAGGAGGTCACCCGTCAGGGCATTTGTTGCGACAATGACCTGATCGGACTGGACGGACGCACCGCCACTGACTTCCACACACCATGTCCTGCCATATCGTTTCAGCCTGCGGGCATGACCCAGATAGACGCGGCCACCATGGCGGACGATGGCATCATTCAACCCGAGCGCATAGGCCAGCGGATTGATCTGCCCCCCTGTTGGCAGCAGCAGCGCGCCACGATAGCCCTTTATGCCACTGACCTGCGTAATCTGGCGCTCATCCAGTATTTCGGACTCGATGCCGGCGGCCTGGTTCCACTTCACCATTTTTTCGATCTGGGCCATGTCACCCGACATGGGAACAGGCTGCAGGCAGCCCCGCTGTTCAGCCGAGCATTCTATGCCCAGCGTCTTGATCAGATCGAACACATAATTACCGCCCTGCCCGATCAGGGTCAGAAGTGCATCCCCTTTTTCGGGACCAACCAGCGCACGTACTGCATCCACACTCAGGCTGCCCTTCAGGCCCGGCACCACAAAGCCGGTATTGCGCCCCGAAGCCCCGAAAGCAATGTTCTGCCCTTCGAGCAATATGACAGAAGCCCCACGGCGCGCCAGGCCCAGTGCGATGGACAGCCCCAGCAATCCCCCGCCAACAACCGTGACATCTGCCCGCAATGCGCCATGCAGGGGCGGCACAGGAGAGTGCGCTGGGGTAATGGCGGACCATAATGTCCGCGAAAACATCTCAACCTGCCCCACCATCAATACTGGTTCCCTCTTGGCTGGGTCACACCTGATCGGCCATTGCCACTCTTGGATGTAAGACACCATAGATATCTTACAAAGAATAGCACAAAAATATTGTGTGCCAACCCGGCTTCGCCTAAAACGAAATAATCCATTTCGTTTCAGATAATTGTGAGAAACTTCAGTTCCTGCGCCACAGAGGATCAGTCGCCCTTTCAGGCTACGAAACAGATGGATTGTATACAATTTATCGTTTCGATAATTATATCAAAAAGGCAAGAATCCCTTGAAAAAAATCCTGGTCCTGAACCCGAACAGCAGCACTGCCGTTACGGACAAGATTGCGGCAAGCTACGCCCTGTGCCCTGCAACGGGTCCATACAGCGTACAGTTCGACACGCTGGCGGTCGCGCCCCCCGGCATTGAAACGCAGAGGGATGTGGAAGAGGTCACCATTCCCACATGCGACCACTTCAAGGCCAATCCTGCGCAAGGTTATGTCATCGGATGTTTTTCCGATCCCGGCCTGTATCTCTGCCGGCAGGAACTTGATGTTCCGGTTGTGGGAATCGCGGAATCCGCTTTCCTGACAGGCATGAGCCTTGGGGGACGATTTGGTATAATGGCCATCAAGCAGGGGTCAATCGGTCGTCACATGCGCGCGCTGCACCAGTACGGACTCATGGATTTTCTGGCGGCTGACCGTCCCCTCAACCTTGGTGTGCAGGAACTGCTCGATGAGGAAAGTTCCATCGGTCGCCTGATCGAAGTAGGCCGCACGCTGCGCGATGTTGATGGCGCACGCTCCCTTATCCTTGGCTGCGCCAGTATGGGTGCCTATCGTCCTGCCCTGCAAAAGGAGCTGGGCATTCCTGTCATTGATCCCGTGCAGGCTGCGGTCGCCCGCATGGTCGGCCTGCTGACGCTGGGCTACGTTCCCGAATAAGGCGCATGACACGCGTGGGTGCGAACAGGCTCCAGCCACCGGGCCTGTTCGCACCAACGCCACATCCTTACATGTCGGGCCGGAAATGGTCTCTGGCTACCTGCCAGATGTTCAGTCCCGGGACTTGATGGGACATTGTCTTTACGAGAAGTAGAGGACAGTGGCGGCCCTGAGCATATCTTCCTCTGACACCAGCCTCCCTCCGGCACCTGTCTGACGGATGACGGCCGCAGGCCGGTCAGGGATTACGGGCATCCCGGCCTACGCAGGCCACTGGTGCCCATACCCGTAAAATCCCTTGCCACTCAGTGAAGGGCAAGTCGGGTGGTTTCAGTAATGAATGCCTCCACCCTGCTGGCCGAGACCTGTCGTTCAAACCGATCTGGTGCAAAGGGATGCAGGGCATCAGGCGATGCGTCTGTTATATCCTGCGCGACCAGCCGCCCGATTTCGGGCGCGATCTGGAAACCATGGTTGGAAAAACCAACGGAAAGGTAAAGCCCGGCCAATGCGGAGTGACCAATAAGAGGCAGTGAATCAATGGTCTGCGCTTCACAGCCAGCCCATGTCCGTTGCACGGGTGCGTGCCGCATTGCCGGGAATACTTCGCGCGCCGTCTGTAACTGGCATGCAAGGTGCCGCTCATCGGGACAGGCGGACAGAAGACCGTCGGGGCTATTGCCAAACCAGCGCCCACCAATCATGTAATTCCCGTCCGGCATCTGTTTAAGGGACAGATTACGCCCCTCCCCGGTTACGGTCGGCGCCAGTGTCACACCGGGCTGGGCCTCGGTGGTCATCATCTGCAAGACCCGCCAGCGTAACGGAAAACGGAGCCCAAGCGCATCGAGCATGCTGATGCTCCATGCCCCCGTACACACGACAACGGTCCTTGCAGACAGGGATGTTCCATCACCCAGCACGATACGGCTGACACGGCCCTGCTCTACAGGGATTGAGGCACACTTTTGCGGCACAAGGGTCGCACCAAGCCGAACGGCCGCTGCCAGAAAGGCCCGTGCAGCAAGGATCGGGCTGGCCTGCCCATCCTGTGGCGTAAAGCATGCCAGTCGGGCTGCCCTGGCCAGGCCCGGCGCGATATCGTGTATTTCCGCCTCGGCAAGAAGCCGTGCTTCAATCCCAGCATCCTGTGCCTCACTGACGCGCTTGCGGATACGTTCAGCCTGAACCGCATTTTCTGCAATGTGCAGATGGCCGCCAAACCGGACTTCCATATCCGCTTCCAGCTCATCCTCCAGCACCTGCCAGCGCTGCTGCGCGGCATGGGCGATTGCCGCTTCCGCCGGGCTGCGCCCCTGCGCCCGCAGGCCACCCGCGCTCGCCCAGCTTGCTGTCGGTTGAACGGGGCCCATGCCGGGATCAATGATGGCGACCCTCCCGCCCGCGCGGGCAACGTGATAGCCAACCGATGCACCAATGATTCCGGCCCCGATAACAATCGTATCGTACATCATGACGGGACTTTCCCCAGCAATGCATCTGCCGTGCGGCGGGCAAGGGCGAGCAGGGTCAGGCTGGGGTTGACGGATGGCAGCGACACGAAAGTCGATCCTCCCACCACGACAAGACCGGGCGTGTCATGCACGCGCCCCACGCTATCGACGACCGAGGACTGGGCATCCACGCCCATGCGTGTGCCACCTACGTCATGCGTACTGATCGGGCCGGTCAGCGCGTCGCGTTTCCATACGCGTGATGCCCCCATGCCGTAGGCAATGGCTTCTGCCCGCTCCTGCAGGAAGCGGATCAGGTTGCGGTCATTGTCGCCTATGTCGAACGTGATGCGTGCCAGCGGGTCGCCATACCGATCGGCACGGTCGGGATCCAGGTCAATACGGTTATGGGCATAAGGCAGGATTTCCGGGTCGATGAACAGCATGGCGGTACGGTTGAAAGCATGGGTGACAAAATCCCGCCAGCCCGCGCCCCATGCCGGTATGTCTGGCGGCACGATGCCCGATGCCTCGATCGGCAGGTACTGGTTGAAGGCCGCAATCCGCCCCCCACCGATGAAATCCATGCCGGCATGATCGAAATGGTCGCCCGACAGGTCGGCAATCGCCATGGCCTGCGCGGTCGGGCCGGTAAAGCGATTGAGGAGATGGTCATCGAACGTGGCATAGACTGCGGGTTGCTGGCGCGTGATGTAATGCGCCCCCACCTGCCCGGTTGCATTGCCCACACCCCGCTCATGCCGATGGCTGCGTGAGTTCAGCATGAGGCGTACGTTTTCAAACGTATAGGCCGCAAGCACGACCGTGCCGGCTTCAAGAAACTGCGCGTCCCCCTCCCGCCCGACATACCGGACACCAACCGCGCGGCCGCTGTCATCGGTCTGGATGGCACGGACCCGCGTATCCGTCATGATACGCAGGCGCCCGGTCTCCATGCTTTCACGCAGCAGCGTATTCTGCACGGAGGCCTTGGCCTCGACATGACAGCCGAAACGCGAACAGAAACTGCAATAGGTGCACGCCCCGCGGCCGGGCCTGTCCTGCGTTGCAATGGCAGCCGGCAGTGCAAAGGGATGATACCCCAGCCCTTTTGCGCTCCGGGCAAACAGTTTGCCCAGGCCACTGGTCCGCAAGGGTGGCATGTCATACGGGCGGCGGCCGGGTGCTGCAAACGGGTTGTCATTTTCCTGCGGGCCCGCAACGCCGAGCAGGCTCTCGACCACGTCATAATGCGGTTCCAGATCGCGATAGCTGAGTGGCCAGTCCATCAGGGTGGAATCAGCGGGTATGCGTCCGGCCCCGTATTTTTCGGTAATCAGGCTCCGCATGCGGAAATCGTTTTCGTAGAACCGCATGGTGATGCCACCCCACGCGATCGCATTTCCGCCAAAGGCCGTTTCAAGATGCTGGTAGAATGCGCTGCGTTGTGCAGTCATGCCCGGATGGCGCCGCCAGGCTGGGATTTCGTGGTTGAATTTCGCCATTCCGCCCATGTTACGCGCTGACGTGCCGGCCAGTTCATCCATGACATGCTCGCGTCCGCTCCGGTCCGGTCCGGCTTCCAGCATGGTGACATGATGCCCCGCCATGACCAGCGCGTGAGCGACGAGCAGACCCGCCGGGCCACTGCCAACAATGACATATTCGGCAGAACCAGCCCGCGGCACCTGATTGAAACTGGCACAGCTCGTAGGCGCGACCGATGGCGTGGGTTGTGGTTCGGGCAGTCCCTGCGGCGGATAGGGCAGGATGGCGTCCAGTTCCTGATCCTGCGCGGTATAAGACGTGCGCACGCCAGGAAAACCAACGGCCTTCCACCCCGCAAAATCCCGGTTGCCGCCATAAGACGGATCACAGAAAAGCCCCTCGCGCATATGCCGCATCAGCATGCGGAAAGGACTGTCCTCCCCAAGGTCGATACCAGGCAGGGTGCCCGCCTCCAGCATGGCAACACAGGACTGCTGCTCGGCCAGGGGCGCTGTCAGGAAATCCCGGGATGTGCAGGCCGCATCACATGCTGCATGAAGGCTGGCATAAAAAGGCCTGTAAGCCTGATAGGCACCGCCAAGCGCACGGTTAATATAATCTCCCGCTCCGATATCACCCCCACCGGGCGTATCCTTGCCAGGGGGAAAAATAATATCTGCCAGACTGTTCAGAAACCGTGCCATACGCGGTGAAGATACAGCGTCTCCTGCACTCGTCATTGCTTATTTTCCTTTACCCACCCCGTATCTCACCCGGGCGCAGCGCCACAATTACAATTGTGATCCGTTATTGTACCGGATGCGCAGGAACACCGTCTTGCGCTGCATAATTTCTATTTAACCACGCCTGCCAGTTTCAGGTGATGGTCATACCAGTCCCATTCCTGTTGCAGGAAATGACGGAACTGTTCTGATGGCAGGAATGCATCGGCCTGCCCGTTATCTTCAAGATAGGCCTGCCATGCCGGGGTACCGATCGCGCTGCGGATGATCGTGTCCCAGCGCGCACACTGTTCTGCGCTCAGGCCAGGCGGGCCGACAATGCCACGCCACATGCTGAAGGTTACGGGCAGTCCCGCCTCGGAGAAGGTGGGAACATCAGGCATGCGCGGCGAACGCTCGGGCGAGAACGCACCGATAACGGTCAGTTCGCCCGATTCAAGATAAGGCTGGATTTCCGCGATGACGCCACAGCCCCAGTCAATCCGGCCGGCGACCAGATTGCGCCATACGGTCGGCTCATCCGGCACCACGGTAAAATCGAGTTCCGCCCCCACGGCCTGCGTCAGCGCAAGCGCCAGAAGGTGGTTGATCCCGCCCAGGAAATAACCGGCAGAACGGGTTTTGCGGCCGCGCATGGTCGCAACCACATCCTCTATGGAGCGAAGGCCACGCGCGGTATCCACCACCAGAAAAAAGGTATCGGATACAAGACGCGCCAGCGGCGTCGTGTCGCGCACACTGACCGGCATGCCACGAATGATCGGTGCCTGGATGAAGACCGGCGTGCAGGTGGACAGTACATTGTCCTCTCCCGCATGCTCCATCAGGTATGCCAGTGCATCCACGCCAGGGTCATTACCCCGATCTATGATATCCCACGGCCTGCTGTCGCAACCGGACTGGGCGACAGCCTTCATGAATGCCTGCGCCAGAACAGGTGGAGCGCTGCCCGGTGGCCCATGGACCACGAACTGCACATCTTTGTCTGTCATGATATTACTTCCTGAAGCAGGGCCGGTTACTGGTCCTGTTCTTTCCATTTTTTCTTCCGCCCTCCGGCCATTTCATCCGGCCTGCATGGGCGGTCATGTCTGGCGGGGGCACCATATGCCCCCGCCAGTCATCCATTATGGCTTGCGCGTGCTTGCCCCGGCATCCGCATCAGCCATGCCTGCGGCTACGGACGGTTTCCACATCCGGTTTGCCAGCACGGCCGGATCGGTGTCGATTTCCGTCCAGTTCTGGGTGGCGGCATAATGCGTAGGTTCATCCTCAACCCACAATGCATAAGTAATGCCGTGGATCAGCGGGCCAATACCGTACAGAATGCCCGACAGGGATGCACCAGAATGTGCGTTCGAGACAAGAGTGCCGTAATTGAAGCAGAAAATATCCTTCAGGATCGGCGTCTTGCCTGGTGTCTTTTCCTGGAATCTGAGATCAGAACTCAGATACGGATAGGTCTTCAGCCAGGGATCCTTTTGGGAGGCCTCCGGCGGGAGGACATCTTCCCATGTCAGGATATTATCGGCAAACGGGCGCAGTTCCTCACGGTTATGCGCATCAATCGAGAAGCCACAGCCGATAAACAGGTGATCGAATGTTTCCACCGATCCGTCGCTGCCAGTCACCTCAACCCCGTTGGGCGTGTCCTTGACCGCCGCCCATGTCGCACCGGGGTGCAGAACAAAATTCGGGAAAGCCGCGCAACGGTCAACGCCATCCTGGGTGGGCGGCTGGCCGAACTTCAGCACCTCGGTAATCCAGCGCCACTTGTCTTCATCCGACATGGACTGGAAGTGCCGCAGGTAACCCGCCTTTTCCAGATAACGGAACGGGTTGGAACTCAGGACATGCTTGCGCCGCATGTAGATCGTAACGGCCTTCGCACCAAGTTCCAGCAGGTCGGCCGCGCGGTCCCATCCTGTAGCACCGGCCCCAAGCAGGGCAACTCTCTGGCCGCGCCATTCCAGGCTGTCCACATCATCCGTGCACAACGTCCAGCGAGATTTGGGCAGGGATTTGACAATGGGGGGCACATACCAGCCGCCCATGCCTTCCAGCCCGGTTGCCAGCACGACCTTGCGCGCAAAAACGCGACGGCCATCGGCCAGCGTGACCGCAACCTGCGCCCCGTCCAGATCGAATTTGGTCACACAGGCATCATTCCACACCGGCAGATCCAGCACTTCACGGTACCAGTCCAGGTAATGCTGCCAGACATGGCGCGGCCATTTGTCCAGCATCTCCCAGCCTTCCTCACCGTACACGGCTTCAAACCAGCTACGGGGGGCAAGCGAGGGAATACCAAGATCCGGCCCGGTCAGATGCTTGGGCGAACGCAGGGTCCACATGCGGGAATACGTGACCCACGGGCCTTCCTTGCCCTTGGGGGCCTGGTCCAGCACCAGCACATTGCCAACCCGTTCACGCCGGAGAGCGAAGGCGGTTGTAAGGCCGCACTGCCCACCGCCCACGATCACCACGTCATAGACATGCTCACCATCTGGGCGCGTGCGCGGGATAACCCATTCATCCTTGGGGTACACCATGATTTCCAGGTCATGCCTGACCCGCGCCGAAAGGGCTTTTAACCGCAACTGCGCATCGGGATGCGGATCAGGAAATGGTGGAGGCAGAAGACCGGAGCGATCTTCGCAATGTTCAACAAAAGGATTCGTCACGACACCATTCCTTCGGTACTTCTTTTCTATTGTACTACTTACTGCTGTTTCTTGCCGGGTGTGAGCGCTGTGCTTGACGATATTGGGGTCATATCGCCGTAATCAGTCCCCCATCAACCCGCACGATTGACCCGGTGACATAGGATGCGCGCTCACTCACCAGAAAAGCCGCCATGGCTGCGAATTCACGCGGTTCGCCATACCGCCCCATCGGAATCTTCGCCCGGGACTGCGCCTTCACCTCATCCACGGTGATACCGGAGCGCGTGGCATTGCCCTGATCCAGTTGTGCAACGCGATCGGTCGCGATACGCCCCGGCACGATGACGTTTGCCGTAATGCCATCGGCCGCGACATCACTGGCCAGCGTCTTGCTCCATGCGACAAAACCACTGCGCAATGTGTTGGAAATGGACAGCCGGGGAATGGGCTGGACAATACCGGAAGAGGCAACCGTTATGATCCGCCCCCAATGGTTTGCCTTCATGCCGGGCAGGGCCATCTTCACCAGCGCCATGGGGGCCAGCATCAACAGTTCATACTGCTGTCGCCACACTTCGCTAGATGGAGCTTCCGCGCCACCCGGGGGCGGACCACCGCTGACCAGCACCAGAATATCCACCCCGCCAAAGCTGCCCTGCACGGCCTGATACGCTGTTTTTACAGATGCTTCATCTGCCAGGTCAGCCTGCGCCACCATGATGCGCCCGCCACCGGAAAGGGCATCGAGTTCCGTCTTGACCTGCTGCAGCACATCCTCTCGCCGTGCCATCAGCGCAACATCAGCCCCCTCCTGCGCCAGTTCGGTGGCAATGGCACGCCCCAGCCCCTGTGAGGCTCCCAGCACAAGGGCGCGTTTGCCCTTAAGACCCAAATCCACTGTACTTTCTTCCTTTTCCGATCAAAACATGTCTGGTCTGCGCCCCATACCCGGCTGTCAGGCCGATGCGGAGGAGAAAACCCGTGCCGCAATGGCAGCATCAATGGCTGGCAGCCTGTGGCGCAACTGCACGATCATGCCATCGAGATCGGCATGGTCGGCCTTGTTCAGACGATAGAAGGGGCGCCGCAGGGCAGGTGTTTTCAGCACGCCACGACGAAACAGAACTTCCTTACGCACGGACAGCCCCACCCCGGGTTGCTGTTCGTAGCGGACAAGGGGAAGAAAGGCATCAAACAGGGCTTCAGCCGCTTCCCGCCGACCTGCTGATGCATTTTCAACCACACCGACCAGCATTTCGGGGTAGGCGAAGCCGGTCATGGCGCCATCAGCCCCGCGCGCCATTTCCTGTGGCAGGAAGAGACCGCCATTGCCTGTAAGGATCGAGATATGCCGCCCGCCATCATGTTCGAGCTGGCGGGTGGCCTGCAGCTTTGTCAGGCCAGGCCAGGCTTCATGCTTGAGCATGACGATCGACGGACAGTCCGCAATCAGGCGCCCGAGCACGCTGACCGGAATTTCCACACCCGTCGACAGGGGAAAGTCCTGCACCACGATGGGAATGTCGGGCCCGAGGAGATCAGCAACAGCGCGATAATAGTCATAGACTGCCGCATCATGCTTCAGCGTTGATGGCGGCGCGACCATTACCCCTGCCGCACCGGCCTGCATGGCATAGACCGCAAGCGCATGCAGCGGCGCAAAACCCGCTGCACTCACGCCCACCACAACCGGCACCCGACCATCAACCGCGCTCAGGACGCGGTCGATCATCAGGCGGGATTCTTCTGGCAGAAGCTTCTGTGCCTCTCCCATCATCCCCAGAATGGTAATACCGGACACCCCTGCATCAATATAGAAATTGACAAGAGCAGGAATGTTGTCTTCGCAGATACTGCCATCATTTTCCATTGGCGTAACGGAAATGGCAAATACGCCCTGCTCCTGACCGGTCAACAATTTAGCCACGATATTTTTCTTCCCAGTCTGAATTCCATGTTTTACCGGTCCGGCCATATCACACTACTGCCGACGCCCGGGCCGACAGTACTATCAGACCTCCAGCGGTGCCCGAGAAGGCGTGCATGAAACTGCGACAATCAGCCCGGCATCGCCAATGACGTGATGATACCGGTAATTGACGGGTAGGTAGATCGCATCGCCCGGCTTGAACATGCGCTCGCGCCCGTCGGACAGATCCTTCTGCTTTGACCAGCCATGCAGGCAGTACAGAACCACCTCATGTTCGCCATCACCTTCAACAATCGTGTCAAAAAAGGGCATATATGTGGTGATGTGGAACGAAAAAGAGGAACCCTGATGCTGTTTTGTAATCAGCCGATGGCTGAATTCACGCCCCTCATGCACCCATACCCGTTCAACATCTTCCTGTCGGCTCCACATGATCTTGTCGCCCATAGTGCTATCCTTTTTTTGCTATTGAGACCGTAAAAACTGTAATCGTTTCGAACGAGTTACGTCACCATATTACATCGCCAGATTGGCCTGCATATAGTAAAATCCACCATTCACGCCAATCTGTTCGGATGTGTAATCATACTTGTAAACACCGAGATAACGTGTATCCGTGGGAATTTCGCGGGGGTATTTGTTGAAAATATTGTTGGCACCCAGCGCCAGGCGGAGCTGCGGCGTCACCTTGTATCCGATCTGGATATTCGTCGCGAATTTGGGTGTATTCACGAATTCAAGGAACTGCGTGTTCGAATAGGCCAGCGGGCCAGATGTGTACTGCAACTGCGATGTGGTGGAACCATAGCGCAGTTCATGGATGGCAAGGTCAAACCGGCCATTATACCAGTGGCCACCAAAGATCAGCTTGTTCTTGGGGAAATAGGTGGAAAGATAGGCCATACCCTGCCGGTTCAGCAGCAAGTTGCCATTTTCGTCACTGTTGACGTGCGTTACGTCAGTGTTCTGCATGTTGAACGATGCATCCCACGTAATGTAGCCATAGCGGCCAACATTGGTGCGGTACTGCGCCGTTATGTCAACGCCGCGCGTGCGGGTATTGGCAGCATTCGAGAAATACTGCGCGCTGACATCAGCCGGAATCACGTTGTCCGACAACTGGATGCCCTGCGCCTTGAGCGCGTTTTCGGCTGTGGCGCCATTATAGTTGCCGCCAAGCACAATACGGTTCTTGATGGCAATCTGATAAGCATCGACGCTGATATGCAGATTTTTTACCGGATTGAGCAGGAAGCCTGCACTGAAATTGGTTGAGCGTTCAGGCTTGAGAGCCTTCGCCCCCAACATCTGCGCAGCCACCGTGTTGACCGCCAGAATACCCTGCGCACCAGTCGGCAGCACGCCAAGGCTGGTATAATGCTGTTCGGCCAGGTTGGGAGCACGGAACCCGTTGCTGATCGCACCACGCAGCGCAAAATACTTGTTAAAGTCATACCGGGTCGAGACTTTTCCTGTCTCGGTATTGCCCGAGTCAGTATAGTGCTCGACGCGACCGGCAAAATCGATCTGCCAGTTCTTCAGCAGGTAGGTGGAAGCATCGACATACCCGGCGGTCACGTCACGCCCGGCATGGGCAACGCTCAGCTGCGACAGGCCATCTTCCGATTCCGCACCAGCGCCGTAATAGGACGCAGGCTCACCTGCACCGACATTATAGGTCTCGTAACGGTACTGCGCGCCCATGGCAAAATTCACCGGCCCCGCCAGAACAGGAACCGCGAAGGAGCGATGGACGTCCAGCCCCGATGTCCACTGCGAGTCACTGAAGGACATCATGTGAAAGTTCTGGGGCGTGCTGTGCGTATCGTTATACAGGTCGACGTTAGCCGAACTGATCATGCCGATACTGTCATATTCCGCGCCATAGGTCGTGCTGAGATCCCAGCCCCAACCCCAGAAATCATGCCCCTTGATACCGGCAGCAACCTGGAAATCATTTGAGTTAAGCGTAATCTGCGGCGAGAAGCCTTCCGGGTAGACCTGGGGCAGCACAGAAGGCGTACGGTAGTTCTGGAACGACTGCCCATAACGGTGCCCGTATGTAGCAAACGAATAAAGCTGGATACGGGGCGTTATGTCATAGCCGGCATTGTATGAAATGGTTTCACGCGTGGAATTGGGATTGCCGACAAATTTATTGGCATACGTTCCCACACGATCATCTATACCGACACGGACCGTATGTGCCTGGTGCTTTACTTCCATGCCAAGGTTGAAGAAGCCCTTCTTTCCCAGCTTGAAGCCCATATTCAGGGTTTCACCGGTAGTAAAGCCGTCACCTTCCTCATACCCGCCATTGATGGCCTGCGCCGTGATGCCAGAGGATGACGTTTTTAGAATAATGTTGATCACACCGGCAATGGCGTCAGAACCATACAGTGCGGCAGCGCCGTCCTGCAGCACTTCGACATGGTCGATCGAGCTGAGCGGAATCATGTCCACGTCAACCGGGGTCGTGCCAGTCTGCGGCCCCATGTAATCCGCCACGATTGCAGTCGTGTGCCGCCGCTTGCCATTGACCAGCACAAGTGTCTGGTCCGCCGACAGGCTGCGCAGGCTCAGCGCATCAACCAGATTGGCATTACCACCCGCCATGTCCGGGCGCGTAATGGAGGGTGCGATCAATGTCAGGGCGTCACGCAGGTCGGACTGCCCCGTGGCACGCAGCTGCGCACCGCTTACAATCGTGACCGGGCTCATGCTGTGCCGGGCCGTCTGGTGCGGATCGCGCGTGCCCGTAACGATAATCTGTTCGTCTTCGCCGCCCGATGCGCCTTTTCCGTGCGCAAGCGTGGTACGACGTGCGGCCCCCTGCTGCGCTACCGCCGCCTTCGGGTTTTCAACCTGTCCTGCGGTTGCCACATGAGCATCTGCCGCCCACGCCCTGCTGCTGTCGATAATGGAACACAGGGATACGAGAGACACCGATCCTATAAGATACCTCTTCCAAACCATATCAATTCTCACTTTAGCCGGATTGTTGCGGTTAGGCGGCCATCACCTGGAGGATACCACGACACCTGGCCTTGATACGTCCACTGGTGTTTTACGTGATGTATCAGTAAATACACTACATCAAGTCAGGCCGGAGTCAACGAATTTTTGTTTCGATTCTGTTTTTATATTGACCCGACCGAGGCCGAAAAATTCAATATGAATTTATCGTTTTCTTTTTTCAAAAAAAGAAAAAATTACGCTAAGCTTTGCATACCAATCTGTTTTTAAACGTTTTTTTTGTTTGGAATTCTTTTGATATTCTTATTGCTATTCTCACTGATATTCTTATACGATCTCGAAATGAATTTGGGCACCAGTTCCAGATACCTTACGGAGAGTAGCGAATGATTCCTGGCCTGAGCGTGAATGTTTCCGACTGCTTTTCCCCTGATTATGGTACCGCTCGCAGACGCTTCCTCCAGCGTGCCGCCGATGCAGGTGCAGCCGTTACAACCTATGCCAACCCCAACAAGGGGCCCGGCGGGGAAGACCTTGCGACAGATGTCGCCTGGTTTGGTCCTGACGATGCTGAAAATGTACTTGTCATTGTATCCGCAACCCATGGTGTTGAGGGTTTCTGCGGTTCCGGCGCGCAGCTGGACTGGATCGCGCGCCGCGCCGACTACACCATTCCGCGCAATACAGCCCTTATGTTGGTACACGCGATCAATCCATATGGATTTGCATGGTTGCGCAGGACCACTGAAGAAGGCGTGGACCTGAATCGTAACAGTATTGATTTTGATACAACGCCCCTTCCCACCAATGAAGGTTACAGCCTGCTGGCTTCCGAGCTGGTCCCGCAGACGCTTGATGACGCGGCTTTCGATGCAGCGGACGAAAAACTGCAGGAATGGCGCGCGGCACATGGTGAAACCGCCTTCGAGACTGCACGCAGCTCCGGGCAGTACGACCATCCGGAAGGTATCTTTTATGGTGGCACCGCACCAACATGGTCCATGCAGACCATCGGAAAGATCTGCCAGGACTTTCGCCTTTCAGAACGCCGCTCCGTCGGTCTGATTGATTTCCATACCGGCCTTGGCCCCTATGGTTCCGGGGAGCCGATCTGTGGCCACAAACCCGGCACGCCAGGGCAGGCACGATGCCGGAAATGGTATGGAGACAGCCTGGGTGAACCGCTTCTGGGCAAATCATTCTCGCTGCCCATTGCAGGCCTGACACAATATGCGTGGGACCGTTGCATCGGGAACGACAGCCTGACATTCGTCGCCCTCGAATTCGGCACCTATGTGCCTGATATCGGTGCGCGCGCCCTGCGGGCCGAACACGTATATCACGCCTATTACCCGATGGACTGGAACAGCAGCGAGTGCCAGACGGTCAAGGCAGCCCTCCGCAAGTTCTATTACCCTGACACGCTGGACTGGAAAGAGCTGGTTATTGCGCGTGGGCGGCAGGTCATTCAGCAGGCGCTCTGCGGTCTGGCGCAGGAAAGCGAGGTATGAAGATGCAAGCCACATCCCATGATCTGGTCATCCGGGGCGATATCGTCCTGAGCGACCGCATCCTTCATGATGGCTGGATCGCCATCACCGGCGACACGGTCGTCGCCGTCGGCACGGGGGAGGCTCCCCCGGCCCGGGACTGCCATGACGCAACGGGGGACTATGTCATTCCCGGCGCGGTCGATGGCCAGACCCACGCCACCAGCTATGGCGGCCTGCCGGGCATTGAATCCACAACGCGCTCCGCCTGCGCGGGGGGCATCACCACGCTGGTGGACATGCCCTACGACAATCCCGCCCCCCTCAACAACCTTGAAAAGTTCAACGCCAAGAAAGAGGCGATCGAGCAGGTGTCGTATTGCGACATCGCCCTTTACGGCACCGTCCTGCCCGGACAGGGCACCGCCGACATGCGCCCCCTTGCCGAGGCCGGCGTCGTGGCCTTCAAGATCTCCAGCTTCCAGAGTGATCCCGTCCGCTTTCCCCGCCTGCCCGCAAGCGACATGCTCGAGATCCTGCGCGAGGCAAAGGCCATCAACCTGCCGGTCGGCCTGCATAACGAGGATCAGGAAATCGTCGAGGCGACCATCGCCTCCCTCAAGGCGCGGGGGCTGACAACGCCCGAGTGGCACGATCCCAGCCGCCCCATCGCCGCCGAGATCGCCGCAACGGCCGCCTTCCTGGCTCTCGGCGCCGATACGGGGGCCCATGTCCATATCGTCCATGCCTCCTGCAAGGCCGTGCTCGACCTCGTGGCCCATTACCGTGACATGGGCGCGCAGGCCACGGCGGAAGTCTGCTGTCATTACCTGCATTTCGAACCCGCCCAGGACATGCAGCGCCTCGGCGCGCGCATCAAGGTCAGCCCGCCCATCCGCACCCACATGCGCGAGACCATGTGGAACGAGTTCAGAAAAGACCGCATCGCCTTCATCTCGTCAGACCATTCCAGCTGGCCCCTGTCGCGCAAGCTGACGGACTCCATCTTCGATGCCGGCGCCGGCATTCCCGGCCTCGAAACCCTCGTCCCCTCCTTCTACACCGACCTGCAGGGCCAGGTCGAAACGCCCGTGCGCGCGCTGGTCGAGTATCTGTGCGAACGCCCCGCACGGTTCTTCGGCATCTGGCCACGCAAGGGCCAGATCGCACCCGGAGCCGATGCCGATATCGTCATCCTCAAAAAAGGCCCCGTGCGCTTCGATGAGGCCAAAACCCATGATGACCTCAACTGGAGCCCCTATCATGGCGAGACATTCGCCGTCTCCATCGCCGCAACATATGTCCGCGGCACAAGGGTCTGGGATGGAGATAACATCACCGCAAAGCCGGGCACGGGAACATATATCCCAAAAATGTTGTAAATGTGAAACATTCCTATACCCGCTACGGAAAATGGAATACTAGATAATGAAACCGCTTCCGTGAGGTCATGATGACAGTTCCTGCGATGCGTGCCTCCAACCTACGCAAACATCACGGCAAAACAGAAATTCTCAAAGGCATTTCACTGGATGTGATGGAAGGGGAGGTCCATGCGCTTATCGGTCCATCAGGGGCCGGGAAGTCAACATTCCTGCGCTGTATAAACCAGCTGGAAACATACCAGCATGGAAGCATAGAAGTGTTTGGCGAGCGTATTGGCGAGCGCGTGGACAATACCGGGCGCGCCCATGCCCTGCCAGACCGGCAGCTCTCGGCGCAGCGTTCGCATATCGGAATGGTTTTCCAGAAATTCAATCTGTTTTCTCATAAAACCGTGCTGGAAAACCTGATCGAGGCCCCTCTGGTCGTAAAGAAAATGCAGCGCGCGGAAGCCGTCGATCTTGCCATGGGCCTGCTGGAACAGGTCGGCCTGGCACAGCGTAGTACGGCTTTTCCACGGGAACTGTCCGGTGGCCAGCAGCAGCGCATAGCCATTGCGCGCGCCCTGGCGATGCAACCACGGCTGCTTTTGCTCGATGAACCAACCAGCGCGCTGGATCCTGAACTGGTGCGGGGCGTGGTTGAAATTATTGAAAAACTGCGGATGCAGAACCTGACGATGATTGTTGTGACACATGAAATGTCATTTACACAAAAAATTGCCGACAAGGTTGTGCTGATGGAAGATGGAACAATCGTTGATCAGGGGTCTCCTGAATACATATTCAGCCAGAGCACCCAGCCCCGTACCTGCATGTTCCTGAATTCAGTATAATATCTACATCTCACCTTCGTATCCTGCCGGTTATCCGGCGTCGGAGAATATCCAACATGAACGCACGATCCGCACCGTGGCTCCGCGCCGGTCAAATATTCTGCATGACGGTTTCAATGCTCGCGGCATCTGCGTTGCCGGGCATGGCACAGGACACATCTCCTGCTTCATCCGACCTGCATGCCCTCCTGCCCGACAGCATCAAGCAGTCAAAAGTCATTATGCTGGCCACGGATGCCCATCATCCGCCATGTGAATATTTTGGTGGCCCACATGGTGAGATGATCGGTTTTGAACCGGACCTATGGAATGAAATTGGAAAACGGCTTGGTGTTACCATCAAGCCCGTTTCCATTGATTTTGATGGGCTGATTCCAAGCATACAGAGCCAGCGCTTCGATATCGCCATGCAGTGCATTTCTGATTCCGCAGAGCGTGAAAAGCAGGTCCTGTTTGTCGATTACGGCTACGCCAGCACGCTGATCTTTGCCCTGGAATCCAATCAGACCATTTCCAGGGACCCGCTTTCCCTGTGCGGCATGAAAGCCGCGACCCAGATTGGCACTGATTTCAGCGCCTCGGTGGCGGATATTTCCCAGCGCTGCGTAGCCCAGGGGCGTTCTCCCATTGCGGCGTCACAATTCAATTCCACGGCCGCCGTGCTTCTGGCCCTCGGATCGGGACGGGTGGATTTTGTGCTTGATGATGGAGGAGCCGTAGAAGAAATACGCCAGGCATCCCGTCGTCCGATCAAGGTTCTTGATGTGGGCATTCCCAATCTTATGATTGGCGCCATCATGAAACCGGACAATACCAAGCTTGCCCAGAGCTGGCTGGCCGCACTGCAACAGATCCAGCAGGACGGCACCTATGACCAGATCATGAAAAAATGGCACACGGAAATGCTCAGCATGCCGCCGGTCATGAACGGGGCCACCAAAAACCAGAAAAGCCAGTGATTTAACTTCACGCGCGCATCAGTTACTCGCAATAGCGGAGTGTAGAGTTGAAATTGCCCCCTGCCGCACAAAAACATTCTCGGTTCCTGCAGACCCATCGCCACAACATCGTCATTACGCTCATAACGGTAGCTCTGGCGGCATCGGTGCTCAACTCGATGCGCAAGAACCCTAATTTCCAGTGGAATGTCGTCTGGGATTACCTGTTTGCGCCTGAAATACTCTCAGGTATCAACGTAACGCTGACCCTGACAGTCTTATCGCTCCTTTATGGTTTCGTTATCGGAACCATCGTGTCATTCATGAATGTTTACGGCAATGTGGCTGCCAGAGCGATCGCCAACATATATCTGTGGATATTCAGGGGAACACCCCAGCTGGTGCAGCTCCTGTTCTGGTATAATCTTGCTGTCCTTTACCCGACTTACGGGCTGCATATTCCTTTTACGCAACATTATATTTTACAGGGGTCAGTCAACGACCTCATTACTCCATTTTCTGCCGCCATACTGGGGCTTAGCCTGAATGAAGGCGCCTATATGGCTGAAATCATGCGCTCCGGCATTTCGTCCATAGACCTGGGGCAGATAGAAGCGGCCCGCTCACTGGGCATGACAAAATCACAGGTCATACGCCGGATTGTCTTTCCACAATCCCTGGCCATCATCATGCCCCCAATGGGTAACCAGGCGATCAGTGTATTGAAAACGACGTCGCTGGTCAGCGTCATTTCCATGTCGGACCTTCTGTATTCAGCCCAGAACATTTATTCACGCAATTTCCAGACAATTCCTCTGCTGATTGTTGTCTGTATCTGGTACCTGGCGCTGACAAGCATTGTTGGTGTTCTTCAGAGCCTGATGGAAAAATTTATCGCAAAAAGAATATGAGGATCGGCCCGGACGGCAGCGGGTTGGGATATGACCCAGCGCCTCCCCGGGTCTTGCCAAACAGAGCCGTCCCCGCCCCGTGATGGCGCGGGAATGGCTCTTTATTCATGTTGGCTGCACGCAGGCTTTGCGCTCCCGCGTTCATTACAGGTTCTTTTTTCCATCACTCACATCCAGCAGGATAGATGAGCTCTCTGCCCACGGCGCTCCGTGGCGTGACAGGTCTGGAATGATGGCATGGTCGCCGACCTGCCCTGCATGTTCTTCATCATGCTTATGGGCGCCTGCCACCAGACACGACAAATCATCATACATTCGCACATGCATCAAACCATCCGGTCATTCTGGACAAACGCCCTGTCAGCCCAACCCGCTAATCCGGTAAGGCAACAGGGCTCTTTTTTGTCTGGTAAGTCGTCCACATCTGCCAGAAGCGTTTTGCAAAAGCCTGCTTACGACGGTGCCCAGAAATCAAAAGACGTTCCGGGAGAGGCTTTTATCAAAAAGCATCCGCTAACACCGCCTGTCCTGAAACAGGACTGCACCTGAAAATTGCATTGTTCCAGGATACTGTTCTGAAAAGCAGACGAAAAGCACAGTCTTCGTCACATGTTCACGTACCGGACAGTCATGGTGCCAACGACAGCCCGTTGGCTGCCCTTCCGTATGCCCTGCATCTGACACCAGGATGGCACACGAAAAGAGCAGACCGATATCACCTCATCACAAAACAGCTTTCTTCATGAATGCGATGATGATGTTTTTTTAAAACGTAGCATCGACACGTCCATAGTAATACCCGCCAGCAAAGCCGATACCTGCTGCATTGATGTCATAAGGGTAGGCGCCAAGATAGTTGTTCCAGGCAGGAACCTTGCGTGGCCTTACGTTGAAGATGTTGTTGGCACCAACGCTAACATGGATCATGGGTGTTACATGGTATCCAATCTGAAGGTCCGTCGTCCACAAAGGTGTATTCTTGAACTGGTTGAAGCATGTCGTGGAATACTGGAGGGCCTGCCCACCACATGTCAGCCCCGCCGGGGTCTGGTCCTGATACGAAAGCAGGGAAACCGTCTCGCCATAACGGGTCTGGCGGACATTGATGTCCCATTTCCCTACCGTCCAGTAAGCATTCAGGATGATCTTGCTCCGCGGCGCGGCAGATTCCAGATAGGCTTTGTTCTGGGCATTCAGGAATGGATTACCGAAGGAATCCGTATTGATGTGATTGACACGTGTCCTGTTTAGATTCAGCCCCATCGACAGCATCAGTCGACCCATGGTACGGAAACGGAAAGTATAATCGGACTGTATGTCCAGCCCCTGCGTGCGCGTGCTGCCAACGTTTGCGAAGTAATTCGCACTGACATCCGATATTGTGGCGGAACTGGGTACCGTGCCACCCATCTCATTGATTCCGCTGAGCGCCGGCGCCCCGTTTACTGCAAGGCTTCCAAATATACGATCACGGATATCGATCTGGTACACATCCGCGGAAACATGCCACCCTTTGATGGGTTCAACAATAATCCCGCCTTCCACGTTTGTGGAACGCTCCGGTTTAAGGCGCGAAGCCCCCAGGCTCCTTGCAGCCGCGCTGTCCGCTCCCAATACCGCACTTGCACCGGTGGGGGAAAGATTCAGGGCACTATAGTGTTCTTCCGCCAGTGTAGGCGCACGGAATCCGTTGCTGATGGTCGCCCGTAGCGCGACCCGTCTGGTAATGTCATAACGGGTCGATATCTTGCCGTTTTCTGTATTGTTGACATCGGTATAATGTTCAAACCGGCCAGCAAAATCCAGATCCCAATGGGGCAGGAGATGAAAATCGGCATCAACGTAACCGGCCCAGACATCGCGCTGCCACTGGCCCGCATTCTGCGGCATGAGGCCGGCATAGGCCGCCGTACCACCCCCTGCATAGGAAGCATATTCGCCAGCGCCAAGGTTATATGTTTCAAGACGGTGCTCCGCCCCGAAAGCCAGCAGCACCGGCACGGTATTCGCAATACGGAACTGCCGGCGCATGTCGAAATTATTGGTCCACTGGGCCAGGCGGGATGTCGAGGCATGTACCTTGCGCGGACTTGCACCAGTCGACTCCAGAAGACTGGAATTGATGGTATTCTTGTTCCCCAGCTTGTCTTCATCCGCACCGTATGTCGTGCTCAGATCCCAGTTGAAGCCGAAGAAATTCTGCCCCTTGAGCCCTAATGTGGCGGCATAGTCGTTTTCTTCAATCGTTTCGATTGGGGAAAAACCATTGGGCGCATAGGTGGGGGCCACGGAAGGCAGGCGATAGTTCTGATAGCCTTCGGCATGACGGTGGGCATAGGTGATCAATCCATAACCCTGGATATCCTTCGTCAGGTCCTGCCCGAATTTTATCGACAGGTTTTCCCGGGTTTCCTCGGGCGTGCTGGCCACCTTGTTGGAATTCTGCGGTACGTTGAACCCGCCATATTCCGCATTGCCCGGTATGGTCCTGACATCATGCGTATTCACCACCATATGGTCGGTATGGTAAACCTGCCCGCTCAGGAACAGATAGCCATTATGGCCCCATGACAGCCCGCCATCGGCACCCACCTGATAATTCCACCCATCGCCCGTATAGGCGTTGGCTCCGGTCTGGGTGCTGAGATGAATGCCCTGTGGCTTTTTCTTGAGGATGATATTGACCACACCCGCAATCGCATCCGACCCATACAGGGCCGCAGCGCCATCACGTAGAATTTCTATATGATCAATGGCATTGGCGGGAATCATGTTCAGGTCAACAGGGGTCGATCCCTGCTGCGGCCCGGTATCCACCACAATATTGGCCGTCGTATGCCGACGTTTGCCATCCACCAGCACCAGGACTTCATCCGGGTTCAGTCCCCGCATGCGAATGGATGATGTCAGGGAGTTTGTATCATTGCCCATCGTCTGGGTTGTAATGGACGGATCAACCCGGGTGATTTCATCCGCGAGGTTCATCTGGCCCGAGCGTTGGAGCGTGGCCGCCGAAAGCACGGTAACCGGACTGGTGGCATCACGCGCGCGGTTATTTACGGAGCGTGTTCCGGTAACGATAAGCGTTTCCGCTTCCGACCCGTTTCTGGCAGGTGTACTGGCCTTGTAGGCCCCTGCCGCCTTTGGGGATTGCTGGGTTTTCAGGTTACTTGTGGTCGTTGCCTCCTGTGCGTGAGCAGGGACGGAAATGGACAGGCACGAACCGATAACCAGGTCCGTAACCCCTAGAGCGAAGAGTAATCTGTGACGGAACATACAGGTCTCCCCCTGGAAGTTATCCGGTTTTCAGAGATATCAGTAATATCTTACTGATGGCACCACAGATATCCTACACGATACCGAAACGAATCAGTGAGCATATTTTTAAGTAATTATTAAACGGAAAAGCCTATTTCATGAATTTCAATAAGTTAAGATTATTTTTTACAGAAAACCCATAAAATCAAGGCCAAGCCGACCAGTTCAGAATCGTGCCCGCTTCAGTTTTTAAAATATAAAGGGCCATTCAGAACAGTCTGAAAATGAATGGGCGTTTTTGATGCTGCTTTTCTTAACATTCAAACGCCTGAAAAATTTTTGCTATATGCATCAGCATATTACTGCAAAAATTTTCACGATTACATCTGAAGACGCTACGTTTGAAAATCCGTTTCAAATATGAGACAGAAACCGACGCATACGTTCATTACGAGGATTATCGAATATATCCCGCGCAGGTCCATGTTCAAGGATGCGCCCCTGATCCATGAAAATGCATGTATCGGCGACCTCACGAGCAAAACGCATTTCATGTGTTACAACCAGCATGGTCATGCCCTGCTCCGCCAGTGAGCGCATGACCTGAAGCACTTCCTTGACCAGTTCCGGGTCCAGCGCCGCTGTCGCTTCATCAAAAAGCATGAGTTTGGGTTCCATGGCCATGGCACGCGCAATGGCCACCCGCTGCTGCTGGCCGCCGGAAAGGTTTTTAGGATAAAGATTGGCCCTCTCTGCCAGCCCGACACGTTCAAGCAGGTCGAGCGCACGTTGCCTTGCTTCGGCTGGCGGCAGTTTACGGATATAAAGCAGTCCTTCCGTTACATTTCCCAGCGCGGTCATATGGGGAAAAAGGTTGTAATGCTGAAAGACCATACCAATCTGGGTGCGCTGGCCACGCAGGCGTGCATGCTGTTGCAACGCCTTGCGCCAGCCCCCCGTGGGCGTGCTGATGACTTCACCATCCAGCCTGATCGTACCGGCATCTGGCGTCTCAAGATGGTTGATACACCGTAACAGGGAGGATTTGCCCGACCCGGACGGCCCGATTATCGCAACCGTTTCGCCTTTTGCGACATCAAGATTAATGTCATCCAGGACCTTGATGTCACCAAAGGATTTTTCAAGATGGGAAACAGAAAGGAGCGGTGTGCTGGACATGGCTTGTGACCCCGAATTCTTATGTTATTTCAGGCGCTTTTCAATAAAATGCTGAACAACAGATAACGACAGGTTTATCAGAAGATAAAGAATACTTGTCGTTACAAGAAATTCAGTTGCATGATAGGTCATTGAAATCAGGGCGTAGCTCTCACCAGTCAGTTCATTAACCGAAACGCTACTCGCCAGTGATGTCGATTTTACAATAATGATAAGCCGCGCCATGTAGGTCGGGAAAATATAACGATAGGCCTGCGGCAGGATAATGCGCCGTATTCCATGCATGAACGGAAACCCCAATGCACGCATGGCCTGCCATTGCCCATCGGGCACTGACATGAGGGCACCACGCAGATCCTCCGAAAGATAGGCAATGGAGACCAGGGACAGACCGATGATGGCTGCGGTAAACGGATAAAGGGAGATGCCGACGGTCGGCAGGCCAAAGAAGATGATATAGAGCGTCAGGAGCGTCGGCACACTGCGGAAAATGGCGACATAATATATGCACAGCCGCGCAATACCGTTATCTGACGTACGCCGCACCAGGGCAATCGTCAACGCGAATGGGGTGGCGATCACGATCGTTATGACAGATAGCAGAAGGGTAAGCACAAATGCCCTGCAAATATCATTACTGTATCGCAGCACGATTTCAGGATCGAAGAACATGGCTATCCTTCAGCTTGATGAGCGGACGGAAAAATGGCGCACGATCATTCTTTGCGGATAGGCGGATACAAGGTCGAGAAAAGCATATAAAGCACCAACAACAGCCAATATTGTAAACGGGCGCCCGCTTGACATCATCATCTGGTATCCATTGGACGTGAGTTCCATGACCGAAATGGTGGAGGCCAGCGAACTTGTCTTGATCACCTCAGTGACATACCCGCTCAGGGTCGGCATCACATTCGGTATGATCTGCGGAAACAGTATCCTGCAAAAGGCATGGAACGGCGTAAAACCCATGGCGGTAATGGCTTCATACTGTCCTTGTGGAATGGCCAGGAGCCCGCTGCGGAAACATTCCGAGAAATAGAATACGATATAGAGCGACAGAGCCACCACAGCCGATACGAACGGCGATAATGACAGCCCAAGCAGCGGCGACATGAAGTAACACATGAACAAAATGACCAGCGGCGGCAATCCACGCATGATGGCACCAAGCACGACCAGTGACAGCTCGACAATCCTGGAGCCACGAAGCTGCGCGAGGGCAATCAGCAGCGCCACAGGCAGGGAAACCAGCATGACGCACACCACGATTTCAACCGTCGAGACGGCCCCGCGCAATATAAAAAGCAGTGATGACAGGATTGTATAATGCATTTTCAGTAACCGATCGCACCGAGGGCATCAATATCGTCTGCGGCTCCATAATCGGTATTGATCCGGGCCAACAGTCCCTCCACGCGGTATTTCGTAAGAAGGATGTCCACAGCCTCAAGCAGTTCCGGCTCACGTGCATTAACGCACAGGCTTTCCGGTGCAGTGGGCAGGTCGGCGCGAATGATCTGCAAGGTATGATCGGGATCATTCTGTTTGAGGAGCGCCGTGGCCGAGGTTTCATCAATAATGAGCCCTTCGACCTGCTTGTTCATAACCGCCAGCACGCCTTCCTGCTGCCCGATAAGCGCAATGGGCGTTGCCTGTTTCAGGGCGGCAATGCCAACCATGAATTCGGTTTCGCCACGGATACCCCCTACCCGCCTGCCATTCAGGTCTGACCATGCCTTCACCGGTCCTGCCCTGGGCACCAGAACAACCACATGCGAGACGGTGACAGGCCGCGTTAACAGGAATCCTCCCGCGCCCAGGCGATCTGGAGACCACTGCACGCCCTCGCATGCCATATCAAAACGGTTGGCTAGCAGCCCGGGCAGAATGGCTGCCCAGTCAATCCGCACAAACTCGACATGCAGCCCCAGGTCATGGGCAATCTGGCGGAAAAGGGTGACACGTGTGCCATCAAGTTCCCCGTCCGGCCTGACAAAAGTCCGTGGCGGGTCCTTGGCTGTTGTGGCAACCGTCAGCGTGCCGCTCCTGACGAGATTGTGCATGGGCCAGGGATGCGGGAGCAGCAGGTCGATGCCCGTCATGCCCTTTTCAGGCGCGGCCCGCGCGGTTGAAAAAGTCGATACGAGCAGGCCGCACGAAAAGACCAGCGCCAGTAGAAAACCCGATGATCCGCGTAACCATGTGGCCTTTTGCCGGACCAGACGCAATGCGCCATGAAGCCTGCTTGTGCGGGCCGCGCGATAGCGACCCATTCTTACGAAAAAAATGCAGGAGGATCCGTGCTGGGACATAAGCATCATCGATCGGCATCCGGTTGTTTTGAGTCCGCAACGTTAATCAGGCAGCATGTTGCCGGGGATGTCAAAGGGAATAGGCGACTTCGAAGCCCTCCAGCGTGGCGGCTTCAACATCGCGTGGCGCGTAGGCGTCTCCGATGATTTTTACGGTTATCCCCGCCTGGGTTAAAGGCGCGGACAGGCTATCATTCGGCCTGCCGGGGCCTACAACAACAATGGAATCGAACGGCCCCTCTTCCCATTGGTATCCGGTCAGCGGATTGCGGAACGTGACCTTCCCGTCGGCGAAAGAAACAGGCGATGCCAGTGGGCGCATGGAAACATTGCCGGCATGCGCCCTGCGGTAGAACTCGGTCAGGTTCTGCATTTCCAGCTTGATACCGACATGGAGCGACGCCGTTGCAATCGTTACCGCGCGCCCTTCCCGCGCAAGCAGCGTGGCTGCCGCCATTGCGGGCTGGCGATCGAGATAGTCAAGGATAAGAACCTTATGGCCCAGCGCATCCGGATTGCTGACGGCATTATCAACAGATACGAAATCCGCGGATTTCATGCCCGGCAGGGTCGGGGCGCGGAAGGTCGAACCCGTTGATAATATGACAACATCAGGCTTCAGGGCGAGCAGGGTGTCGGTATCGGCAGTTTCATCAAGCCGCAGCGTGATATTGGCATCATGGAGCGCCTGTATCTTGTGCTCAAGCAGGCGCTGCCATTCGTGCCGGCCAGGCGGCAGGCTGGCCTTGCGCAGCCGACCGCCAAGGGTGGCATCGCGTTCAATAAGTGTAACCTCATGCCCCCGCTGCGCCGAGCGCAGGGCCGCCTCCAGCCCCGCCGGGCCGCCACCAACCACAATAACCTTCAGTTTTCGGATGGGCTCTGGCCTGTCCGCATATGTCACTTCACGGCCGGTCATGGGGTT
The DNA here is from genome assembly GCF_009834365.1 of Komagataeibacter xylinus. Lineage (NCBI taxonomy): Bacteria > Pseudomonadati > Pseudomonadota > Alphaproteobacteria > Acetobacterales > Acetobacteraceae > Komagataeibacter > Komagataeibacter xylinus. Next base: position 1,873,189 of record NZ_CP041348.1, on the reverse strand, counting down.
GCCCACACAACTGATATGCCGACCACGATGCAACCGGCCAAAGCAGGCCTGCTCACAGGCGACGCACGGAATAATATGGGACAGGTTCCCGCTCTTGGCCTTGTTCGGCAGATAGGGGTCAGCAATCAGGGCACGGCACATACCCGCCATGTCCGCATCACCGCGCGCCAGGATTTCTTCCGCCATTTCCGCCGTATGCACCCGTGTAGCATGAATAACGGGAACATCGATGGTCTCCTTTATCTGCCTTGCAATCGTAGCAAAAGGCGCAAAGGGTCTGCCCATCGGGGGTTCATGCATCATGTTGCTGACCAGGTCACCATCGGTTCCCGCGCTGACATCGACATAGTCCAGCCTGCCCGCCGCAACCAGATGCGGCACGATCAGACGCATGTCTTCAACCGTCAGGCCGCCTTTTACCAGCTCATCGCCCGAACAGCGGATGCCCAGAGGCACGTTGTCGCCTATCGCCGCACGCACCGCACGCAGAACCTCGGACGGGAAACGCAGGCGGTTGAGAAAGGAGCCGCCATATTCATCCGTACGAAAATTGGTTAGCGGAGAAAGGAACTGCTGCAGAAGCAGCCCATGCCCGCAATGGACCTGAATGCCATCCATGCCCGCCTCGAGGCAGCGCAGGGCGGCAGCGGCAAACGCCGCGACAATGGTGTCTATTTCCTCCACTGTCATGGCATGCGCAACTTCGCCATAACGCTGCTCGTAGGCATTGGAGGCAGACCAAAGCGGATGCGGCCTGGAACTGGAAGCCAGCCCCATGTGGGAGAGGTAGCCAAACACACGTCCACCATGCCTGTGGATGGCGGCAGCCACGTTCCTCAGGCCAGGAATGATGGTATCATCATAATTGCACAGCAATCCCGTCAGACCGGGTGAAGACGGATGTACCTGCTGTGAACCCAGCATGATGAGACCCGTGCCGCCTTTGGCCCGGGTCTCATAATAAGCCAGCATCCGTCCATCTGGCTTGAAATCACGGCCCATGCCCGTACCGTGCCCTGTCAACGTGATACGATTGCGGATTTCCAGGCCGCCAATGGTGATGGGTTCAAAAAGATGCTTGAAGGCGGACATCATTATTACCTTGGCGACAGTAACGAAATAAACAAAAAATAAATCATCTGAAACAGTGCATTAGTTTCACATCTACAACATTTTTGGGATATATGTTCCCGTGCCCGGCTTTGCGGTGATGTTATCTCCATCCCAGACCCTTGTGCCGCGGACATATGTTGCGGCGATGGAGACGGCGAATGTCTCGCCATGATAGGGGCTCCAGTTGAGGTCATCATGGGTTTTGGCCTCATCGAAGCGCACGGGGCCTTTTTTGAGGATGACGATATCGGCATCGGCGCCGGGTGCGATCTGGCCCTTGCGTGGCCAGATGCCGAAGAACCGTGCGGGGCGTTCGCACAGATACTCGACCAGCGCGCGCACGGGCGTTTCGACCTGGCCCTGCAGGTCGGTGTAGAAGGAGGGGACGAGGGTTTCGAGGCCGGGAATGCCGGCGCCGGCATCGAAGATGGAGTCCGTCAGCTTGCGCGACAGGGGCCAGCTGGAATGGTCTGACGAGATGAAGGCGATGCGGTCTTTTCTGAACTCGTTCCACATGGTCTCGCGCATGTGGGTGCGGATGGGCGGGCTGACCTTGATGCGCGCGCCGAGGCGCTGCATGTCCTGGGCGGGTTCGAAATGCAGGTAATGACAGCAGACTTCCGCCGTGGCCTGCGCGCCCATGTCACGGTAATGGGCCACGAGGTCGAGCACGGCCTTGCAGGAGGCATGGACGATATGGACATGGGCCCCCGTATCGGCGCCGAGAGCCAGGAAGGCGGCCGTTGCGGCGATCTCGGCGGCGATGGGGCGGCTGGGATCGTGCCACTCGGGCGTTGTCAGCCCCCGCGCCTTGAGGGAGGCGATGGTCGCCTCGACGATTTCCTGATCCTCGTTATGCAGGCCGACTGGCAGGTTGATGGCCTTTGCCTCGCGCAGGATCTCGAGCATGTCGCTTGCGGGCAGGCGGGGAAAGCGGTCGGGATCACTCTGGAAGCTGGAGATCTTGAAGGCCACGACGCCGGCCTCGGCAAGGGGGCGCATGTCGGCGGTGCCCTGTCCGGGCAGGACGGTGCCGTAAAGGGCGATGTCGCAATACGACACCTGCTCGATCGCCTCTTTCTTGGCGTTGAACTTTTCAAGGTTGTTGAGGGGGGCGGGATTGTCGTAGGGCATGTCCACCAGCGTGGTGATGCCCCCCGCGCAGGCGGAGCGCGTTGTGGATTCAATGCCCGGCAGGCCGCCATAGCTGGTGGCGTGGGTCTGGCCATCGACCGCGCCGGGAATGACATAGTCCCCCGTTGCGTCATGGCAGTTCCGGGCCGGGGGAGCCTCCCCCGTGCCGACGGCGACGACCGTGTCGCCGGTGATGGCGATCCAGCCATCATGAAGGATGCGGTCGCTCAGGACGATATCGCCCCGGATGACCAGATCATGGGATGTGGCTTGCATCTTCATACCTCGCTTTCCTGCGCCAGACCGCAGAGCGCCTGCTGAATGACCTGCCGCCCACGCGCAATAACCAGCTCTTTCCAGTCCAGCGTGTCAGGGTAATAGAACTTGCGGAGGGCTAAGTGCTGCGCGTGACGGGGCGCAACGCCTGCTGCATTGGCGACATGTTGCAAGGCATCCGTGCATGCCATGATATCCGCAGGGGAAAGGTGGTCGGAAACGTGCATGCTCGGACAGGAAAACATTTGTTACGCTCCGCTGGGTGACCAAATTCGTTTCAGGATCGTATAGGAATATCTTTGTAAATTTCAACAAGAATATCAATGGAATATTAGATTCATAAATATTGTTATATAACAATTAGTTATATCTTAATTTATTAGGCTCAGGACCTATTTGATTTGTGTAGGGAATTTTGATTCAGGCTCTGCAAGGAGACTGAAGATGAGCGACCTGTTTTGGCTGATGGATGAACAGATGGAGCGTCTGCGGCCGTTCTTTCCCAGGTGAACTGCCCCGGGTTTACCGGAGAGCGATTTGTTCAGCGCTCAGGCTGCGATATCAAGTCTGCTCTGATCTGCATAGAAGGCGCGTTCGGCTTCGGCGGGAGGCCTGTAGCCAATTGGTGCCAATAGGCGTCGATTATTATACCAGTCCACCCATCTGAGTGTTTCCCATTCGACCTGCACCATGGATTTCCATGGCCCCAGATGATGGATAACTTCGGCCTTGTATAAACCGTTGATCGTCTCCGCCAGTGCATTATCGTAACTGTCACCGACCGTGCCGACCGAGGCATCGATGCCAGCCAGCGCCAGGCGTTCGGTATATCGGATCGACAGATATTGTGATCCACGGTCCGAATGATGGATCAGCACCTTATTTCCTGCAGGCTTTCGTTGCCAGATGGCCTGTTCAAGGGCATCGAGCACGAACTGGGTGGTCATGGAGGTCGAGACCTTCCAGCCCACGATCCTGCGGGCGAATACATCAATGACAAACGCCACATAGACCATGCCATTCCGGGTCTGGACATAGGTGAAGTCCGAGACCCGGAGCTGGTTGGGAACCTCGGCCCGGAACTGCCGGTTGACCCTGTCATCGGGACAGGGACGCGCCGTATCCGGACGGGTCGTGATGACCTTCCTGCCCCGGATCACCCCCTTCAGGCCCATCTGCCGCATCAGGCGCTCGACAGTGCAGCGCGCGACCTTCCGTCCTTCGCGCTGCAGGCTGTGCAAGACTTTGCGCGCACCATAAACATTACGGTTGTCGTGCCAGATCCGACGGATATGCGCCATCAGATCCCTATCACATTGTGCTCGTATGCTGGCTCTGGCCGGATCTCTCGCTATGGCCGCCTGATGATAAAACGTGGAAGGGGCAATCGGCAGAACGCGACAGATTGGCTCGACCCCATAATCGGTACGACAGGCTTCAATAAACGCGATCATTTGCGAAACGGGCGGTCGAGCTCCGCCTGCGCAAAATAAGCCGAAGCTTTCTTGAGGATCTCATTGGCCTGACGCAGTTCACGAACCTCACGCTCCAATGCCTTGATCCGTGCCGTCCCGGCTGTGGTCGGTCCCGGTTGTGCACCAACATCTCGCCGCGCCTGCTTCCACCAGTCGTGCAGGCTGTCTCCCGAACAGCCAAGCTTGCCACCAATCTCCCGACAGGCTGCCGAAATGCTCGGGTAATCCGATCGATGTTCGTCCAGAAGGCGCACGGCGCGCTCACGGAACTCAGGCGAATAACGCGATGTTTTCTTCTTCTCTACCATAGGGTTCATCCTCCGAGAGTTTTACTCTCCGGTAAACCCGGGGCAGTTCATCCACGCTGCGCCGGAGCACCGTCATTTCAGCGTACAGATCCTCAAATGCATGGGTTGCCGGATCTGTCCCGCTCATGACGCCCCTACTTCAGTAATGAAACCGGCATTGGGCAATCTCGATCCGCTGATCCTCCCCCGCACGCCCCTGAACCCGGTAGACCAGACGATGTTCTCCCGTAATCCGACGGGACCACCACCCGGAAAGCTGACCTTTCAGCGGTTCCGGCTTGCCCAGCCCCTGAAATGGATGTCGCCTTACATCCTCGATCAGGGCATTGGCCTTCTCAAGAACCGCATTGTCTGACCGGAACCACGAAAGATAATCTTCCCAGCCATCTTCGTGAAAAACGACTTTCACGCCGACGGCTCATCCTGCGGCTCCAGAAGATCACGCTCGGTCGCTGCCCCACGCTCAATGTCACGAATGCTCCGCAACAGCCTCTCCGCGTTGCGCGGGCTGCTCAGGAGATGCACGGTCTCCTGCCAGCCGGAGAATTCTTCTTCCGACATCAGCACGACACTGCCTTTCCCGGTCTTGCGGGTCACAATAATCGGCGCGCGGCTGTTTACGGCTTCATCCAGATAATGCGCCAGATTCTGGCGCAGGTCGGTATAGGAAACACAGGTCATGATCGGTCCTCCACTTTCACTATACCGTACAGTTTCCTGTACGTCTTCTGTTTTAGATCCTCCTATCCATATCTCGCCCCCTGAAACGCGACAGCGAGCACGTGCATGGCGGCTGTAATTCATGATCGAGCGTCGATCCCTTCCGGTTGCCGAGTTCGTGTCCCTTCTGCCACAGGGAGGATTCAAGCTGCGAATTCCGCACATTCCGGTGCTGCACGTTAATATGCATGGCCGACAGCATCACGCCATGCTGCCAGACGGGCAGGCCGATACCGGTGGCGATAGCCATGTCCCCCGGATGGAGGCCACTTATGGCGCCAGCTGCCTGCCATCTACCGGCACGGCCTTGAGGGCCGTCATGCCCGGATCAATCCCGACAAACATGATTATTCTCCGCCGCCACACGTAAAAGCTATGGTTATCCGGCCATCAGGTGCTTCAGGCCATCCCTCCCCGCCACGATAACTTCGGATGTACGGCCAATGAACAGACCGCTTTCAATCACGCCCACAATAGAACGGATCCGACGTGCCAACGCCACGGAATCAGCGATTTCCCCAAAATTGCAATCCAGGATCAGGTTGCCGCCATCAGTATTGAAGGGCGTGCCATCCGGCTCCACCCGCAAGGTGGGGCATGCGCCCAGATCCTGCAGCCGGGAGGCCGTCAGTTCCCAGCCGAATGTCGTAACTTCCACCGGCACGGGCATGTGGTGGCCCAGCCGTGGCACCAGCTTGCTTTCATCCACCACCACCACAAAACGGCGCGAGGCGGCCGCCACGATCTTTTCACGAAACAGCGCCCCGCCCCGCCCTTTTATCAGGTTGAGCGTGCCCATTTCCACTTCATCCGCCCCGTCAATATCAAGATCAATCTGCGGGTGGGTGGCGAATGTCACCAGCTTTATGCCATGCGAACGCGCCTGCTCGGCCGAATGCTCCGATGTAGGAATGGCGGCAAACCGCAGCCCTTCCGCCCAGCGGCGGCCCAGTTCATCAATCATGTAAGCTGACGTGGTACCCGAGCCGAGGCCAACCACCATCCCGTCCCTGACCATGGATGCAGCCTCGATCGCGGCAAGGCGTTTCTGTTTCTCACGCGGGTCACTTGTCTGGCCTGTCATGTTCGGGCTCCTGCTGTCCTTCTGGCTGGCTGTATCCTTTTCGTACCCCGCTGGAGGCGCGGCGGTGTTCACGGCGTTCATTGCCCCGCCGCCGCCTTGTCCATAAGCCAGATGAGTTCACCCTCGGTCGTGATATGACTGGCAGGCTCCGCCGGATCGCCCGCGCGCACTTTTGCAAAGGCTTCACGCTTGCCTGCGCCTGCGAGCATGAACACCACATGCCGGCTGGAATGGATGGCGGGATAGGTGAGCGTAAGACGTGTATGCGGCGCATCATCAGGCACGCAGGTCGAGACCCAGAGCTTTTTCTCCTCCAGCACGGGCTGGCGCGGAAAGAGCGAGGCGGTATGCCCGTTATCGCCCAGCCCCAGCATCACCACATCGAATAACGGGCGACCGGGTTCCAGCACCCTGCCACCATAAACCGCTTCAAGCTCCGCCTGATACCTTGCCGCCGCCTGCACCGGGTCGCCCGAGGTGGGCATGGGGTGCACGTTGGCGGGCGGCACCGTTACGTGCGCCAGCATCTCGGTCTCGACCATGTTGTAATTGCTGGCTGCATCGCTTTCGGGCACGAAGCGCTCATCGCCAAAGAAGAACTGCGTGTTCGTCCACGGGAAGCGATCACGATATTCAGCAGACGCCAGGATCTGGTACAGCCGCTTGGGCGTGGACCCGCCAGAAAGGGCCAGCACGAACGGGCCATCCTTTTTGGCCAGCGCCTGTCCGGTCAGCCACTTCGCCATGTGTTGGGCAATGGCCTCGGCATCGGGCAGCACCACCATCGCGCCCGTTTTCACATCATGTCCACCGGTCATCTCACGCATCCCCCAGCACGAATTTCTCGATTCCATTGGCGAATCCTTCCTCCTCGCACGAGGTGGAGACATAGGTCGCCTGCTTCTGCACCTCGGGGCTTGCCTGCCCCATGGCGATCGACATGCCGCTCTTGCGGAACATCAGCACATCATTGGGCTGGTCGCCCAGTGTCACCATCTGGCTGGCGGGAATGCCCAGCAGGCGTTCGAGCGTCATCACCACGCCGCCCTTGTTGGCATCCCTGTTGGTCACGTCCACGTAGTACGGCTGCGACAGCGCGGCCGAGGCCGTATCACCCAGCACCTGCTGCAGGTCATGCTCGAGGCGCTTCATCAGCTCAAGGTCATCGCTCACCCCGGTGATCTTGACCACCTGATCGAGCTTCGCCTCGACATTGCCGACCACGGGCGGGAACTTGACCGTCCACTGCTCGCGCGCCACGTGCGGGGCGTCGAGTTTGGAGACGATCCAGTCATTGCCGTTATACACCCACGGGTCGGCCTTGTGGTCGCGGATGATGCCGATCACCTTGCGCGCGGTCTCGACTGGCAGGGTGCGGGCCTCGATCACGGTAAAATCGGGTTTGACCATCATGCCGCCATTGAAGCCCGCGATCGGCTCTGAAATTTTCAGCGGATCGATCACCATCTTCATGCCCTTGGGCGGCCGGCCACTGGTAATGGTGAACAGTATGCCCCGCTCACGCAGGCGCTCGACCGCGCGGATGGCGCGTGGGGTCAGGATCTTGTCCTTCGTGACCAGTGTGCCATCCACATCGGCCAGTACAAGACGTATTTCGGGGGCAGACACAGCCGTGTCCTCCTGTCAGCGTTATATCAGTCAATTTTTGGGCGCGCGTCAGATTCCGTCAGGACCCGATTTTCAGCCAGTGCCGGTGATCGCGGGCCAGCAGGTCATCGGCGGCCTTCGGCCCCTCGCTGCCGGCGGCGTAGAAATCCAGTCCCACAGGGGCGTGCATCCAGTCCAGAACGGGCTGGACCACGCGCCATCCGGCCTCGATATTGTCCGCACGCTGGAACAGGGTCGCATCGCCTATCATGCAGTCATACAGCAGCGTTTCGTAGCCGGTGCTTGGCCCCTCGTGAAACCATTCGGAATAGTCGAACTTCATACGCACCCCACCCAGATGCACCGTGGGACCGGGAATCTTGGCGGAAAACTGTAGCGTTACCCCTTCGGTCGGCTGGATATGCAGCAGCATGATATTAGGGGTCAGCTTGTCCACCGGCGTGTCGCGGAACAAAGCATAGGGTGCTGACTTGAAATGCACCGCGATTTCCGTCTTGCGCGCGGCCAGGCGCTTGCCGGTGCGCACATAGAACGGCACTCCCGCCCAGCGCCAGTTGTCGATCATGAGCTTCATCGCAACATAGGTTTCGGTGTGGGAATGCGGGTCCACGCCGGGTTCGTCACGATAGCTGGCAACTGGCTTTCCCTTGATGCTGCCTGCCGCGTACTGGCCGCGCACCACGTCATGGTGCTGCACGGTATGGATCGCCTTGAGCACCTTGGTCTTTTCATCACGTACGGCGTCGGCATCGAATGAAATGGGGGCTTCCATGGCCGTCATGGCCAATAGCTGCATGACATGGTTGGGCACCATGTCGCGCACTGCACCCGTGCTTTCATAAAACCGCGCGCGCTGTTCCACCCCCACCGTCTCGGCTGCGGTGATCTGCACATGGTCGATATTGTCGCGGTTCCACAGGGGCTCAAAAAAACCATTGGAGAAGCGCAGGGCAAGGATGTTCTGCACCGTCTCCTTGCCCAGATAGTGGTCGATCCGGTAGATCTGGCTTTCATCAAGCGTGCGCAGCAGCCGTTCGTTCAGCGCGATGGCGGATTGCAGGTCGCTGCCGAAGGGCTTTTCGATAATGACCCGGCGAAAGGCTTTCCCGCTTTCCTTCGCAAGGCCCGATACGCCAAGCTGGTCCACGATCGTGCCAAAAAAACGGGCGGCCACCGCAAGATAGAAAATGCAGTTCTGGTTGCCGATTTTCCGGGCAAGGACATCGTATGTCGCGTTATCCTCGAATGAGCCACGCACATAGTCGATGCTGGAGGACAGGCGCTTCCATACATCATCATGCAGGGTGACGGCTTCGGTCCCGCGACTGGTTACGAAATTTTCCAATGACGCATGAAAGCTCTGGCGCAGGTCGGCAGCCGAGACATCGGCCCGGTCCACCACAATGATGGAGAAATGGCTGTCCAGCAGCCCCGCACTAGCCAGGTTGTAGAGTGCCGGCACAAGAAGGCGGTGCGTCAGGTCCCCGCCCCCGCCAAATATGACAAAGACCCCTGGTGGCCCGCGACGCGGCACGTTTTCATGCCGGGTGTCGTCAATCTGCGAGGACGCGGATGCGACAATGCTCTCCATCTTGCTTCTCCCTGAACTTTTTTCAGCGTGTAAAACCCGGCCAGACCGCCCGTGGTCGTTATGGTGCCAACGTGGTCTGGCCTGCCGGGTGCGTTATCAGGCGCGAAACATCAGTTGTTCGTGCCTTCGATATGGCCACCAAAGCCGAAACGCATGGCAGACAGCATCTTTTCGGCAAAGTTGTTACCCGTGCGGGAACGGAAACGCGTGAACAGGGCTTCCGTCATGACCGGTACGGGAACGGCTTCTTCGATCGCCGCCTCTATGGTCCAGCGACCTTCACCGGAATCCGCCACGTCGCCCTTGTAATTGGACAGGTCCGGGTTGCCCGCCAGCGCACGCGCCGAAAGGTCGAGCAGCCAAGACGAAACCACACTGCCGCGCCGCCAGACTTCAGCGATATCGGCCATGTTCAGTTCAAACCGCTGGTCTTCGGCAAGGTCGGTGGAATTCTTGGACTTCATGACATGAAAGCCCTCGGCAAAGGCCTGCATGATACCGTATTCGATGCCATTATGGACCATCTTTACAAAATGGCCGGACCCCGCAGGCCCGCAATGCAGGTAGCCCTGTTCTGCACGCGGGTTGAAACCGGGTTTGTCGCGGTTCGGCGTGCGGGGAATATCGCCAATTCCGGGTGCAAGGGCTGACAGGATGGGGTCAATATGGTCGGTGGCATCCTTCGTGCCGCCATACATCATGCAGTAGCCGCGTTCCAGCCCCCACACACCGCCCGATGTGCCGACATCGACGTAGTGGATGCCCTTCTTCGCCAGTTCGGCAGCCCGACGGATATCGTCCTTATAGAAGGAATTGCCGCCATCGATCAGGATGTCACCCTTGTCCAGCAGGCCGCCGAGTTCCTTTACCGCCGCTTCGGTCACGGGGCCTGCGGGTAGCATGAGCCAGATGATCCGCCGCTCCGCTGTCAGTCTGGAGACCATGTCCTTCAGGCCGGATGAAGCAATGGTCTTTCCGGCTACGGCCTGTTCCGCGATTTTGGAAATCACGGCGGGCGTACGATCATAAAGCACCACTTCGTGCCCGTGACGTGTCAGGCGGATGGCGATGTTGCCCCCCATCTTGCCCAGACCTACTATACCAATCTGCATGATTTTTACTGCTCCCGTAGCAGGGACATGCCCTGCATCGTCAGCCTGCGTTCGGGCTGATAAAAAAATGGTCCCCACCATTTCCGATGGTCATGGCGGGGCTGCTGCGCCGCGCGATCAGACGGCGGCCTTGATGGCCTGAGCCAGTTTTTCAAGGCCGGATTTCAGGTCACCGTGGATATGCACGCGCAGGACGCGACGACCGCGTTCGCCCAGTACTTCAAGATCGCCTCGGGCCTGCGCTTCCTTGACGATGCTGAAGGTGTATTTCTCCCCCGGTACCGGCAGGTTTACTGCGTCATCACAGGTGATCTGCAAAAATACGCCCGTGTTGGGCCCACCCTTGTAAGCCTGGCCGGTGGAATGCTGGAAGCGCGGGCCGAACTCGGCCGCCGTGGCCAGTTTCAGCCCATCGCGCACCGACAGCCGCACCTGCTGCAGCCATTCGCGCGTGGCCGTGTCGCGGTCGATATAGGCCAGCAAGGCGACATAATCGCCCGCCTTGCCGCGAGCAAAATGGGCCTTCAGTATCCCTTCCGCCGTATGGCCGACCCTGAGTGCCGCCGCATTCTTCGGGTCGGCATAGAAGGCAAAGCTGCCGTCTTTCGCAAACGGTTCGTACGGCGGCAGCCTGCCTGTTTCGTTATAGGCGGTGGTGATCTTTTTCGTCTCGATCTTCGATGCCTCGACATCAGGCTGGTTGAAGGCATTGATGCCGATGATTGAACCGGCGACGGCGGTCGCAAATTCCCAACGGAAGAATTCCTCGGCAATCTGGTAGCGGTCATGCAGTTCGATGGTCACGACCGGCTCGCCCGCCGCGATCAGCTTTTTGAACGCCGCATCCTGTTTCTCACACGGTTTTCCGCTCAGGCGCAGGTAGATGAACACGCGGTCCTTGCCATAAACGGATGCGGGTCCGGCGGTTTCCCCGTCAATGGGGATCAGGCCGCGGCCGTCCTTGCCTGTTGATTCCGCCAGCAGCTGTTCCAGCCACGCGCCCATGTCGTATATGGCAGGCGATGCCAGCAGCGTGACCTTGTCCCGGCCGAAATTACGCGCGGCCACGCCAAGCACGCTGCCCAGCACCACGCCGGGGTTCTGCGCGGGCGGGACCGATGCAGCGCAGGATTTTTCTCCCCGCAGGGCCGAATCCAGCAGCCGCTTCAGCGGCAGGCCAGCGATGGCTGCGGGCACCATGCCGAAATCGGACAGCACGGAATACCGACCACCGATCTGTCTGTTGCCGTAGAAGATTTTCCAGAACCCGTCCTTCTTCGCCACGTCTTCCATGTGCGAACCGGGATCGGTCACGGTGATGAAGTGCGACCCGGCCTTGTCGCCGAGCACCTTTTTCGCCTGATCGAAGAAATAGGCCTTGAGGATATTCGGCTCCAGCGTGCCGCCGGATTTTGACGAGACGATGAACAGCGTTTTGCTGATATCGATCCTGTCCTGAAAATCCCTGATCTGCTGCGGGTCGGTGCTGTCGAGCACATACAGGCGCGGAAAGCCTTCATACCCGCCAAATGTCACCGACAGGACTTCCGGCCCAAGGCTCGATCCACCCATGCCCAGCAACAGCGCGTCACGGAAGCCGCGCGCCTTCACTTCGGCCTGGAATTCCTCGAACTTCGACAGGTCCAGCAACTGGTCATCAACAATACTGAGCCATTTCAGCCAGCTTGCCTCGTCATGCCCGGTCCACAGCGTGGCGTCGCGCTCCCACAGGCGGCGGACGTTCCCCTGCGTGCGCCATGTTTCCAGCTCGGCCCTGACCGCCGCATCAAGGTCGGCAGGCAGGTTGAGCGTGGTTGTGGTAAGCCTGTGGCCCAGAAATGCTGCCTGCTTGGCGGCAATCGAGCCAAGCAGGGCGTCGAATGCCTCCTCGAAGCCGCGCACCCCTTCATCCACCAGTGTCCGTGTCACGCCATCCAGATCAAGGCCAAGACGCCGAGCCTCGCTGATTACCGTGTGTGCGCCCGGTACGTCCTGTGTCAGTGTCTGTGCAACCCTGCCGTGATCGCGGAAGTCATCAAAGGTGGCGGGGGGAATGGTGTTGACGGTTTCCGGGCCGATCAGGCCGTCCACATACAGCACGTCGCTGAACGTCTTGTCCTTCGTGCTGGTGCTGGCCCACAGCAGGCGCTGGGGCATGGCACCGGCCTGCGCCAGTTTCTGCCAGCGCGGGCTTTTCACCACGCCCTGCCAGTATTCATAGGCCAGTTTGGCGTTGGCGATCGCAACCTTGCCACGCAGGGCCTTCAGCGCGGTGGCATCCCTGTCGCCCACCGCGATACGATCATCGATCTCCTTATCGATTTTTACATCGATGCGGCTGACAAAGAAGGAGGCGACGCTTGCGATCCCCTTCACACTTTCGCCACGGCTCAGGCGGTCTTCCAGCCCGGCGATATGGGCTTCCACCACCTTCTTGTAGGCATTGAGCGAGAACAGCAGTGTGACGTTGACATTGATCCCTGCGGCGATGGCGGCCCGGACTGCGGGCGCGCCTTCATCCGTGCCGGGTATCTTGATCATGAGGTTGGGCGCGCCAACAGCAAGCCACAGCCGCCGTGCTTCGGCGATGGTGGCGCTGGTATCACGCGCCAGATAAGGCGAGACCTCAAGGCTGACATAGCCATCCACCTTCGCGGTCTGTTCATAGACCGGGTGCAGCACCTTTGCCGCCGCACGGATGTCGTGGATCGCCAGTGTTTCATACAGCGTTCCAGCATCCACGATCTGGTGTTCAAGGATCTGGCGGATCTGCGGATCGTAATCGGTGCCGTGGCCCATGGCTTTCTGGAAGATGGACGGGTTGGAGGTAACTCCTTTCAGCCCGTCTTCTTCTACCAGCTTTTTTAGCTTGCCGCTTTCTGTATAGGAGCGCTGGATGAAGTCCAGCCATGGGGACTGGCCAAAGCGGGCCATCTGTTTCAGCGGATTGGCGGCTTCACTGGTGCCGGCGTCATACGCGGTCATGGTGTGTTTCCTTCATGTGTTGCAGCCAGCCATCCGGCCGGTGGCGCGTGGTGGCTGTCCTGTCGCAATTATGGTGGGGCGGGCGTTCAGCGTTGGGCGGCAAGCTGCCCGCGGGCTTCGGCCAGGACGGCTTCCACCGTGAAGCCGAATTTGACCTCCAATTCACCCGCCGGAGCGGACGCGCCGAAGCTATGCATGACGATGGTCGCCCCACGCAGGCCGACATAGCGTTCCCACCCAAGCCGTGCGGCCTGTTCCACCGCCACGCGGGCGGTGACATCGGGCGGCAGCACGCTGTCGCGATAGGACTGGGGCTGGGCTTCGAACAGATCCCATGACGGCATGGAGACGATGCGGGCCTTGACCCCTTCGGCCCTGAGTTGTTCGAAGGCTTTCACGATCAGCCCGACCTCGCTGCCTGTTGCCATAAGGATGATATCAGGCGTGCCGGTGCTGCTGTCGGCCAGCACGTAGGCACCTTTTGCCAGACCACTGGCCGGGGCATAGGTTTTGCGGCAGATGGTGGGCAGGTTCTGGCGGGTCAGGACCAGAACGGTGGGACGATCAACCAGCGGAACAAGGGTGCGCCAGGCTTCAGCAACCTCGTTGGCATCCGCCGGGCGGATAAGGGTTACGCCCGGCGTGGCACGAAGCTGGGCCAGCTGTTCGACCGGCTGATGGGTCGGGCCGTCTTCTCCCACCCCGATGGAATCATGGGTGAAGATATACAGCACCGGCAGTTTCATCAGCGCCGCAAGGCGGATGGGTGGCTTCATGTAATCGGAAAAGATGAAGAAGCCGGAGCAGTAGGGCCGCAGGGAAGAGAGCGCCAGCCCGTTGCAGATCGACCCCATGGCATGTTCGCGCACGCCAAAATGCAGGTTGCGTCCGCCATAGGTTCCGCCCCATTGCGGGGGCTGGAAATCACCCGCGCCGTCAAACGTCAGGTGCGTCTTGGTAGAAGGCGACAGGTCGGCTGACCCACCAATCATCCACGGGTAGCTGGCCGCCACCTGATTGAGCACGGTCGCGGAACTGGCGCGGGAGGCAAGACCCTTGGCATCGGCAGGAAAATCGCTGATCTGGCGCTCCCAACCCTCGGGCAGCTTTCCAGCCAGGATCAGGTCAAGTTCGGCCGCAAGGTCGGGGTGTGCCGTGCGGTAACGGGCCAGCAGATCATACCACGCCCTGCTGGCGGCGGCTCCGCGTGTGGCGATGCCCTGCTGGAAGTGTTCCGGCACGCCCTGAGGCACATAGAAACTTTTGTCTTCCGGCCAGCCGTAGAATTTCTTGGTTTCGCGTATTTCCTCCACCCCCAGGGGCGAGCCATGCGCCGCAGCCGTGCCCGCCTTGTGTGGCGAACCCCAGCCGATGATGGAATGCACGATAATCAGCGTGGGCCGGGATGTTTCCGCCTTCGCCTCGGCCAACAGGCGGCGGAAATCGCCTGTATCGTTCGCGTCCTTGAGTTCCAGCACATACCAGCCATAAGCCTCGAAGCGTTTGTGCACGCTTTCGGTAAAGGCGATGCGGGTATTGCCCTCGATGGAAATATGGTTGCTGTCATAGATCCATGTCAGGTTGCCCAGCTTCAGGTGGCCCGCGATGGATGCGGCCTCACTCGATACGCCTTCCATGTTGTCGCCATCACCGCAGAATGTGTAGGTGTGGTAGGTGAACAGATCGAAGCCGGGTTTATTGAAATGCGCGGCCAGCCATTTCTGGGCGATGGCCATGCCGACGGAGTTGCCACATCCCTGCCCCAGCGGGCCGGTCGTGGTCTCGACGCCGGCGGTGTGGCCGTATTCCGGGTGGCCAGGGGTGCGGGAATTGAGCTGGCGGAACTGCTCGATATCCGCAAGGGTCAGCGAAGGCCTGTCTGCCAGTATGCGGCCATCTTTTACATCACGGATACCAGCAAGGTAGATCAGCGAATACAGCAGCATGGAGGCATGGCCGATTGACAGCACGAAGCGGTCGCGGTTGGGCCACAGGGGATTGGCGGGATCGTAGTTCAGAACCTCGCGCCACAAGGCATAGGCTGGCGGGGCCAGCGCCATGGGGGTGCCCGGGTGGCCGGAATTGGCTTTCTGCACCGCATCCATGGCCAATGTACGGATTGTATTGATGCACAGGGTATCAATATCCACCCGTGCAGTGCCGGCACCATCGGGTGCCCATACGGGACAGGGAAATAATGAACGCATGAAAACCGTCCTCCATTGTCACGGCCAGCCCTGTGAGTTCCGGGCGTTACATGAAACTGCATGAAGGGACGGCTTTCATCCTGTCATGCCCGCATGTCACGTACGTCACATATCTGTGCCGAGATCCATTACCCTGCTGCCATCCATGACAGTACAGGGACTGATGCGCTGACATCTTTCCAATATAACCCGAGGGCTGGATGTAATTAATTCAGTCCTGCGGTTCATTCACATGGAACAGGCCGTCATGTCCGGCGCGGCAGTTCCTGCATTGAAGTCCCAATTCCGCCCTAATGCCAGCCTTGCTCATTCACGAGTTCTTGATACGTATTTATTCTCTCTGCGCATGGGCATACATTTTTTATATGCTGCTATGGGAATGTAACAAGATATGTCAAAGTCTGAAAATGTGCTGTTTTCCGCCGTTTTAAGCACAAAACAGGAGTCAGGAACGCATGGGTGCACGGACTGTGCCAGACACCTTGAAACAGGTCCGGATATCGCTCCGGTACACAAAAATATGTGCAGGATTACATATTGAAGAAATAACAGAGAATCATAACAGAAGTTTTTTTAGAATTTATGGATATAACATATGTAAACATAAAATACGTTCACGGAGTCGATTCAATCCAGAGATACGGTTCTTATTCAGATATACAATACTTTTACTTATATCTTTAATGCGAATTTTACATAACACATTCCATATACCCTGTAATGGGATATTTTCCTGTCCATCATGCTGAAAGTGACGGATATCAGACCTGACGAATGGCCCTTTATCGCCATTATCAGGATTTTCTTAGATTTATATAAAAATTTTAGATATCCGGGTCACAGAAAAATGTTGGCGACCGGGTTCATATCTGTTGTTCAACAGGGGGCTATCCATGCATTGATGCATGCATATCAGCGTCTGTAATGACCCGACCGTTCATGATGGTCGGGCTGGAGCTTTCCCATCAATCATGTAGCGGAACAGCCGCATTCCAATAAATAAAAAGAAAAGGTGTCACGCATGCCCGAAGAAGATCTGGTTTCCCGCGCCATGACACATGCCCGCCCACAGGGTCAGGCATCCTCCCCTGCCGCATCGACTACGGGACATGCCATTGTGGTGGGGGTACTGGCGGCCCTTGCCGGTCTCATGTTCGGGCTGGATACCGGGGTGATCGCGGGTGCGCTGCGCTTTATCGGCACGGATTTCAATGCATCGCCACGCATGCAGGAATGGATCGTCTCCTCCATGATGGCGGCGGCGGCCGTGGGGTCACTAATTGCCGGGACAATCTCTTTCCGCTTTGGTCGCAGGCGCGCGCTGCTGGGTTCGTCCGTTCTTTTTCTGCTCGGGTCCCTGATCAGCGCGTTGGCCCCGTCCGTCGCCGTTCTCATCATCGGTCGGATTTTCCTTGGCTTCGCGGTGGGGATCGCGGCTTTTACGGCCCCCCTTTACATATCCGAAGTCTCGGCCGTGGCGCAGCGGGGGTCCATGATCGCGTGTTACCAGTTGATGATGACAGGCGGCATTTTCCTGTCCTACGTAACCGATGGCATGCTCGCAAATGGTGCGCACTGGCGGTGGATGCTGGGACTCATGACGGTGCCCGCAACCATCTTTCTCATCGGCTGTCTGTTCCTGCCTGACAGCCCGCGCTGGCTCATGATGCGGGGGGAAAGGCTGCGTGCACGCACGGTGATGCGTTACCTGCGGCCAAGCCCGCAGCAGGCTGACCGGGAAATATCCGATATTGCCACGGAACTGACCCGGGGCCGGTCGGAAGGGTTTTCGTTTTTCCGCAACAACGCCAACTTCCGCCGCTCGGTCGGGTTGGGCATCGTGTTGCAGATCATGCAGCAGCTTACCGGCATCAACGTGCTGATGTATTATGCGCCCAAAGTCTTTCAGGCCGCCGATTTCGGCGCATCCGCCGCAGGCTGGGCCACGGCGCTGATCGGTCTGATCAACCTTGTCGCCACCTGCGTCGCGATCGTGACGGTGGACCGCTGGGGCCGGCGGCCGCTGCTGCTGCTCAGCTGCGCCATCATGACAGGCAGCATGCTGCTGGCAGGCGGCCTGGTTGAATATGGCGGGCATGACACCACGGCTCAGATCGCCATGGTCGGGTCGCTGCTGGTGTTTGTGCTGGGCTTCGCCATTGGCGCCGGGCCACTGGTTTGGACGTTATGCGCCGAGATCCAGCCTCTGCGCGGTCGTGACTTTGGCATTGTCTGCTCCACCTTTACCAACTGGGCGACCAACTGGGCAGTCAGCAATACCTTCCTCAGCGTGCTCGACACATTGGGGGAAGCCCATACCTTCTGGCTGTTTGCTGGTATGAATGCGCTGTTTATCGTGATCACGCTGTTTTACGTGCCGGAAACAAAAGGGGTTTCGCTGGAAAATATTGAATCTCACCTGCTTGCCGGGTGGCCGCTGCGAGACCTGGGTGCACGTTCCATGCCGCAGGATGGAACGGTATCCACACGTCCGTCTGCCTGAAGGGCACGGCAGGCGGACAAAAAAACGGCTTCCGGAATGCACCGGAAGCCGTTTTCTGTCGGGGACAAAGAAGGACGGGTATCAACCCTTCTGCGTCGATGCCTTGAAAATCTGTTCGATGGCTTTTGCCAGGGCTGCATCGAATTCCGCATCCGTCATGGTGTAGCGCAGGTCCTGCAGCAGCGCACGCGAGAAGCTGGCGATCATGCCATGGTTGGCCGCCAGCCGCTGGCAGGCTTCATCACGCGGGTACCCACCGGACAGCGCCACCACGCGCTGCACGCGCGGATGCTTGATCAGGTCAAGGTAAAGATCGGCCTTTTCAGGGATCGAGACCTTGATCATCACCTGATAGTCACCCGGCAGAGCATCCAGCCCACGGTGCAGTTCATCATGCAGCAGGGCTTCCGCCCCTGCCTTGTCCGGGCTTTTGATCAGGACTTCTGGTTCCATGATGGGAACAAGGCCACGTGCCGCAACCTGCTCGGCCAGAGTGAACTGCTGCTTCACGATGGCGGCAATGCCCTCGCGCTCGGGCAGACGGATGACCGAGCGCGCCTTCGTGCCGTAAATGCCCTTGCTCACCGCCTGGTCCAGCATGGCTTCAAGGGTGGGAATGGGTTTCATCACCTGCACGCCGCCCGCTTCGGGTTCCAGTCCCTTGTCCACCTTCAGGAACGGGACAACCCCCTTTTCCTGCCACAGATAGGTAGGGACGGGCGTGTCTTTGACCAGTCCGTTCATGGTCTGCTCGAACAAAATGGCGGCGATGATCTTCTTGCCCGTAAAGGCCGGGGCGGTAATGACCCTGACCCGCATTTCATGCATGAGGGCAAACATCTGGGCATCGGTGCTGTAGGCGCTGTCGGGTATGCCGTAATGCCGCAGCGCCCCCGGCGTGGACCCACCGCTCTGATCCAGGGCCGCGATAAAACCGGCATTTTCCGACATATTCTTACGCATCTGCTCAACAGGCATGTTTATTTCCTATGTTCAGTATTTATATACGGAATGGCGATCAGTTATTATTATATACAATTCCTGGCACCTTTATTGATTAATAATATAAAATATAGGTGAATGAAAATAAATACAAAAAAATGCATACGATCATATCACAGCATGAAACAATGTGTCAGCATAACAGCCACGCGCCTGATGACAGGGCGGATGATTTCAGCCCAGGCCATCATGATCTCATCAGGTTACCGCTACCGATCAATCAATAACCAACTGAAATAGATCAGTTCATTTTCGGTCGGGTCGTAAGGGTGGCGCGTATGTGTCTGTCTGATCAGGGGAGACGTCTGGGCCGGCAGGCTCTTCCCAAGAGCGCTGGACCAAAACGGACATGCCTGAGACAGCTTTTTTCTGCAACCTTATACGATGAGAAACATTCTTTTCCTGAATGCGAAACAGCTTTTGCCCATTTTCACAGTCGCCTGAACGATACATTGCATGTCCTTTTCCCGCCAGCCAGTTCCCGGAATGACATCGCCTGCAGGCTGGGCGGATGGGCAGGCGCCTGCACCCGCTCAGGGGCTGGCGGTTGCACCTTATGCGAAGGATCTCGACCGTCCCCCAATGGCTCTACCGACTACCGAACGGCGATATTCTGGTAGCCGAGAGCAACTCACCCAAAACGGATATCTTGACCCTCAAAAATCGGGTCGCGGGATTCGTGATGGGAAAGGTCGGCGCGGGCGCGGCCAGCCCGAACCGGATCATCCTGCTGCGTGACACCAGGGGCAACGGATCGGCGGATACCCGCACGGTGTTCCTTGACCATCTCTATTCATCCTTCGGGATGGCCCTGGTGGGCAATGATCTCTATGTCGCCAATGCCAACGCCATTTTCCGTTTTCCCTATCATGAGGGCGACACGCGGATAGACGCGCCAGGAACCAAGGTTACGAATCTGCCGGCAGGCTACAACCATCATTGAACAAAGAACCTGCTCGCCAGCCCGGATGGACGTTTCCTGTATGTGACCGTAGGCTCCAACAGCAATGTCGCCGATAATGGCATGCAGGCCGAGGAAGGACGGGCACGAATAGACAGGCTGGACCTGAACACAAGAAAACTGACACCCTATGCGACAGGGCTGCGCAACCCGAACGGCCTGACCTTTGAGCCCGAAACCGGTGCACTGTGGGTAGCGGTCAATGAACGTGACGAGATTGGCAGCGATATCGTGCCCGACTACATCACATCGGTAAAGGAAGGGCATTCTATGGCTGGCCTTACAGCTATTATGGCCAGCATGTTGATACGCGGCTCTCGCCACAGCGTCCGGATCTAGTAGCGCAGGCAATCGTGGCTGATTATGCGCTCGGTCCGCACACGGCTTCACTCGGCATTGCCTTCTCCCGGGATGCGACCCAATTTCCAGATGCATGGCATCATGGACTGTTTGTCGCGCAGCATGGGTCGTGGAACCGTCGTCCCAGGAGTGGCGACAGGGTTATTTACGTACCGTTCGCTGACGGCAAGCCGTCCGGCACGCCGGTTGATGTGCTGACGGGTTTCCTGACACCAGACGAAGCGCACGTGCACGGTCGGCCGGTGGGTCTCACGATTGACAACTCGGGCGCGCTGCTGGTCGCCGATGATGTAGGGGTGTCGTCGTATGGCGTGTGACGGGCGCGCAGGACCAAACTGACCGATGAAGAATGGGAGCGTATAGCCCCTCTGATGCCGCCTGCGCACCGGCGTGGCCGGAAGCGGGCAACTGATTTTCGCGAGATCAGTAGAACGGACATTCGGCTGGATGATCCGTGGGCGCTATGGCCGCGGCATCCCATTTCAGGGCCGGAACCAGGGTTTTAGGCGTGTCGGTATCGGGTATTGAAGTCATACCGGTCACGACACGCCATGTTTTCAAAGAGAAAGCTGAGAGATTGTTTAAAAACAAATCATTGATAAAAAAATAAGAAAAGTTTTTGAGTGTCGCCTTTTTTCAAAAAGGCGGCGTCTTCTGAAGCTTTTTGGAAAAAGCTTCACCAAAAACTTTTATAATTTCAGGATATTATTGAGCCTGGCTTTTCAAACAGCCCCTGAGCCAGATGTGCGCAGGCCAGTTCAGCGAGTTGCACCTGCGGGGCGTTGACATCAAGCACCATGACCACTTCCTCGTGCATGTCGGGTTCCTCCAGCGTGGCGAACTGACTGTCGAGCATGGCAACCGGCATGAAGTGGCCGGTACGCTGGTCAAGGCGGGGCATGATGTCTTCCTTGCTACCTTTCAGATAGACAAAGCAGACATCCGCGCTGTCAGCGCCGATCTGTCTGCGGTAACTGCGCTTGAGCGACGAGCACGTCACGATGCCGCATTGACCTGCATCACGCCATGACCGTATTCGGCCAGCGATAAGATCAAGCCATGGCGCACGATCCATATCGGTCAACGGAATGCCGTTGCTCATGCGGGCAATATTGGCGGGGGGATGCAGGTCGTCTCCTTCGATAAGGGGCCAGCCCATCCGTTCAGCCATCAGTTGGGCAAGTGTACTCTTGCCACAACCTGATACCCCCATAACAATCAGTACACACGGTCGTCCCGCCTCACCAAATCTATGTGAGAGTGAAACCGTATCCTGTGCAGTATCATACATGGCGTATCCCACCGAATATCATCATGAGAAAACAGTCAGCCCGGCTCTGTCGTAACCGGGAACGAAACAGAAAGTCATCGTTCCTAAACCGGTCGAACATGCCAGACATCCATATTCTGACAGCAAAGGGATAAATAAATCCAGTAAAATGGATGACATAAAGCCAGTTCCGTTTCAGGCAGACCATCATGTCAGCAATCGTGAAATTTTCTATTCCTTATTTATAAAGTAACCAGGACAAAATCCTGAAAGCAGGAAGGCTGCCCGGAGCGCAGCTCTTTCAGAGCCATAATCGACCTGTTTTTTGTAACATCCGGGAATTGTCTCACCCACTCCACATAAGAAAAAAGTATGTATTTTATAAATATGATCTCGGACTGGTTACAGAATCTGTATCTGTGATTTGAACCCCACAAACTCCACGTTCTTCAGATTTTTCTGTGCATTAGGGCGGAAATAGATCTGGAAGTCCGGAGCAAATACCACACCGCGCATGACATGAATCTGGTAATTTGTCTCAAATATGGTTTCGTGACCCTGGACACCCGTAGCATGGTTAGGTGCCGTTTTGGCGGGAACCATACTCAAGTCCAGCATATCCGTATCTGAAACACCAGGAGCAATTTTTACATAGGTCATGACAACACCAAAGGAATCATAAGGACGACTTCTGATAAAACCGCGATCCACAAATGCCACATAAGCTTCGTAATTACGCAATGATGTGCGCGGATCATTATAGATCACCCCACTCATTGCGGTCAGTCCACCTTCGGCATTGGAGTAGGAATGGTGAAGGACTTTCTGGTCAACTTCAAACCATGTACTCCATGTCTGCTGGTGATTACGGGCCGTCCTGCCAGAAAGAGCATAAGGGCGCCCCTGATCATCATAGTAATTGTCGGGGTTGGGGGCAGAGATTACCTGGCCGCCAATCTTATAATGTCCCGGCAGTTTATGCTGGTGCCCCAACAGAGGCTCCCAACCCAGCTCAACCGGCGCCAGCTGCCCTACAATATTGGATGAATTGAAATGAAAACCGGTGCGATGCTGGCTATTCGCGTAAATTCCACGTTCGGCAAAATAAACACCGGCCTGTATGTAAATGTAGCGCGATGGACGCCCACGGACACGAAAGCCCCATTCTCCAGCCGGATAGGACGTAATATACTGATTATCGATCGCGGCCTTGGGTCGCCCGCAGAAACCGTTGTTCTGAAAATTGCAGAACAGCGAACTGGCACTGAATTCACTCATTTCAGTCAGTCTTCCGCCAGCAATACTGACGCGGCCACCCAGCAGGTTTTCTTCCCCATATGCCGTAACCAGATGAACAACTACATTGCCCCCTCCTCCATATATTTCTGATGAGTGTGCAAGCCAGTCTCCCATCATACGGTTGGCAGTCGTACCATAACGACTGGTGAAAAGCGCATGGGTGGCAAAACCTTTCAGGCCGATGATCTTTTCCCAATTGATATGAAGGGCGGTATTCATCTGCCCTGCGTTACTTGATCCCTGCTTGTAATTCGAATAACCGGGCGTCGGCTTTGAAATGGCGGCCGTGTATTCATTTGTGTTATCCATTGTCAATGCAATGCCACGTGCACGCAGCCATGATGTCATGCCGAACGGGTCCGTAAACAGGGCTTCCGGCCGGGAAAACGGCGGAACCACAGGCCCGTGTGACGGATGGGCCATGAGCGGCGTTGCCACACGTAGCCTGGCGTCACTGTTTGAGTTGTCCTGAAAAGTCTGCGCCGCTGCCTGGCCGCACTGCATCATCCCCACGATGATGATGATCAGGGCTTCCGTTGTAAAAACCTGTTTGAGACGGCGGAATGTTATAATAACCGTCAATAACGCACGCATCCATCCTGTTCCATTTGAATTTTTCATGAATAAATACTCAGTTTTTGAATATTTATTTATTAAATTCATAAATATAGATGCATGAAGCATGCCCGCCATCTGGGATGTCTTCAGTTTATGATAGATACGCCCGGCTACGGGGCGTATCTCACACGAGCAGTACGTCGGCTCAGATCACGGCAGTCAGCAGTGCCTGATCCGCAAAATGGGCCGCAAGATTTTTTACGACCAGATCCCCCATGGCCAGCCGCGTCTCAACAGTTGCGCTAGCACGATGCGGCTGCAGTACCACGCGGGCGGAATGACGGAGCGGCGCAGGCACGTCGGGTTCATGCTCGAACACATCCAACGCCGCACCACCGAGTGTTCCCGCGTCAAGCACCTGTATCAGCGCCTGTTCATCCACAACCGAACCACGGGCAACATTGACCAGAAAACCATCAGGCCCCAGCGCTTCCATAACCTCCCGGTTGACCAGATGCCGTGATCCCCCACCACCCGATGCCGCAATGACCAGAATTTCACTGTTCCGCGCCAATGTCAGCAGATCAGGTACAAAAGCATAATCCTTCAGTTCAAAATCCCGCAGGTCAGTATAGGATACAGGCATGGCAAAAGCCTGGGCGCGGTGCGCAATCGCACGCCCGACCCGGCCCATGCCTATGATCCCGAGTTTCTTGCCGGTGACCTTGCGCCCGAGCGGCAGGGCAGGTTGATCGCCCCATGCTCCGTCACGGACATACCGGTCCCCTCCGGGCAGCCCGCGCAGAAGCGACAGGACAAGCCCGATGGCCATATCCGCCACATCATCAGTCAAGACGCCCGGCGTAGTGGTAACATGGATATTACGCTCCCTGGCCTGTTTCAGATTTACGGCATCCGTGCCAATTCCGTTTATGGCTATGATTTCAAGGGCGGGCAGACTGTTCATGACGGCCTGTGGCACACCGGTGGCGCCCCCCGTCGCAATGCCGCGTATATTGGCCGCAATATCCTTCAATTGCGCAACCGAGGTAAAACGATGCACGGTATAGGCCGCATCAAGCTGCCTTTCAATTTCGGGCATCATGGGTTCAATCAGCAGAATTTCGGGTTTCATAATATCAGGATTCCAGTTCAGGAAAGATGGGCATGCACGCTGCCAATACCGGGAAAGCAGGCCATGACTTCGGTATCATGCCCAACAAAAATCGTTCCGGTTGTCGAACCGGTTGTAACAACACTGCCAGCCCAGATACCAATTTCCCGCCGCGAGGCATGGTTGGCCAGCCACACCAGCAGGCGCAGGGGATCGCCTGCGGAATTGCCACCAGCATGATCGGCCACACTCTGGTTATTGATGGACAGGTTCACCTGTTGCATCACCGGCGTGAACTGACGCCATTGCGTCACGCCGTGCCCCACGATCAGGGCGCCATGGCTCTGCTGGTCCGCCGTATGCAGAAGCCTGTGCTGTGAACCGGGTTTTTCAAAACGGCTGTCCAGAATCTCGATGGCTGGATGGATTGTGCCGATGGCGTCGAGCACCTCGTCGCGGGCCCATTCCTCAGCACGCGGTGGCAGGGCACGATCGAACCGATAGACAATTTCGGCTTCCACGCCCCGGTGGCGGCAGAGGTCGGCCGGAATGTCAGCGCCATCGCTGAACACGGTGGCGGCGTGGATGGGCGCGCAGAACGGTTCTGAATCAGGGGTTTCCGATCCGACCTTCCATCCTGCGATCGGCCCGAGATGACGCCCAACCTCATCCTGTATGGCATAAGCTTCCTCAATGGAGCGTGGAATCAGGCTGTCAGGCACCTGGGCGGGAGGTGTTGCCGTTCCATTCCGCACGGATTGCAGCAGGTGCGCGACATCAGATGACATGACAAAGTTCATGTACAAATTCCCCATAATGAAATAAATTTTAACTATAGAATATCATGTTGCTCAACGAGATCACGATCACGACATTCCGGAATAATAAAAGTCGTTCCGATGGTAATACCGGCAAGAAATATGACATAGACCGAAATGGGCAGCCATGACATCTGGCCTGGATGCACCGCGTGCGGGGAAAAGGTCGCAATCCACCTGATGATGCACGAACCGACCAGCGGGGTCAGGCCACCGCCAATAACCGCCGAGACTTCACGCGACATCGACACGGCCATGTAACGGTGCCGGGCGCCAAACATTTCGGGTAGCATTGCGGCCTGCGTTCCGAACATGCCCCACGTGGTCACACCCAGCGCCACGGACAGGCCAATGACAGCCAGCAGGGGGCGCCCGGTGCTGAAGGCATACCATACCGGCAGCGCCGTTACGGCCTGCAGGATTGCAAAGGTGCGGTATGTCCTTATCCGTCCGAACCTGTCGCTCAGCATGCCTGCTGCGGGCACGGTAAAGCCACCGATGACGGCAGCCGTGATCAGCGATGTGGTTCCCCACAGCCCGGGCAGGCCCATCGTATTGACAAGATAGCTGACCGCCAGCACCTGATAGATGGACGAACCGCCATTTTCAGCCATTCTTACGCCAATTCCCGCCAGGATCGTGCGCCCTGAACTCCGCAGGAGAGAACCAAGCGACTCACGCTCTTCCGCCACCTCGCGCTGAATGATCTCGAACGTGGGGGATTCCTTGAGTTTCAGCCTCATGTAAAGCGCAACCACCAGAATTACGGCGCTCACCAGAAACGGCAGCCGCCATACCCATGAATGGGTGATGTCCGTCACCCCGAACAGCAGGCTGCAATAGACCAGTGCCGCGATGATCGTGCCGATCTGGATGCCCAGGAACGGCAGCGAGGCGTAAAAGCCGCGCTGACCGGGCGGAGCGTATTCCGTCATCATCACGGCAGCACCCGCCTGCTCTGCTCCTGCTCCAAGCCCTTGGAGCATTCTGGCCGTAATCAGCAGGATGGGTGCCCATATCCCTATTGCCTGATAGGTGGGAATCAGTCCGATGGCCGTGCTGGAAAGCCCCATCAGGGTTACCGTCATCAGCAGAACCCTTTTGCGGCCGATATGATCCCCAAGCCGGCCAAAAACGATTCCGCCTATGGGCCGCACGGCAAATCCGACAAAATAGGTGGCAAAGCTGGCGATAAGGCTGGTGACCGGCGTGGCCGAGGGAAAGAAAAGTGGACCGAAGACCAGTGCCGAGGCCAGGCTGTAGAGTGCGAAATCATAATATTCCAGCGCACTTCCCAACGAGCATGTCCATGCCGCGCGACGCAGTTCGCTTACCGTCAGGGCAAGGCGGACCGGGGGGGACATTATCCGGCCATTTGCGCCGATGGCCCCGAATGCTGCTTGTGTCATGGGATTTCCACTTCGACCTGACGGCCCGTAAGGGCCGATTCACGAATGGCCAGCGCTATGGCCAGGGCAGCAAGGCCATCTTCGCCGGTTGCGGCGGGTTGCCCCGTGCCACGCACCGCATTGCTGAATGCAGCAAGTGCGTGGTGATAGAGATTGTGATGGTGAACCGGTATTTCCCTTTCACCATCGGCATGACGCATGAACAGTCGCCCCGCGGCCCGCTGGCTCATGCAGTCCCGACCGATCAGCACGCCGTGGCTGCCATAGAACTCGACCCCGCCTTCAGAGAAGGGAACGGTATAGGAACCATGGATCTGCACCAGCACGTCACCGGGAAAGCGCATGACAACCATGATGCCGTCCTCCACGCCATCATGGGCAAGACGACCGCTCTGCGTCATGGCCATGACATGCGTCGGATTGCTCCCGATCAGGAAGCGCAGCGTGTCGATGTCATGGATCGTGCTGTCGAGTATCAGCCCACCCCCGTTAGGGTCGTTGATACGCCACCCCTGCAGGGCCTGAGGCAGGAAATTGGCATGAAAGACCCGCACGGCATTGAGCCGTCCGATCTCCCCCGCTGCCAGAAGCTGCCGCAGTTTCTGGTGCATGGCATTGCAGCGCAGGTGGTGGTTGACCCCCAGAACCACGCCTGCATCATGGCAGGCGGTCATCATTTTCCGGGCGTCATCCACACTCAGGGCAACCGGTTTTTCACACAGGATATTTTTTCCGGCGCTGGCTGCAGCAAGTGTCTGGCTACAATGAAACTGGTTGGCAGTACTGATATACACGGCATCCACGTTCCCGTCTGACAGGATCGCGTCGATATCCGTTGTATGGGCAGGGATGCCGTTTTCCGTTGCAAACCGGGCGCCTCGCTCTTCATTCGAACTCAGCACATTCAGGATCTGACTGTCTGGCTGCGCACGAATGGCATCGACAATCCACTGCCGGGCAACATTGCTTGCGCCAATCAGGGCCCAACCGATAGGGCTGTTCATTGGATAATCAGGGACAATTGCAGGCCCTCTCCATAATAGACACGCCTGCCCCCGCAGGGAGCGTGTCTTGTGTCATCAGATATGGAAAAAAACTGAACGTTGGATTTTTATTTATTTTTTATTTCAGAGCATCAGTAACAGGTGATGCTTGACTGAAAACGCTGCCCCATCGGGCCAGTTTTGTCAGGCTGAAAACAAAATCGTGAGCATGCCGGCTCCGATCAGATATTCCGGGGCTGAAGGCCATCACCGATGGTCGGTAATGGTGCCCCCTTTTGCCAGCACGCTGATCACAAGCGCGCTCTGCCCCGCATTCCATGCCATATTGAGGAGACTGTAAGGAATTTCTTCGTTGCCCTGTGGCGCCAGCATTTCCATTGCGTAGCGGGTCAGGCGGCTGTACTGCCCTACCGTATATGTCACGCCGCGCTCCCGGCCCGGCCTGCGCGATGGATAGAGCACAAACAGCGGATCATCCGAAAACATGACTGCAGGAGGAAAATCAGGCTCGTACCAATCCACAACCGCATCATAGCGATGATCGCGGCCCGGCTTCATCGGCAGGCCTGCCCCGGCAGGTGCCACGACCAGAACCAGTTGCACCTGGCAACGCGAACCCGCACCAAGCAGGGCGCTGTCCAGTCTGGCCTTTAGTGATGTTTCATGCCCTGTCAGAACGACAGCAGCGCCACATTGCACCAGCCGTTCACCCAGAGATGGAACATCGGACACCCCGGCCAGCACGACATGCACCGCACCAATACGGATGCAGGCCAGTACTGCAACTATACTTTCCATCATCAATGGCATATGGATCGCAACCGTGTCACCACGCTGCACGCCCTGATCCAGCAGGGCGTTGGCAAGACGGCAGACTTCCTCATGCAGCGCCTGATAGGAAACCCGTTCCTCCGGTCGTGCGCCCGATCCTGTCCAGACCATCGCCGCCTTGTCCGCATGATCGCCCAGATGGCGGTCAATGCACAGGGCGGAGATATTCAGCATGGGAGAAACATGGTGTGGCAGCGGATCGAAAGGCAGCGAGGCCGCGTCATCGGCCGGTTGCATATAATGCTGCCGCGCATCGATGGCAGGCAGAACGAACACATCGTCATAAACCCTGCTGGTCATGGACCTGTTCCCCGTCGTTTAACTGCTCCGGCACGCTTAACGCACGATGCAGCGATAAATTAAAAGAGAGGCGACGCGTAATTTACGCGAAAAAAACACAATGACGGGCGCGTGCCCACCTGCCGGACAGTCAGCCCGCGCCAGAGCCAAAACCCGAGCCGGCACACTGTCCGTTCCACGACAAAGCTGCTGTGTGTATGGGGCTGCGCCCGGTCATGGCATTTCATAAGCGATGCTCTTGTTTGCTTTTGTTACCACGAACTGTGACAAATCCCGGTTGCGGGCGGAAGATGTTTTGCCGTTTAAAGGGGCAAACGCCGCGCCGCGAATTGCAAAGATTGCGAAGATGAGAAAAGCCGCCACCAAAATCTTTACCGGGTCACGCATCCGTCATCAACGCAACCGTGTGAGCATGACACAGAGCGCGCTCGCACTGCGCCTTGGCATATCGGCCAGTTACCTGAACCAGATCGAACACGACATACGCCCCCTGCCCCTGCCTCTGCTCGATGCCCTGTGTGACATATTTTCGGTAGGGGCGGATTATTTCAGTGATACTGAAGAAACACGTGGCATACAGGCACTGCGTGAAATACTGACCGACCCCGTATTCGATACGAACGCCATCAGGCTGGACAGCATTCAGGCTGCCATGCGTGCAGCACCTGACCTTTGCGCAGAGTTTGTCCGGCTCTATCGTGCCTATCTGCTACGGCAGGAACATACTGCGGCACCACTGGTTGGCGCGGCCGCACCATCCCATGATGCCCCGGATCGGGTGGAGCCTTACGAGGCCGTCAATGACTGGGTGCAGTTGCAGCGCAACTATTTTGATGAAGTCGACCGCACGGCCGAACGCCAGTTCGAGATGATGCGACTGGATGAAGGAAGCCCCCGGGAACAGCTTACCCGCTACCTTCTGGACCACCATGGCATACGCACGGAAACCGATCTCAGCCTGGGGCAACGGGGCCTGATGTGGCGGATGGACCGACGGGCCCGCACCATATTCCTTTCCCGCATCCTGCCCGCAGAGAGCAGCACGTTCTGGATGGCGCAGGCGCTGGGGCAGATCGAGCATCAGGCCGTGTTTGCACGTACCATCCGTCGTTCCCGCCTGCGCGAAAGTGAGGCGCGCGGACTGGCGCGCGTGTATCTGACCAATTATTTTGCCGGAGCGCTGCTTCTGCCTTATGAGCGCTTTCGGGTTACCGCACGTGAGGTCCGCCATGACCTGGAACGGTTGCAACGCCATTTCGGGGTCAGTTTCGAACAGGCATGCCATCGGCTCAGCACCATGCAGCGCCCGGGGAGCCAGGGCATACCCTTTTACTTTCTCAAAACGGATATTGCCGGCAATATCCTCAAGAGTTTCAGTGCAAACCGCTTTACTCAGTCCCGCTTTGGCGGCCCGTGCCCGTTATGGAACATTTTCCGTGCATTCAGCACGCCCCAGCAGGTCCAGGTCCAGCTTTCACAGACTACCGATGGTGCCCTCTATCTCAATATAGCCCGCACTGTCGGGCGCAGCAGCATATCCTACCTTGACCGCCCCCGTCTGACCGCCGTGGTTCTGGGCTGTTCCATTACCGATGCCGAACACCTTGTCTATTCCGCGGGACTGGATCTGAATGATCCGCGGATGATCATTCCCATCGGGCCGGGATGCCGTGCATGCACCCGCGAAGACTGCCATCACCGTGCCCTGCCCATGGTTGGCCACCGAGTTGATATCAACAATGAAGGACGCGGCATCGCCCCCTATCGCACGGCCTTATAAGAACAGGTACCGCCTTTGCCATGCCGCCATGTAACCGCTCCACCCGGCAGGGTGCAGGTGGTGCGGACGGGATGGTAACAGACATCATCCTTTTCATGTCGGCAACCAGACCCTCTGCTGCCTCGTTAGGGTGAGCACGCGCTTATCTTTTGCCATGCACTGCCCAGAACCGTCATGCCGGTTCAACAAAACCCTGTAAATGGCCCGCCGTGCCTGCGCAGCGGTGGCCCTGTTACAGGCAGGGAGCATCCTGAACGTGTACACTGAAGCAAATCATATAAACATCGGTTCCTGCCTGACCGAAGCACTGGTTATCCATGCACCGCATGACCTGAGGCTGGACCCCACCCCCCTGCCTCAACCCGGCCCCGATGAAGTGCGGATGAATATGGTCTGGGGCGGCATATGCGGTTCGGACCTGCATTATTTTGCCCATGGGGGTGTCGGAGCATCCGTGCTGCATACCCCCATGGTTCTTGGGCATGAAGTCTCGGGCACCATTGATGCGCTGGGCTGCGATGTAAAAGGTTTTTCCGCAGGCCAGGCCGTGGCCATTCATCCAGCTCAGCCCTGTGGTCACTGCCCCGAATGCGCGCGCGAACAGCGCAACCTGTGTCGCAACATGCGTTTTCTGGGAAGTGCAGCACGTAATCCCCATACCGACGGCGGCTTCCGTCGGGCAATGACGGTCAAGGCGACACAGCTCCATTCCCTTCCTCCCGGCCTGACGCTCCGCCGGGCCTGCCTTGCCGAACCGTTATCCGTGGCCCTCCATGCCATTGCGCGCGCGGGCGATATGCGCGGACGTAGCGTGATGGTGCAGGGGGCCGGACCAATCGGGCTGTTAATCGTGGCGGGACTGGTACATCACGGAGCAAAACGGATTGTGGCAACCGACCTGGAGGATTTTCCACTCCAGTGCGCAACCCGGCTGGGCGCAAGCCGGTGCTACAATACCCGTCATACCGTGGTGGAGGAAGAATTTGATATCCTGTTTGAAGCCACAGGCGTGCCAGCCGCCCTGCCTGCGGCCATAGCCCGCACACGCCACGGCGGCATACTGGTGCAGGTTGGCATGTTCCCGCCGGGAGACATAGCTGTGCCGATTGCCCAGATCATCAGCCGTGAACTTGATTTCAGGGGCACGTTCCGGTTCGATACGGAATTCGATGCAGCCCTTGCCTTACTGGCTGAACGGCCTGAAATTGCCGATATTCTGGTCACCCAGCAGTTTCCCCTGAGCGACTTTGCCGCAGCCTTTGCGCTGGCGCCAGACCGCAGGCAGGCAGCCAAGATCCTGCTATCCCTGAACAGTTGAAAGGACGATACCCATTTCCGCCTGACCTTACTGGCGGAAATGGACAAAACGCCCCGCTTCCGTTTACACGGAAGCGGTTATGCCCCCGTCAACCATGAGCACGTGCCCGTTGACAAAACTTGAGGCATCGGAAGACAGGAAGACAGCCGCCCCGACCAGTTCCTCCACATTCCCCCACCGACCGGCAGGTGTGCGCTGGCACAGCCACTGGGTAAAGGCTTGGTCCGCCACAAGCTTTTCATTCATTTCCGTTTTAAAATAGCCCGGCGCAAGCCCGTTGACCTGCAGGCCATGACGGGCCCAGTCCGTTGCCATGCCCTTGGTCAGGTTTTTGACCGCCCCTTTGGTTGCGGTATAAGGCGCGATGCCCGGTCGTGCCAGTTCGCTCTGCACCGAACAGATATTGACGATCTTTCCCCGCCCACGCGGCAGCATATGTTTTGCTACGGCCTGCCCGACAAAGAAAACGGCGTTAAGGTTCGTGGCGATCAGGGCATCCCAGTCCGTCCGGCTGAACTGGTCCAGCGGTGCACGGCGCTGGATACCCGCATTGTTGATCAGGATATCAATTGGCCCGCATTTGGCCTCTATCTTTTCAACCCCCGCAATGACGGCATCCTGATCAGTCACGTCAAAGGGTGCAATCGCGGCATCCACGCCTTCACGTTCCAGCATGGCGCGGGCAGCCTCCAGCGGTTCGGGATGGCGGCCATTCAGCACAATTTTTGCCCCATGTCGGCCAAGGCCACGCGCCAGGGTCAGGCCAATGCCACGGGAGGCTCCGGTCACAAGCGCCCGCCTTCCGGCAAGTGAAAAAAGGGTATCGTCCCGCATGACAATGTCCGTTTGTGTTATCAGGACTTTGATCATAGCAAGAGCGCGCGCCAACATGCTTACACGTCTGCGCGTGCGGCAGTGAACTGCCCCGGGTTTGCCGGAGAGTAAAACTCTCGGAGGATGAACCCTATGGTAGAGAAGAAGAAGGCATCGCGTTATTCACCTGAGTTCCGTGAGCGCGCCGTGCGCCTTCTGGACGAACATCGATCGGATTACCCGAGCATTTCGGCAGCCTGTCGGGAGATTGGTGGCAAGCTTGGCTGTTCGGGAGACAGCCTGCACGACTGGTGGAAGCAGGCGCGGCGAGATGTTGGTGCACAACCGGGACCGACCACAGCCGAGACGGCACGGATCAAGGCATTGGAGCGTGAGGTTCGTGAACTGCGTCAGGCCAATGAGATCCTCAAGAAAGCTTCGGCTTATTTTGCGCAGGCGGAGCTCGACCGCCCGTTTCGCAAATGATCGCGTTTATTGAAGCCTGTCGTACCGATTATGGGGTCGAGCCAATCTGTCGCGTTCTGCCGATTGCCCCTTCCACGTTTTATCATCAGGCGGCCATAGCGAGAGATCCGGCCAGAGCCAGCATACGAGCACAATGTGATAGGGATCTGATGGCGCATATCCGTCGGATCTGGCACGACAACCGTAATGTTTATGGTGCGCGCAAAGTCTTGCACAGCCTGCAGCGCGAAGGACGGAAGGTCGCGCGCTGCACTGTCGAGCGCCTGATGCGGCAGATGGGCCTGAAGGGGGTGATCCGGGGCAGGAAGGTCATCACGACCCGTCCGGATACGGCGCGTCCCTGTCCCGATGACAGGGTCAACCGGCAGTTCCGGGCCGAGGTTCCCAACCAGCTCCGGGTCTCGGACTTCACCTATGTCCAGACCCGGAATGGCATGGTCTATGTGGCGTTTGTCATTGATGTATTCGCCCGCAGGATCGTGGGCTGGAAGGTCTCGACCTCCATGACCACCCAGTTCGTGCTCGATGCCCTTGAACAGGCCATCTGGCAACGAAAGCCTGCAGGAAATAAGGTGCTGATCCATCATTCGGACCGTGGATCACAATATCTGTCGATCCGATATACCGAACGCCTGGCGCTGGCTGACATCGATGCCTCGGTCGGCACGGTCGGTGACAGTTATGATAATGCACTGGCGGAGACGATCAACGGTTTATACAAGGCCGAAGTTATCCATCATCTGGGGCCATGGAAATCCATGGCGCAGGTCGAATGGGAAACACTCAGATGGGTGGACTGGTATAATAATCGACGCCTATTGGCACCAATTGGCTACAGGCCTCCCGCCGAAGCCGAACGCGCCTTCTATGCAGATCAGAGCAGACTTGATATCGCAGCCTGAGCGCTGAACAAATCGCTCTCCGGTAAACCCGGGGCAGTTCAGTTCGGCCGTGCTGGTCAGCAGTTCCCCGACCGGCAGGCCGCAATGCCCTTCATCCATCGCCTCGCCAAGGGCGTAGGAGATCCCTGCCCGCACCCGGATCATGGCATCGGGCGCGATCCCCATCTTCCGGGCGATCTGGTCGGCGGTTTTGAATCCGATTCCCCGAATGTCCTTCGCCAGCCGATAGAGGTTCTCGCTGATCAGTCTGACCGCGTCCTGCCCGTAGGTCTTGAATATCCGCACCGCCCGCGAGGTGCCGACGCCATTGCTGTGCAGGAACAGCATGATCTCACGGATCACATTCTGGTCCGCCTAGCCAGCCACAATCCGCTCCGCGCGCTTCGGGCCGATGCCCGTCACTTTCCGGAGACGGCCGGGC
The DNA here is from genome assembly GCF_009834365.1 of Komagataeibacter xylinus. Taxonomy (NCBI): domain Bacteria; kingdom Pseudomonadati; phylum Pseudomonadota; class Alphaproteobacteria; order Acetobacterales; family Acetobacteraceae; genus Komagataeibacter; species Komagataeibacter xylinus. Next base: position 1,838,406 of record NZ_CP041348.1, on the reverse strand, counting down.
TCCTGTTCAATCAGATCGAACACGGCCTCGCCGAACGCTTTCACCAGCTTCTTCGCATAGACGGGGCCGATGCCCCGGATCATGCCGGAACCGAGATAGCGTTCGATGCCCTCGACCGTAGTCGGCGGGCTGACCTTGAGAAACTCGGCCCTGAACTGGAGGCCGTGGGTGTGATCGTTGAACCAGCGGCCCGACATCTGCACGAACTCGCCCGCCGAGATCATGGCGGCATGGCCGACAACGGTGACCAGGTCGCGCTGCCCCCGCACCTTCACGCGCAGGACGCAGAAACCATTTTCGGCGTTGTGGAACGTCACCCGCTCCACGAGGCCGGCCAGCGCCTCGGACGACGCAGCCGCGCCGCTCAACGGGACTCTCCTGCCAGCGCGGAATCGAGAGGATCAGACACCATGATCCACCGTAACATGGGATCGCACCACTGACCGTCGCCGGGTTCCATCACACCCAACACGCGATCGTGAAACACCTGCGATCAGCCCAAACTACGCTGCATTTTCACTCCCATTTGCATCCTATGTGCATCCTACGACGGATTTGGGCACAAAAAAAGCCACCCTTAAGGGTGGCTTTTCTCTTGTCTTTTCAGACACTTATATATGGTTGCGGGGATAGGATTTGAACCTATGACCTTCAGGTTATGAGCCTGACGAGCTACCGGGCTGCTCCACCCCGCGGTTGTGGGGGAGACTGGAAGACCTGGCGGCGACCGACTTTCCCGTGCCTTAAGGCACAGTATCATGGGCGCTGGGGGTTTTCACGGCCGAGTTCGGGATGGGATCGGGTGGATCATTCCCCGCCATGGCCACCAGGTCATCCAGTCTCCCCGGTATGGGGTTGGACTGGAAGTGGATGGGTTGGTGTGTATGATTTTGTGTTGAGAGTGGATGACTGCTGTGCATGTGTGTTGCCCTTTTAAGGGGCCTTGGAATGAGCCTATTGGGCGATTAGGACCAGTCAGCTGCACGCATTACTGCGCTTCCACACCTGGCCTATTGACGTGATGGTCTATCACGGCCCTTGGGGAGACCTTGTTTTGAGGTGGGTTTCCCGCTTAGATGCTTTCAGCGGTTATCCCGTCCACACTTAGCTACCCGGCTGTGCCGCTGGCGCGACAACCGGTGCACCAGAGGTATGTTCATCCCGGTCCTCTCGTACTAGGGACAAATCCTCTCAAGTCTCCAACACCCACGGCAGATAGGGACCGAACTGTCTCACGACGTTCTAAACCCAGCTCACGTACCACTTTAATCGGCGAACAGCCGAACCCTTGGGACCTGCTCCAGCCCCAGGATGTGATGAGCCGACATCGAGGTGCCAAACCTCCCCGTCGATGTGGACTCTTGGGGGAGATCAGCCTGTTATCCCTAGAGTACCTTTTATCCGTTGAGCGATGGCCCTTCCACGCGGGACCACCGGATCACTATGGCCGACTTTCGTCTCTGATCGAGCTGTCACTCTCACAGTCAGGCGGGCTTATGCCATTGCACTCGACAGCCGGTTTCCGACCGGCCTGAGCCCACCATCGCGCGCCTCCGTTACACTTTGGGAGGCGACCGCCCCAGTCAAACTGCCCACCATGCAGGGTCCCGGACCTGGCTAACAGGCCTCGGTTAGACATCAGAAACAGTCAGGGTGGTATTTCAAGGATGGCTCCACCGGAACTGGCGCCCCGGTTTCAAAGCCTCCCACCTATCCTACACAGAATGTCTCTGATGCCACTGCAAAGCTGCAGTAAAGGTTCATAGGGTCTTTCCGTCTGACCGCGGGTACCCCGCATCTTCACGGGGAATTCAATTTCGCTGAGCCGATGCTGGAGACAGCGGGGAAGTCGTTACGCCATTCGTGCAGGTCGGAACTTACCCGACAAGGAATTTCGCTACCTTAGGACCGTTATAGTTACGGCCGCCGTTTACCGGGGCTTCAATTCGGTGCTTGCACACCTCCTCTTAACCTTCCGGCACCGGGCAGGCGTCAGGCCGTATACGTCGTCTCTCGACTTCGCACAGCCCTGTGTTTTTACTAAACAGTCGCTACCCCCTGGTCTGTGCCACCCGCCGATGGTTGCCCACTGACGGGTCTTGCTTATCCCGAAGTTACGCAAGTAATTTGCCTAGTTCCTTCAGCATCGTTCTCTCAAGCGCCTTGGTATTCTCTACCAGTCCACCTGTGTCGGTTTCGGGTACGGTCTATATGCCAGAGCTATTTCCTGGAATACTCCAAAAGCCGGATCAATCCGATAAGACCCGACAACATATTGTATTCGTCACTTCTGGCAGGCCCGGGAATATTTGCCCGGTTTCCATCGACTACGGCTTTCGCCCTCGCCTTAGGGGCCGGCTCACCCTGCGCGGATTAACCTTGCGCAGGAACCCTTGGACTTTCGGCGACAGTGTTTCTCGCACTGTTTGTCGCTACTCATGTCAGCATTCGCACTTCCGATATCTCCAGAGAGGGTCACCCCGTCTCCTTCACAGACCTACGGAACGCTCCGCTACCGCGCATTCATAGAATGCACCCACAGCTTCGGCACGTGGCTTGAGCCCCGTTACATTTTCGGCGCAAGGTTTCTATTAGACCAGTGAGCTATTACGCTTTCTTTAAAGGATGGCTGCTTCTAAGCCAACCTCCTGGTTGTTTTGGAATCCTCACATCCTTTCCCACTTAGCCACGATTTGGGGGCCTTAGCTGGTGGTCTGGGCTGTTTCCCTCTCGACAATGGACCTTAGCACCCACTGTCTGTCTGCCGAGCTCATACTTCCGGGTATTCGGAGTTTGGTTAGGTTTGGTAAGGCTTTGGGCCCCCCTAGCCCATCCAGTGCTCTACCCCCGGGGTAATACTCGACGGTCTACCTCAATAGATTTCGCGGAGAACCAGCTATTTCCGAGTTTGATTGGCCTTTCACCCCTAGCCACAGCTCATCCCCGACTTTTTCAACAGGCGTGGGTTCGGCCCTCCAGTGCGTGTTACCGCACCTTCAGCCTGGCCATGGCTAGATCACTCGGTTTCGGGTCTTCTGCCAGCAACTCGTCGCCCTGTTCAGACTCGCTTTCGCTGCGCCTACACCTAACGGCTTAAGCTTGCTGCAAACAGAAACTCGCTGACCCATTATACAAAAGGTACGCCGTCACCCCATAAGAGGCTCCGACTGCTTGTAGGCATTCGGTTTCAGGTCTATTTCACTCCCCTCGTCGGGGTGCTTTTCACCTTTCCCTCACGGTACTTGTTCACTATCGGTCACCAGGGAGTATTTAGGCTTGGAGGGTGGTCCCCCCATGTTCAGACAGGATTTCACGTGTCCCGCCCTACTCAAGGACTGTTCCTGACACTACGCATACGGGGCTATCACCCGCTCTGGCCGGACTTTCCATTCCGTTCTGCTTCTTC